>JAJDNB010000206.1 GCA_022340905.1 Deltaproteobacteria bacterium | reverse complement strand
ATGTACCCCTTGTCAGAAAACTGCAAACAATCGATCAGTCTTGCATCTTGATTTCTTCTTTGTCGTTCTCGGAGGGTCTCCTTGGGTCGGCAATTTACCTATTTATCCAGGGGGAGTCAATTGGCTGAGGTAGGTGGGGGGGTTAAGAATCCATACTGCTTTCATTGGATCTTTTCAACGAAGCGACAAAATCATAAAAGGTTCCGGTGGAAAGATAGATGACCTTTGTCTGTGGACCGAAGGAAATCTCGTCACCGTCGGCCAAGTCGTAGGTAACGTAAGGAGTGATGACTGCGTCGTTGATGAAAGTGCAGTTGGTTGATTTCAAATCTACCACTTGGGCACCGGTGTGACCATCGGGGAAATAGAGGAAGGCGTGTGATTTCGATATAGTTTTATTGTACAATACCACATCATTACTCGCTGCCCGACCTATGGTGACTACCCCTTCATCACTGTCAATTTTTTTTCTATTTACTTCGATAACCCTTGCTTCCAAGAAATCTTTTATCAAAAGGGAATGGGGCAATTGATTGCGGACTTTTGGAACGTCTATCTCATTCGTACTGAACTGAAAGATGACAGTGGGGTCAAAATCGAGGCGAAATCTTTCCACAAAAAAACCTTTTGGATATTTCTCCGAAAATTGAGCCAATGGCATCCTTTCCAGGAGGGTTAGATAATGGGCAAGTTTTTTGTATCTTATTCTGCCGGCAACCTCTGTTTCTCCTACCCTTCTGAACTGCTTGAAACTTCGGCTGAACTGAATGCCCACACCTTCATTTTCTTCATCGACCCTGGTTATTATCCCCGGCCCCAACATTTCAACGGCGGCAAACTGCTCGGAAAAGACCGAGGGAAGAGATATGGCCACTGAGACCTGGTCGTCCGCTCTAAACTTTCCCCAATCTTTGGTCTTGATAAAGGTACCAACCTGGCTGATATTTTCTGTAACCCCCTCTATGAACGAACCTTTTTGTCCTTTGGACAGTTTGGCGGGAAAGTGGCCGGTGCACCTCATGTACTCTCTGTTATGCCTTATTTCGTTCATTTCTCTAATTCTTGTATTCTCAGCTGGGAAACTGTCGGTGTGCAATCCGGGGTTGCCGTGTATTCTCAGTGATTTAATGAAAAATTCCGCCTCATCGTAGTTGCCTTGAGATTTGTGTAAGTCCGCCAAATTGCCTAAAATTTGAGATAGTTCACCATGCTCCTGTCCCAGGCCGTATCTTTTGATAGCCAAGGCCCGTTCAAAAAAAGACTCTGCCTGGGAGTACTTCCGCTTGGCAAGGTTGAGCAGCACCAGCTTGTTCACATATTGGGAGGTGTCAGGAGATTCTGACCAAAGCACATCGCCTTGGCGCTGAGACAAAGTCTGCTCGAAAATAGCAGCTTCCGCCTCTTTTGCCTGGGAGTAGCAGATTAATGCCAAATTATTCAGAGACTCTGCAACATTGGAATGATCGGGGCCAAATGCTCTTTCGGCAAACTTCAGAGTCTCCTCGGCCAGTTTCTCCGCTACAGCGTACCAGCCCTGTTGATAGAAGGCTATAACTCTAGCTGTAAGATTATTCCATTTTTTGAGTAGTCTCATCTGCCCAACCTGTCTCGTTTCTTTCCCCTCGCTACCCAAGAGCAAAAAGAGTGCCAAGGCACTATGCTGCCTTTGGAATCTGAAAATTCTCCGTTTTTCCATACTTTACAGCCCACACTGGTCCTTGTACCTTCGAATTCCCTATAACCAACAACACCTGTTACGTATACAAAGAAGTACGATAAGATCTGCTGACGAAAATATGTGCATTAAAAGTTACAATGCTGGTAAATCGGCAGGAAGGGAAAGGTAGGAAAGACCAGTGAATCAACGGTTTGAAGAAAAGAGGGTTTTGAAGTAAGGATGGCTGGAGCCTTGTTGAAATGTCTTGTGGCTGAGAATTCTCTCAGAGTTGAAAAAAAGTGCGAGATAATCATAGCGTACCAGGGTACCATAGGCAGAGGCGTCAAGGCTTGTTCTGATCACACTACTCAAAGGGATGGGAAGTCCAACCTTTATCCGGTTTCTGTAAAGCAAGGCCCTTTCATAAACGAGCAGGTCCTCCAGCCCTGCTTTACTCACCCTGTCTGGAGCACCAAGGAGAGATAGAGCCTCACCCAGGGTGGTTTTGCCAACCACCAGCTGATCATTGGGAAAAACAACTTTGTCTCCCTCCACATACCGGGAAAGCTGATAGGTTATGCAGCCACTCAGGAGAAAACCCGCGACGATTAAGGAAAATGCGGTAAGAATGCTAACCCGGGAATCCATATTTCGCCTTGTCGGCATCGAGGCTAAGGCCGTAGTGAGTCAGCGTGTCACTTCGGTCAAAGAAGAAAACCAGTTGGTCGTGTTGCTTGTCCGCATTTCCGAAGGTGAGAAGGACCAACCAGCACACCGTACCCTTGGTGACGGTTCTCTTGTAGATATACGCATTGCCATTAGATAGCTCCACCACCTCGCTCGGAGCTCCAAATATCTCGGTCACTTCTGCCGCTTTTGTCTGTCCTGGTACGAGACTGTCAAGCTTGGTGGAGTCGAAGGGTTGAAATTGCTTGTTTTTTCCTATGACAACGCACCCCGAGAGGAGGGTGGCGACAAGCAGCACCGCCAAAACCCTGAAAGTTGATCTCATCCCCTTTTCTCCGATACTGATTGAACTGCCTGATTTCACTTCTTTTCCGTGGCAACAAAGCTGCGGATATATTGCCGAACAGTACTGGATACCCGGGTAAAACGAACACCCATGCCACAAGGGGGCAAATCTTTGTCTGCGCACGCCACCTGAAGCCAGGCCACCTCTGCACTGGCACTCAGAGGGCTGTGGTTGGGGGCTACAATCAAGAGCTTGAATCTTTCTTTTGGCCTGAGAGGCTTGTCGCAGCGGATGAATGCTCCGTTGGTGCCGATATTTTCCATTTCTGCCACCATGCCACCATAGGCATGCTGCACCACAGCCGGCCAATCAACATCCACTCTGGCGTGGCGTCTTCTTTCTCTTGCCATGAGCCACCTCCTTGGTCATGGAGGGGTTTTTTTCACGAATCCCGCCTCAGAGATAGGAGATTGCCTTCTACCAGAGTAGGTGATGCTTGTCAAGGTTGTCGAGTTGATGGCGTGCCATATACTTTTAAAACCTTTTTAGGACCACTAGCTTCTTAGATTCACACGGCGGGACAGGTCTGTGTCACCTCTTTGGTTGAGAAATAGCAAAAATTTTACTATATTCTTCTCCTCAAATGGTCTCATAGCAATTTCAAGCAATTTAGTTACTTCAAGCCCGAAGCCTTGTGGGGATTGAAAGATGGGGTTTACCATTAGTAACAAGATGCTATCCCTGGCAGCAGTATTGCTGGTCTTAGCCACGGGCTGGGGGTGTGCCGCCTGCTTAACCCCCGCTTGCCTTGCCCCGTCCGCTACCGTTGGCTCGAGTGCAGGCGAGGCTGGAATCTCACGCTACGAAAGCGGCAGGATAAAAAGCTATGAGCTCGCTCACTACCAGGACGTGGTGGAGGCAACTCGCCGCGCCGGAGAAGCACTTGCACTTAAGCTTCACAAAGAAACCACAAATGCAGAGCAATCCACATTTTATTACATTGATGATAAAAACCAGAAAGTCAAGGTGACTATAGAACCTCGAACGGATACTCTAACTTACATTGAGATTGACGTAGGGCTCTTTGGCTCCAAGGGGTTGGCTCTCGTGGTGATCAACCAGATCGTTAATGAAATAGCACGTGAGGGCAAGTACTTACAGCAGTGGTCCCACCAAAGAGTTAGGTAATCTAAAGGTTTATACGGCTACTGTGTGCCTACTTAGCCGGCGATAATTCTTCTTTGCCATGCAAATCACTGGCACCGAGGGGGACCGGTTCCATAGTCGGCAACTTCAATTTTCCGGATTACACCTCCTCTGAGGGTAATAATCCGCATAAACCTCAGTGAGCCGCAGTTGTAAGTCCACTTTTCCACTATGAGCCCGTCCGTATTTAGAAGTTCTTTGAGATCCGGTTCCCCGCACCTCTGGAGCAACTGTATGGTGGGATCCCCAACTCGCACCAACTCGTGGCCACAGCGCATTGATCGAGCCCAGCTTGGTACGGCCAGAAAGAGAACTATACTTGTTAGCGCCGTCAAGCTTAGCAGATTTGCTGCTCTTGCTTTCACTTCCTTAGAATCCTTTGGAAACACTGAGTATCATCTGCACTACGAATAAGTCTTAAGGGCGGAATTGTCAAGGATTAGAAGACGCGACTCACTTTTCGGACCAGATTGTCTAACTTTGTGGGGGAACTTGCCAGGACGTTGACGATCATGGTATGCGCGGTTAAGGTCAAGTGCATTGTAACTTTTCCTCAATGTGGTAACGGGGATCCGTGAAAGGAATCAGCATTGATGGGTATACAAAGACGTACGGAAAAAACCCCGGTTCGCTCGGCTCTACTCTTTTTAAGCCTGCTTCTGACTCTGGCCGGTTTCACAACGGAAAAAAAACACCAGATCGACAGTGGACCTCCTGCAACAGCTAAAACCATTATCTTCATGGTTCCCGACGGTATGGGCCTTGCCGATGTCACGGCAGCTCGCATTTTTAAAAACGGTCTGGAGGGGGCAAACCTCTCTTTAGAGACGCTCTCTAACATTGGCTACCAGAGAACTTATTCCGCCGATAGTTCGGTGACCGATTCGGCTGCTGCCGCCTCCGCCTGGGCGAACGGCGATAAGTTCCGCAACGGAGAAATCTCTTGCCATGACAATGACAAAGACGGAAAATGCGAGCCCACGCCTGGTCCCACAATCTTAGAAACTGCTAAAGCGAAAGGCAAGTCAACCGGCTTAGTGGTCACCTCCAGTGTTACCCACGCTACTCCAGCCGCCTTCGGCGCCCATGTTCCATCCAGGGATTGCGAGAGAGAAATTGCCCGACAGCTCGTCCAGGTCACGGGAGTCGATGTCATCCTGGGGGGCGGACTGAACCACTTCATATCTAATGCGATAAATGCCGACCCGTGTGACACGTTTGGTAACTTCATTGCAGCAGCTGAACATAACGGCTATGAAGTGGTTTACACTAAGAAAGAGTTGAACAATGCGGTTGCCAAGAGCTCAAAGAAGATCCTGGGGCTTTTCACCCCAAAAGGCAAAACTCCCGAATTGTTCCGCATTAATCCGAAAGAGAAATACAGGCAAAAGGAACCAACCTTGCCGCAGATGACCGCAGCGGCTCTTAAGACCCTCGAAAAAGACACAGATGGGTTTTTCCTTTTGGTGGAAGGCTCTCAAATCGATTGGGCAAACCACCACAACGATGTTGCCTATCAGGTCGCAGAAACCCTAGCTTTTGACGCTGCTGTCCAGGTAGTATTGAATTGGATCGCCGAGAGGCCAAGTCGAAGTCAACACACGCTAGTGATCATCGCTCCCGATCACGAAACTGGTGGCTTTGCCATCGATGATACCGGGGGCAAGTACCAACCCGGCGATTTGGTGCATGGGGCCTGGACCACGAGAAAACATACGGCTGGAGATGTGCCAATTTGGAGCCAGGGTCCGGGAAGCGAATATCTGGGAAGAGCCGTGGACAACACCGATGTCTACCGAGTCATGCGGCACGTCCTGAAATGAAATCTTCAATTCCAACGACTAAGGTTTCAGTGTTCCCCGCTGCCTCCTCGCTGCAGACGGGATCCTTGACAAGTTTCAGCTCTTTCACTTTTTTCCCTGACACCTGAAACCTGACACCCGAAACCTTGAGCCTTTCTACAATCCGAAATCCGCAATCCGAAATCTAAAGATGTCCATACTTATCCAAAGCCTCGAGGAGGGGAGTACCCATCCTGATATCGTTTCTTGCTCTGGAATCTTTCTCTGCCCACTCCAAGACTTGAGCCTCTATCCTATTGATTAGTTCGGCCGGAATAATTATCACTCCGTCGTCATCGACGACAACTACATCACCCGGCCTGATTGCAACCCAATCTTCCAGGGCCCCACGGACACGAATCGCCACCTGCGTGTTTGTGACTCGCCAGCGTCCGATTGCCTGGGCAGGCGTACGGTAGCGAACCATCATGGGTAATTCCAAGCTCTTCAAGTAGGCCACATCTCTTACCCCACCGTCTACCACCACCCCGGCGCAGCCCCTTGCTTTCATAGCCTCGGATAGCAAGTCGCCAAAACAGCAAACACCCCGAATATCATTCCCAGCCCATACCGGGACAACCCCCGGGACCATTGCATCAATGGCAGCCAGTTTTGTCCTGTCGCCCTTTCCTGACCACCGATGTGACTCTCCGGTTATGGTGTACGCTGGACCAACGAATCTTATACCAGGACCAGGTAGGGGAACAAGGGAGTTGTCCAACACGGGCGGCAGCTGGCCCATGGTATCGAAGACATCAGAGATAACGGCTGTTCCTGCTTCCATGAGAGATTTTAACGATGGTTGCATGCAGTAACACCTCCATGACCTATGCAGCGGTTCCCCCTCAGCCTTACCCTCTCCCCCTTGGGGAGAAGAGGGTGAGAGTTTATCTGCGTTAGGAATTGAAAAATACATCTACAACATTAATCTTTGCCTAGCACCTTTAGTTTTGCATCAATGAGTTGTTCGTGACTGAGGCGCAATAATTTGGCTAATTTGTGAACCAAATAATCTTCATGTTTGTCCAATACCCCATCTGTGTATATTAGGTGCCACACTGTTTCAATAATTTTTATTTTCTCCTCAGCTGAATAGTTATCATTAATAAGCTTTGCGAACTGCCACAAGTCTATACTCTTTTCAAGCTCATCCTCGGCAGCTTGCATGAGGGCAGCAGCATGTTCAACTGATAATCCATACTTATTTTTTAATACCTCAAGAATACTTTCTTTTTCCAGTTCGCTGAACTTACCGTCTATGTGTGCCATCTCGAGAAGCAGAGCACACGTTGCTATTCTGACATCATAGGAAGCCCCCACCGGTTTACCAGCGGATTTTTCATCGGTGGTGCTTGCGAAAAACTTTTTCAGTAGATCCATCATGTTCAATCCCCAATTTTAAATGGCTAAAATGCTTAGAAACCGTTCAAGTCGTTGAAGTCGTTCAAATCGTAGAAACCGTCTATCGTAGAGGTCAGAAGTCGGAGATCAGAGATCAGCCTTATACCTGACCTCTGATATCTGACCTCTGAGTTCTACTTGCTGTCGGCTGTCGGCTGTCAGCTGCCTCCTGCCACCTGTCTTTTCCCTATGCCCCGTGCCCTATGCTTCTCTCAACCTCAAATCCGAATTCCGCAATCCGAAACTGATCAGTACCTTATGGCCTTGATAACGAAATAGATTCCTACAACTATCATAAGAACTGAAGAAATCTTATAGATTATATCTCTTCTCTTTAGCCAGCCGAGGTTGGCAAGTTTTGCTACGACGAGCAGTGCAGGAACGGTGCCCAGCCCAAAAGACAGCATTAGTCCAGCACCGATTAGTGACCCCTTGAATCCATTCTGAACTTCCATTCCGGTCCTGGCTGCTGCTATGAGAGCGGTATAAACCGGCCCGCAGGGCAGCAACCCCAAGAGCATTCCCAAGGGGTAGTAGGTCAAGGTTGATCTTGTCTCCGAGATTCTGCCAAAGGTTCGGGATAGAAGACCGCCGGGATTGCAGTAGTCCCCAAAGATTGAACCCAAAGGTACCCATCCGGCCATGGCAAGTCCCATGAGGATAATTAACACACCGGTGAAGATCATCACACCTTTCTGCAGGCCAGCAATACCGGCGGCAACTGAGGTAAACGAGCCAGTAGCGCCCATGACGCCACCTAGCAAACTATAGGTGGTAATACGGCCGCTATTGTAGAGGAGATGAGGAACGGTGACCTCCCGCCCCTTCAAGCTGAGCGAAAAAGAAGCAACAATAGGTCCGCACATCCCAATACAATGACCAAAACCGATGGTAAAGCCTGAGGTAAAAAAGATGAGATAGATGGTTTCAATAGACGACATCGAAGACGAACTCCACAGAACCCAAATCAGGAACAGTTACCGTAGCCTTCCAGGTACGGCGACCACTGGGTCAGCGAACAATGACTCCTGTGCCTTGGTATAGAGATTCTTTTATTCGTTTCAGCGAGACCCGATTTCTCCCCATATTCATGCCAGGCATTCCAAGGTCTATGTACGGATGAGCCACAATCTTTGCTCCAACAAAGTGAACAGTAAACGTGAGATCCTTCATTGCCTTGACAGGCTTGGGCTCGACATCCATGGTGACCTGGATATCTTCTAAGGTACCACTGCATGGTCCGGCGTGAATGTCGCAGTCGAATCGGTTTGGCCTTTTCTCAGCGTCAGAGGTCTGATGACAAATGGTGATAAAAAGGATCGTCATAAAAAATGTGGTTTTGACCAGTATCCTCATAGGGAACTCCCCGTTCCAAATGCCTAAAGTCAGCTAAAATGATCTAAAATGCCTAAAATTGAATTTAACTTACTAACTAAGTCGATGAATATAATAAAGTTATTGCCACTTCACAATGAGAAATAATGGCTTCTGTGAGTCCCCTCATCTGCGAATTGCTATCAGGCGCCAATCTTCGTATGCCTCCCAACTCTAGGCACTTTAGGCATTTTAGGCAATTTAGACATTTTAGACATTTTGTATGTTTGCCATTGCAACGCGCAGATTCGTGCCTATTATTGAATAAAATATTTTCGGACATCTAAAAGAGGAACCCTATAAAAAGGTATCCAACAAAGGAGGTCTGAGATGGCTCGTCTACTTTATATAGAAGCTTCACCGCGCAAAGAAAGATCTGCTTCAATCGAGGTTGCCAGAGCCTTCATTGATGAGTATGAGCGTACCCACCCTGGCGATGCGGTTGAAACCGTGGATCTCTGGCACACCAGTATTCCCGAGTTCGATGGCCACGTGATCGACTCCAAGTACGTCATTCTTCACGGTCTCGAACACACAGAGGAACAGAAACGTGCCTGGCGTGCTGTGGAAGATCTGATCTCACAATTTACCGGGGCGGACAAGTATGTTTTCTCCTTGCCCATGTGGAATTTTGGCATTCCATACAAGCTCAAACACTACATAGATGTAATAGTTCAACCTGGATATACCTTCAGCTACTCTCCTGAAAAGGGCTATGAAGGTTTGGTTACAGGTAAGCCCATTGTTTCCATCTACGCGAGTGGTGGTGCTTACGGCCCCGGTACCGGAGCAGAAAGTTACGATCTGCAAAAAGCTTATTTGGAGCTTATCCTAGGGTTCATGGGCTTCAGTGATTTCCAAAAAATAACCGTCGCGTCAACACTGGGTCCTCAGGAAGAGAAAGAAAAAAATATGGCGGCAGCCTTGGAACAGGCCAAGACCATGGCTGCCAACTTTTAGTCCATAACTGCCATGGTAAACCACCCGGCAGTGAGAAGCTGGCAGAAGCGAGAAAACTGAGGACAGAGGAGAGCAAGTAGAACTTAGAGGTCAGATATCAGAGGTCTGAGGTCAGGTATAAAGCTGATCTCTGATCTCCGACTTCTGACCTCTACGGTAGACGCTTTCTACGATTTGACGATTTGACCTATCGGCGAATTGACGAAAAACTCCTGGCTCCTGGTTCCATGCTCACTGCCACTGGCAATTGCCTACTTTCTCTGTATTTCGATACCTTGGCGGCAGGCGCATCTGGACAATCGCGGGTGACTGGAGTATCATGCCGGGGTCGCATGATCTAGAGACTTGCATAAATGGCAGCAATAGGAGGGTTTCGTGCGGATAATTACCATTAGTAAGGAATGCGGTACCGACAGTGAACAGGTGGCATCCCTCCTGGCGAAAAAACTCGGTTGGGAGTACATCGGCAAACAGTTAGTGGCTAAGCTGGCCGCAGAGCTGCACCTTTCAGAAAGTGACGTGGAGACGTTCATTAAGCACGAACAATCACGACTTCTTCGATTTGTTGATCGCTATACCTGTACATTGGTGCAAAGGGTCGTTGATAGAGAGCATGGTTGCCTGGATGATAAGAACTATTTTGAAGCCGTCAAAAAACTGGTAGAAGACGTCTACCAAGCGGGAAATGCCATAATTCTCGGCTGGGGTAGCCAGTGTCTCCTGCGAGGTAGGGACGGTGTCCTGCATGTGCGCCTCAGAAAAGGCGAGGAAGAGAAAATCAAGACGATCATGAAGCGTTTCAAATTAGATCGGGATGCAGCCAGAGACCATATCCACAGGGAGGAAAGGGATTCAAAAAGTCTGATTAAGCACTACTTCGACGTGGATTGGAATGATGCCAAACTCTACGACCTGATCATTGATATGGGTAAAACCTCTGTGGAGGAGGCTGCGGACACTATCATCCACAATCTGAAGCGCAAGGTCAGGTAATAAACCCAGCACTTTGCATTATTTGGCAGGTGGAGAAGTTTGAAGCCAAACTTTCCTCTCCCTTAACAGCATCAAGCAGTCTTCCAAGGACTCCGGGGAGAACCGCTTCCTTTATTTGAAATGCTCGATAGCTACAAGTCATTACCATCTTCCCTGGTGGCGGACTTCATTGTTCGGCCGGCCGAGTCTTTCTTCAAGAAAGAGGCATCGAGCAGTGTGCTCCTGCTCCTGGCCAGCTTTATGGCAGTTGCTTGGGCCAATTCCGCTCTCGCTCCCCTTTATCATGATCTCTTGCACATCCACCTCACTCTCGAGTTAGGCCAATACCAAATAGCAAAGTCCCTGCTTCATTGGATTAACGACGGCCTAATGACTTATTTTATTTTTATTGTAGGGCTGGAGATAAAACGGGAAATCTTGGTAGGGGAGCTTTCAAACCCCAAGAGTGCCCTTCTCCCTGTTATCGGTGCATTGGGCGGCATGCTTGTTCCCGGGGCCATTTATTTTGCTCTGAATCGTGGCACCCCAACCGCCGGTGGCTGGGGGATACCCATGGCAACAGATATAGCCTTTGCCCTGGGGGCCATCGC
>JAJDNB010000196.1 GCA_022340905.1 Deltaproteobacteria bacterium | reverse complement strand
GGTTTTATGGAAGTGGGGTTGCCGACGCTGATGGTGAGCGGTGTGGTTCTGTTGCTGGCCGCACTCTATCTGTTTCTCCGAAGAGTTGCCGTGCCACAGCTCCGTTACATTTCTCTCGCCTCCGACTATTTCCCTCTCTTTCTCATCATCGCCCTGGCTGGCTCCGGCATTCTCATGCGCTATTTCATCAGGGTTGATGTCACCAGCGTCAAGGAGTTGATCACCGGTCTGATGAGCTTTCGCCCCACCATTCCGGAGGGGATAGGAGTTATCTTTTTTGTCCACCTGTTTCTCATTTCGGTGTTGATCGCCTACTTCCCCTTCAGCAAACTTATGCATGCAGGTGGAGTCTTCATGAGCCCGACTCGGAACATGCCCAATGACAACCGGGCAAATCGGCACATCAATCCCTGGAACTATCCAGTCAAAGTTCATACTTACGACCAATACGAAGATGAATTCAGGGAGAAGATGAAAGAAGTTGGACTCCCAGTTGAAAAGGAGTAGAAATGGCAAAGGTTGCACCCCCCGAAGAACTCTCTCGAGTAGACTATACTCCCCCTAAAAAAGGGTGGATGGACACGCCTGCCGCATTCAGAGAAGGTAGGTGGTGCTATGGTTCGAAACCCAAAGACCACGAGGTTGTGGGTCTTCCCAATCCGCGGAGTTGGTCGCCGGGCGACGAAGATTGGCATCTCCCGGATAACTGGCAGGAGATATTTCTGGATGGAATGAGGGAGCGTCTTGATAAGTTTCGTTCTTTCAGGCTGTTCATGGATATCTGTGTGAGATGCGGCGCCTGTGCAGACAAGTGCCACTTCTTTATTGGTTCGGGTGATCCAAAGAATATGCCTGTGCTCCGGGCGGAGCTTCTCCGGTCGGTTTATCGCGGCGAATTCACCACGGCCGGCAAGATCCTGGGGAAACTCGCCGGTGGCAGAAAACTCACCTATGATGTCTTCAAGGAGCTATTCTACTATTTCTTCCAGTGTACCGAGTGCCGCCGCTGTTCCCTCTTTTGCCCCTATGGCATTGACACGGCTGAAATAACCATAATCGGGCGAGAACTCCTCAATCTGTTGGGCTGTAACATCGATTGGATCACCGGCCCTGTGGCTAACTGCTATCGCACCGGCAACCACCTGGGCATTCAGCCTCACGCCTACCACTCCATGCTGGAATTCTTCTGCGAGGAGATCGAGGAAATAACCGGCATTCTACCCGAGCCCAGTTTCAACCGGAAGGGAGCGGAGATCCTGTTTATCACCCCGTCAGGTGATGTATTTGCTGACCCGGGAACGTACACGGCCATGGGCTACCTCATGCTCTTCCACTATCTTGAAGGGCTTGGTTTGGACATCACCTGGAGCACCTATGCATCCGAGGGCGGGAACTTCGGTTATTTCACCTCCCATGAAATGGCCAAAAGGCTCAATGCCAAGCAGTACATGGAGGCCGAGAGGCTGGGAGTGAAGTGGATATTGGGAGGTGAATGTGGCCACATGTGGAGGGTGTGTAACCAGTACATGGACACCTTCTGGGAACCCCCCAAGAGTCTCGAGGTACCGGTTTCACCCATCACCGGCACCCGGTTCGACAATGCTAAAGATCACAAGATGCTTCACATCTGTGAGTTTACTGCAGACCTGATCAAGCATGGTAAATTGAACTTGGATCCCAGCCGTAACGACATTTATAATGTCACTTTCCATGACTCCTGCAACCCGGCCAGGGCCATGGGGATCTTCGAAGAACCACGGTATATAATAAACAACGTCTGCAATGAATTCCATGAGATGCCAATAAATACCATCAGGGAACAGACCTTTTGCTGCGGTGGTGGGTCCGGCCTGAACACAGACGAAATCATGGATCTGAGGATGAGAGGGGCCCTACCGAGGGCAAATGCTCTACAGTATGTCCACGACAAGCATGGAGTCAACATAATGTCGTGCATCTGCGCCATTGATCGCGCGACTCTGCAAGCTCTGGTTGACTATTGGATTCCCGAGGTGGAAATCAGTGGTGTACACGAATTAGTAGCCAATGCCCTCATTCTGGAAGGGGAGAAGAAGAGAACCATGAATCTCCGTGGTGAGGAGTTCCCTTGGGTAGAGGAAGAAGAGGAAGAAGAGGCTGAAGAGGAAGCTATAGAAGTAACATTAGAAGCCGCGGAAGAAACAGCCGAAGAAACAGCCACAGAGGCAGTCGAGGAAGCAGCTGAAGAATTAGCAGAGGAAGCCGCTGAAGAGGCAGCGGAAGAAGAATCGGAGGGTGAAAAATAATGTATAACAAAGGAAAAATCATCATCGGGCTCGTTATCTTTGTTGTCTTTTTCACCTCACCCTTCCTGTATGGTTTGGTGAAAACCAGCCCGCCGCCCGAGCCTGAGCTCTCGCCCAAGGCGAAGGAGGCCAAAGTGTGTGTGGAAAACACAGAGTTTATGAAGGAATCACACATGCAACTCCTCAACAACTGGCGGGACGAGGCCGTTCGCAACGGCAAACGACTTTATGTTGCCACAGACGGAAAAGAATATGTGGTGAGCTTGCAAAACACTTGCTTGGGTTGCCACAACAACGCGAGCAAATTTTGCGATCAATGCCACAACTATGCCGGAGTCACCCCCTATTGTTGGGAATGTCATATTGAGCCGAAGGAGAAAGAGTGATGGAGAGGAGCAGAAGACGCTTCCTTAAGATACTTGGAATCTCCACCTTGGGTATTGGAACGATTTCCTCGGTGGATTTGTTGGCCATGGTGGGTAAAGGCGAGGAGCCTGCTTACACTCCGGAGCCGGATGCCTTGGTAGGAAAGAGGTGGGCCCTGGTGGTGGATGTAAAGAAGCTTGATGAGGAGACCACCCAGAAGGCCATAGAGGCTTGCAACCGAGCTCACAATATTCCTCACTTTGAGGACGAGGAAGAGATCAAGTGGATCTGGACTGACGAGTATGAACACGTATTCCCTGGTCAGGAGGCCACCTACCTCCCCGAGGAAATAGAAAAAAAACCTTTTCTGTTACTTTGCAACCACTGCGCCAATCCCCCTTGTGTGAGGGTCTGTCCCACTCAGGCCACCTGGCAGCGGGCAGACGGGATTGTCATGATGGACCAGCACCGCTGCATTGGTTGCCGCTATTGTATGGCTGGTTGTCCTTTCGGAGCGAGAAGTTTCAACTGGAAAGACGCCATGAATACTTACTGGAAGGAACATGAGCCGCCAAATCCCACCTATCCTGTACGGGGCAAAGGAGTGGTGGAAAAGTGCACCCTCTGCGCTGAACGTCTGGCAGAAGGGAAAATTCCTGCGTGTGTCGAGGCGGTTCAGGATAGCAAGGCGATAGTTTTTGGTGACCTGGAAGATCCCAACTCGGAAGTGCGGCAGCTGCTTCGAGAGCACTTTGCCATTCGGCGTAAACCAGAACTTGGGACAAGTCCCAATGTGTACTACATAGTGTGAGGTGGCTATGCTTGAGACTGCTCTGAAGGGAAGCAAGAAATACTGGTTGTTATTGCTGGTTTTAGTTGTTCTTCACGGGATAGGTGCCAGCGCCTTTCTCTACCAGCTCAAAAAAGGTTTGACCGTAACCGGCATGAGCAGGGACGTTTCCTGGGGTATCTACATTGCCCAGTTCACCTTCCTGGTCGGTGTGGCAGCTTCAGCAGTCATGGTGGTCCTGCCGTATTACCTTCACAATGTCAAGGAATTCGGCAAGATCACAATTCTGGGAGAGTTCCTGGCTGTTGCCGCAGTGTCCATGTGCCTGATGTTTATCCTGGTGGATTTGGGCAAACCCATGCGCATGCTCAACGTTATCCTGCACCCAACCCCCAACTCCGTTCTCTTTTGGGACATGATCGTCTTGAACGGTTACCTATTTCTAAACATTGTCATCGGCTGGGTGGTATTGAGTGCCGAGCGCAAAGAGATTCCTCCACCAAAGTGGATCAAGCCTTTTATCTATGTTTCAATACCCTGGGCTGTTAGCATCCACACGGTCACTGCCTTTCTTTACGCAGGCTTGCCGGGAAGGCATTTCTGGCTTACCGCCATTATGGCCGCCCGCTTCTTGGCCTCAGCCTTTGCAGCCGGGCCGGCACTTCTGATCCTCCTCTGTCTCATCGTCAGAAAGGTCAGCAAGTTCGACCCTGGCAAGGAGGCCATTCAAAAGGTGTCCAAGATTGTGCTGTACGCCATGATAGTAAGTATATTCTTTGTGGTGTTGGAGCTTTTCACCGCTTTTTACAGCCAAATACCCTGGCATATGCAAGGTTTCGTTTACAACTTTGTAGGGTTGCATGGGAAGAGCAACCTGGTCCCCTGGAGCTGGGCCTTCGCGATCATGGCGGTTATCGCAACGCTGATGCTGCTCGTTCCTGCAATCAGGCACAACGAGAAAACCTTGGCAGTGGCCTGCGCGCTGGTGTTCATTTCGCTGTGGATAGAGAAAGGGGTCACCCTGGTCATCACCGGCTTTATCCCCAACCCCTTTGAGACCATAACCCAGTACGTGCCCACCGTGCCGGAGCTGGCAATCACCGTCGGAGTGTGGGCCACCGGGTTCCTGGTTCTCACGATCCTTTACAAGGTAGCGGTTTCGGTCAAGGAGGAGATAGGCGCCTAGGCAGTCCGTCTTCCCTTGAAGGCAGAAAGGCTCATACTCAGGAGTATGAGCCTTTTTTGTTACCTCTAACTCTAGCTCTCGGACACGCCGCGTCAGAGTAGGCAGCAGACTGCCAGCAGCAGGCAGTATTTTTCGGAATGGCTACCATCCGATATCAGACATTATTATTTCTTGTTGCTGCCAGCTGCCTCCTGCCACCTGCCAGCTGGTAAGCGCAGCCTGCGCTTACCAAATACTTTTCTTTTCGTTGACCAGTTCCCTCCCTTCCCCGGGGTACACCTTCCTGTCTTCAGGTGGGGTGGGGTCCGTTATTTCAGGCCAATGATTAGGCTGTGGGTCAGGGCCCTCTCGGGTGACGGCGGAAGGGGAAGAATCCACCATCCGCGGATTTTTTCTGATACCTACGGTGTCTACATTGAGGCTGAATTCTATAGGAATGCCGTTGGGGTCGAAAGAATAGATGGAATGAATAAAGCCGTGGTCTATGGGCTCCGAAACCCAGAATCCGGCAGCAGATAATTTGTCCTTGATTTCATAGAGATCGTCTTCGGTTTGGACGCCGAAAGAGATGTGGTCAAAGACTACATGGCCTGAAGTAGGATAGCCGTGATCTTTCTCAGGCACGGGCTTTACCCCAGGCCACTCAAAAAAAGCAAGAAGATCGTGCTCGGAGATTTGAAAAAAATAATGTCTGTATCCTGGTTTGCCCAAGCCGGCAACCAGTCTCATTCCCAATAGGTCTCTCCAGAACCGTATGGTTTTGTCCATATCGCCTGTTACCATAGCCAAATGATTAATACCGTTGAATTTGATCATGACTCCTCCAGAGTTGCCCGTAGTCAGTGGTCTGTAGTCCGTTGTAACAAATCTGTTCTAAAAATGGGAGTAGGGATTTCCAGCAGTCAGCTGGCAGAACCCAGAGGTCAGAGATCAGAGACCGGAAATCAGACGACAGAAGACAGACGACAGCAGATTACCAGGCACAAAGCAGTAAGCACTAGGCACCAAGGAACTGAGAAGCGAGAGATCGGAGGTCGGAGATCAGAGGTCAGACAAATTGTTTTTTACCCTATGCTCTATGCCCTATGCCCCATGCCTCTTCCGCAACGGACCACTGACGGCCACCTCTAGGGGGGCCTGTTTCTTTTTTTGCAAAATTCTTCACAAAAGGTTGACAAAGGAATATCTTAACGATATATTGACCGCCGGGTAGAAATGTAACTGTTTTGTGTTCCTAACATATTAATTTCACTATTGATTTAGTCTAATTTTTGCGCCCGCCTTTCGGTAAGGAGAATCCACTACATAAGGAGGTGACCAGTCCATGTGGCAAGTGACTGTAGATAAAGATAAGTGTACAGGCGACGAGGAATGTGTGGATATCTGCCCGATGGATGTCCTTGAAATGGTTGACGGCAAGGCCGAGCCGGTAAATATGGATGACTGTGAGGGATGTGAGAGCTGTGTGGAGGTATGTGAAGCCGACGCTATCACAGTAGAAGAGGTCTAACGACCAGCGCCGTCAAGCAGCCTCTCAAAAGATCTCAGTAGTTGGAATCTCACTAAAGAGCGTCCAACCGTTTTGTCCAGCCTTGATTAGAGCCAACTAGTCTTCACTCTCTTTTTGAGCTCCTGCCTGGGAGACTGAAGTAATGCGTCTTTTCAAGTATCCGGCAGAGCCAAAATGACTGAGAGTAAAAATAGATTATACTTTTAAACGGACAAGGAGGTAGCTGCACATGTGGGAAGTAACTGTAGATAAGGATAAGTGTATAGGCGACGAGGAATGCGTGGAAGTATGCCCGGTGGATGTGTACGAGATGGTTGATGGTAAGGCCGAACCGGTAAACGCCGAGGAGTGCCTGGGATGCGAAAGTTGTGTAGAGGTGTGCGAGTCTGAGGCCATCACGGTCGAAGAGGTCTAGCAATTTTAAAGAAAGGCATTTCTGATTTTTCTTAAAAAGCTAAAGCCGGAGTTTCCAGGAAATGGAGTTCCGGCTTTTATTTCCTAACTTGCACCTGCCAGAGAGAGTTAGGAGCTAAGAATTCAACCACTGAGATCACAAAGCACACAAAGCAGATTACTAATTGAGACTGTTCAATATTTTTTAAGCAGATATGTCAAAGCTTCGAGAAATTAAAGACGCAATTGGTGAACAGTCTCTAATTATCAAATACCTTTGTGATCTTTGTGTCCTTTGTGTTTAAATAGCGTCTTTTGGATCGCCAGAAGGAAGTGGTCAAATGTGGAAAGTAACCGTTGACAAAGAAAAGTGCACAGGCGATGGTGAATGCGCAGACGTGTGTCCGGTGGATGTGTATCAACTGGTTGAAGGCAGGGCCGAACCAGTAAATGAAGATGACTGCCTGGGCTGCGAGAGTTGCATTGAGGCCTGCGATTTTGATGCCATTACTGTAGAGGAAATCTAGCTCCACTATATTGATGTGCGATGTGAGATGTGTGATATGGGATAGGGGCTCTGATCCATGCATCTCACATCTCATATCTCAGATCCCACATCCAAAAAAAAGCCGGTGGCCAATTTTGGCCACCGGCTTTTTAATGCTCTGTACCCTACCTCTGTACAGACCATCATAAGGATTTAGTAAGTTTACTTCTCCTTAGGATGGCACTGGATACAGGTGGTGGGGATCTTACCGTATTTAGCCTTGTCTTTCTTCTTCAACTCCTTGTGGCATCCCTGGCAATTGTCGTGAAAGGCAATCTTCAGATTGAGCTTCTGCTTGTCTTTGGGCAGCTTCTTTTCGCCCTTGATTGTTGGCTCATTGTGACAATCTTGGCATTTTTTGACTTCGTCGCCCTGTTTCCAGACGTTTTTACCATCTTTGTACACATGATGGCACTCGGTGCACTTGATCTTGTAGTCTTCCTGGTGCTTTTTGTGATCAAAGGTCACCGCACTCTTGGTGTGATCCTTCCAGAGTGTTGATTTTATGACTATCACAGCAGGCACCTTTTGCTCAGCCGCACCACTCAAGCCCAAAAAAGCCACACTGCACATCAACACCGCGATCGCTAGAACTGTAAGGAAACGTTTACCCATGGTAAAGTTCCACCCCCTTTCTCCCCATACTGGCATCATCTATTAAGTTCCACCAAAGAGCAAGCCCAATCATTATGATTGGGCTGAATCTAGAATCCCACAAGCTAAGCTCTATATCAACATGTGAAAGTTTTGTCAAGCTGATTTCGCCTAGCGCAAAGCGCATAGGGTAAAAGCCACATTGCGAATTTCGAATGTCGAATTTCGGATTTAAAAAATTCAAAATTATCCACATTCTGTCATCTGTCCT
>JAJDNB010000194.1 GCA_022340905.1 Deltaproteobacteria bacterium | reverse complement strand
ATCTCTTTTCTCTCTTCTCTTTACTTCTTACTCTATGCTCCATGCCCTATGCCTTCTCAAATAGGAAATCTTCCGACCCTTTACCTCTTACAATAAATGACAGAGCAGCATAGTGACCTAATGACGCGCAACGTACCCTGTCCTCTGTCGTCCGTCCTCTGTCCTCTGAATTTATGCTCCATGCCCACCCAAATCCGAAATCCACAATCCGCAATCCGCTATAATCTGTTCTCTGTCCTCCGCCATCTGTCGTCTGTCTTTTGTCTTCTGACCTCCGACTTCAGACCTCTGACCTCTAGTCCCGTCTCGCCGTTTCTCCCCCTCTCCGCGTCTTCCTGGTGTGCCTAGTGCTTAGTCCTTAGTGCCTAGTTTATTCTACCTGCTGCCCGCTTGCCCTGAGCTCGTCGAAGGGCTGTCCACTGCAGGCTGCTTGCTGCCCTCTGCCGGCTGCTCTGAGTTAGTCGAAGGGCTGTTAATTGGCGTCTGCTCACTACTGGGTGCCGGCTCCTCCATCGTCTTCTCGGCCGGACCGTATCCCTCTTTGACCTTTTCCATCATCTTCGATTTCCTGTGATAAATCTCATCTGCCTCGTGAGAACTGACTACAATGTATGGAGTGAGGAAAATGAGCAGATTGGTTCTCGTAGTGTCCCGCCGTTCAGATTTAAACAGCCAGCCTACTAAAGGAATGTCTCCCAGGCATGGCACCTTTGTACTGGTAATATCTACATTGTCGCCCACCAGCCCGGCGATTACCACCGTCTCTCCATCTTTCACCTGAACGTTGGTCTCGGCAGTTCGTTTGGTGGTGGTGGGCGCCAGCACAGCTTGGGTCGGACTGATTTGCGTGGTCTGGCTCACCACCCGGCTGATTTCCTCGTAGATCTTGAGCTTGACAAAACGCTTCTCATTAATCTGCGGGGTAACCTTGAGGGTCACGCCCACATCCCTGTATTCGAAGCTCTGGATAGCCCTGTCGGTGACTGCCGTACCCTCATCCACCCTGGTGCTGAAGGGGATATTCTCCGCCACCACCACGCTGGCCTCCTCATTGTCCAAGGTCATGAGTTGGGGGGTGGAAATAACATTGATGTCGTTGTCTGTCTGAGAGGCAGTTATGAGGGCCGCCAAATTGGTAAAGGTAATACCCCCTATGGTAACGGGAAATGACACCACTCCCGCAGTAAGGCCAGTTGGCAGGGCCAGATTTCCGGTTGCGTCCAAAACAGAAGCGCCGGCTGTTCTGGATCCGCCAAAGACCACTCCCTCATTGAGACCAAGAGGCAAATTAGTTTTATCGGCCGTAACCCAGTCAACCCCCACGGATATTTGTAAGGTAGCTCTAACCTCCATAATAAGTGCTTCGACGTAGACCTGTTTCCTGGGGATATCCAGCTGCTGGATAATGGGCTGGAGGACTTGATATTCTTCAGGCTTGGCCGTTATCACCAGGGCATTGGTGGCCTTGTCTGCCACGATCTTCACTTCGGTGGAAATAACCGGTTGTTCACCCTTTGCTTGAGGCTTAGCGGGGAGACCGGTGAGCACCTTGGCCAAGTCTTCAGCTTGGGCGTTTTCCAGGTAAACTACCTGGACATTACCGGCACCCTTAGGAGTTGGTTGGTCCAGTGTCTTGACCAGAGCCTGGATCATTTGCGTGTTCTGGCGGTCGGCCAGAACGATGAGCATATTTATCCTGTCGTACGAGAGAACCTTAAGAGGCGGTCCCGCCCTCCGGCCCCTGACCTGTTTTTGCCTCGTTTCCAGGAGTCCGGAAATTGTGGTGGCCAGGCTCTCAGAACTGGCATATTCCAGGGGGATCACGCTTATGGTCGCATCCTGGAACTCTACGTCTATCTCATTAACAATATGGAGCAGCCTCTGAATGTTCGATTGGTAATCGGTGATTATCAGGCTATCCGTGGGGTCGTAGGCAATTATCACCCCCTGCTTTGAAACCAGTGGCGCCAGCAGCTTTCTCACTTCCTGGGCCTCTGCAAACTGCAGGGGAATTATCTGGGTTATAATCCGGTCGTCTGCCCGGGGAACAAAGACTGGGGTCTTGCGCAGCTCCACACTCTTCTGCCTGGCTTCCACTGAGGGAACTATCTTTATCACTTTGCCGGCGGGCACTGTGGTATACCCGTTCACCTCGAGAACCGACTCAAATACCTTGTAGGCCTCTTCTACTGATATTTTACTCGGAGAGAGAACGGTCACTTTGCCCCTGACCTTGTCGTCAATCACAAAGTTCTTACCGGTCAGTTCGCTGATGAACTTGATGAAGACTTTGATATCGACCTGGTCAAAATCCATGCTGATGGTCTTGTTAGAATTTTTACGGGAGCCAGCCCGCTCCGCTTTCTGGCCATGCACCACAGTGGTGAGGCAAAAAAACATCACAAAAATCAATACCCACCTGAATTTGTTAATAATCTTACTGGCCATTTGCCTTCTCCTGGCAACCAAAACCATTCACTACACGGTCCGAGTTTTGGACTTCGAAATCCAAAATACCCATTAGCATTTCATAGTTCCAAATTCGAAATTACCTCCCTATGCCCTCTGCTCTACCTGTCCTGAGCGACTCGACCTGAGCTCGTCGACAGGTCTTGTCGAAGGATGCTCTATGCCACCACTGCCAGCTGCTGGCTGGCTGCTGCCCGCTGCCTTATTCCACCGCATACCGTAACTTCTGTGTCCGCCGACCACGTTTTATCTCCACGTCAATCGAGCCACCTTGCATAAGGCCCTCATAAAGCTCGATCGCCTGATCTGGGGTAGTTATGGTTTGGCCGTTGACCCCTTGAATCACGTCGCCGTTTCTCAGTCCCATCTTCGAAAAAAGGCTGCCAGGTTTGATGTTGCTCACCAAAAAACCCGCAGGATTCCTGCCTTCCATAAAAGGACGGATGCGCACCTGCTGCATCAACTCGTTTAAATCTGCCATCTGGGATTCCAGTTCCTCGCGGTCCAGCTGTATAGAACTTGATTCTGATGGCGGTGTGGGTCGCCCTCGAGTTGGACGTACGTGAGCCGCAGATTTTTCTGTGCCCTCATCCTCCACCATGGTGAGCACCTCATCCCGTCTTCCGCTATTAATAATGACATTATGGCGGAGAATTTTTTTAATCCGCGTGTTTTTTACCTCATCCCCTTCACGGTAAACGTCCTGTTTTCGAGTGCTAAGATCCTCGATTATGGCGGAACTATCTTCTGGTTTGCTTGACACCGCCGTACCGACCAATTTCAATCCGAGACTTTGCACTGCCACTGGCATTCCTTCAATATCAATCTTTTCAGATTGAGCCTCGGAAAGACCTTGTGCATTCCCGCCAAACAGATTTCGCTCTGCAATAATTGCGTAATCCTGCAGAGGTTTCACCTCAGCCGCTACCTCTTGGTGGAGCTTGATTGATTCACTTTCCTTAAGAGAAGTAGGAGCAAGCCTGCTGTCCATTATAGCCATAACCGCACCCACCCCAAAATAGACAATCAGGCTGAGGACAAAAATGTCAGCGATCCAGCGATGCTTGAAGGAAAACATTTTTGGAATATTCCAAGAGCGTTTTACGTTTTGTCTGAACCAGACTTTTCTGGGTCCAGACGTTGCTCAGAAGCTTCAGAGTACGGCAATACCTGACCCTTTACCCTCCGTTCAGAGCTATAACTCTTCCCTGAGGGCGTCGTTTACCATGTTACGGTAATTACAGGCTGTTTTTTCTACTGCCTTTGCCAACAATTAGCAAAAAATTACAAAAATTACAATAGCAAGAAAGATGCCCAACTCTTGAAAATCAAGGGACTTTCTCTAGTTAAGACAGTGGCAGTCCGAGTAAGGTTCCTCTCACGCTCTCAAAAACCTGCCGTGGCCAGGAAGCAACCTCCTCTGCCCTCACCTGCATCTCCATCAGAGGAAGTTGTGGTAGCACTCGTTGTGACGTTCGTGTTGGCTGAAAGGTCCGAGGTACTGATGCCACGGAAAGCGCTTACACGGTAGTAGTAGGTTGTCAGTTCATCGAGCCCCGTGTCGCTGTAAGACGTTGTATTCGCCGGTGTAACTGCTATCTGGGAAAATATCCCACTAACACCTTTTCTGCGCTCAATCTTAAACCCGTCTTCTCCGTAAGAATTGTCAGACCAACTGAGGTTAATCTTGCTGCTTGAAACCGCTTTTCCAGATAAATTCGATGGGGAGGTGGGGACATCACGGACACTGTTGAAGGCATTGATACGCCCTCCCGTCAGGATAGCCCCCTTGAGACCTGATTTTACCTCTACACCGTTCAGAACACGCTGTTTGATTTCAGCGTACGTCTGACCTAGATCAAGACCCCAGATGAGTGCCGCCAGCCCAGCAACGTGCGGGGTTGCCATGGAAGTGCCTTGTAGGAACTGGTAATCAGCTGCGCCATTAGAATATGTCGTGTCTGCTGCTGTGACTTCAATATCATCTATGAACCAGCCTTCACCTACCTCCAGATCGGGATCTGACTGGAATCTGAAACGCAAATAAACTGTGTTGCTACCGTCGTAAAGTCCTAAGTCTGCAGTAGCTTCTACAAATGAGGAGACCGTACCGTACCAAAATTGACCTATTTGACTGCCGATATTTAGGTTCAGGGTTGTCCAACTCGTGCCGTCAGTGGAGGCTTGCACGGAAAAATAATCGCCAGACTCCGGAATGTTTCCCCTCCACCAAAAGGTGAGTTTGCTCCCAGTGCTTGACGAAAGATCTATGGATTCCGTCTGGGCATAAGAATCCGTTCCTCCAGCATAATCGCCATAAGGGAAGTCTGTGAGGGAATTAGGGAAACTACGGTAATATTCGTTAGTCACTCCCCAAGAGTCGTTGGTTCCTCCTGTTGACCAATTGCTGATGTCACCATCATCAAAATCATCACTCCAAACCGTCTGCCTGTCCGGACGGCAACTCAGGATACTGGTTCCTGGTGCCGCGACATCAACGGAGGTGGCACCGTAGTTGGAGAAAGACGCTCGAGAATCACTCTGATCCGTTGCGGCTACAGCAATTATGTTGGCCAGATTATAACTGGATGGATAGTTTTGAGTTCCGGAATCATTGTTCCAGTTGCCATTTCCAGCGGCGGCAACGAACAAGACCCCAGCATTTCTTGCTCTGGCAATGGCATCTCTTTCTGCTGCGCTATAAGTATAACTCCCATAGCTTGCGTTGATTATCTTGGCGCCCTTGTCAATGGCATAGTCAATAGCCTCTATGGCGTCGGCAACACTGCCAGATCCGAAGGCATCAAGGAATCTCAGTACCATGATCCGCGCCGACCAACTCACCCCGGTTATTCCGGTGTGGTTGTTTCCCACTGCGGCGATGGTTCCGGCCACATGGGTTCCGTGATTGTTAGAGTCTATGGGGTCATTATCATGGTCAACAAAGTCCCAGCCATTGATGTCGTCTATGTAACCATTTGCATCATCATCAACACCATTTCCAGCTATCTCGCCTAGGTTAATCCAGACGTTGGTAGTAAGATCAGGGTGGTTATAGTCTACTCCAGAGTCCAGAACCGCCACCACTACGTTGCTGTTGCCCGTGGTAATGTCCCACGCTTCAGGGGCGTCGATGTCTGTGTCTCCAGGGTTATTTAATCCCCAGAGATTGGAGAAGAAGGTATCATTTGGTGTTGTGGCAGTTGCGTAGCGGAGAAAGTTTGGTTCGACGTATTCCACATCGGGATCGTTGTGAAAAATTTCCAGGGCTTCCTCCACGGCCATGTCCTTGGGAAGCCTCACCTGGTGGACGCCGATTCTATTAAATGTTCGGACAGTGGCAACGCCCCACCGAGATCGAGCATACTCAGAAGCCGTGGCGCGAACTGATGGTTTGTACTTGACCAGCAACTCGCCCGGTACGTATGCCCCCTCTCGACCTGTGGAGCTGCCTCTCTCACTGATCAGTTCAGATTCAGAAGCTCTAGTCGCAAAGGTCAAAAAAGAGCTTATGATAAGCAGGATAATTGCCAGTCTCTTCATGCCCTCATCACCCAAATATCACTTTGTTGTTCTCATATAGTTTGGTTCTGCGTATTTCACTTCCTTATAGTTGTGCAAACGCTCCAATACGTTTTCAACCGAAGATCCGTCCAATATTTTCATCAAATAAAGATCTGGCTTCGAAACAACTCTGATGGTCTCGAGGTGCAATTCTCTCGTAATCTCCTGGATGGTCTTCTCACTGGTGCCTGCATAGAATGTGACCATTATTTCACCTGGCACATAATTTTTTCGCTCCCCACCCGGTGGTTCCAGTTTCGGCTCATTCCTTTCCACTGTTCTCATTTCCCGGGGAGGATAGGTTAATTTCTGTTGTCGTTCCGGTTTGTTGCAAGCACCGGGAACTAAAAGGACAAAGACAAAAAGAAATCGAATTATGCTCTTGCAGCTTGTCATCTGTCACGCCTGTGGAGTCTAGCCTGTCCAGAATAACCATCGTAAGTCACAAGTGCACTTAGAGCCTGGACAGGGAAAATAATTGACGCATGCTAAGGTACTTCCACTATCAAATATTGACAAGTAGGCAAATTTCGGGCCAAATAGGAAAGAATTGTACTCAGCAGGTAGATAGCACTGGGGTGGAGCACAAATTGCATTGTTCTTGGACCCAATGCAAGGTACTCCTCTCTAAGCCAGCAGCCTGGTAGTTTTCGCTATGCGCTCTGCGCTTAGCGCTTTGCGAGAAATCCGATGATCTGTCCAAAATGTTCATTCAGTCAGCCTGATGATATTTATTGCGCCAATTGCGGTGTCAACGTAGAGAAATACCTCCAGAAACAAAAAAAGAGTCGCTTAAAAATATGGGCTGTCGTCGGCTTCCTTGCTGTTGCAGCATTCACTATTGTGAAATTTACCGGTTCAGAGAATCCCCCCAAAGAGAAACCACCGGTAAGGGAGCCAGCAGCAAAAACTATGAGAACCACAGAATCGCCAGTCCCTGTGGAGAGAGAGTCCCGAACAAACACCCCTGAGCCCGATACTATAGCAAAAAGAATTGCACCAAGGCGCCAAATCACCCCAACTCCTTCAAGTGAACAACCCAGCGCAAGAACCGAACCGCAGAGTGAGCCAGCAGAAGGGAGCCTAACCGCCCGGGAACTGTTTGAAAAGGGTCTGAGTCTGGACGATGACTCCGAAAGAGAAATAGAATTTTACCAAAAAGCCATCGAAGTGGATCCCACCTTCGCCCTTCCTTACTATCGTCTTGGTGCCATATACTTTCGGCGAGCGGATTATGATCTTTCCGCAGAGCATTTTGTCAAGTTCCTGGAATATGGCACAGAGGCGGATAAGCGAGCCTATAACGTTGAGCTATATTTTCCCCCGGAAGATCTGGAAGTGTTTCGCGAAACAGTGGAAGGAACCTCCCCTAAACCCGAGGGCCAAGAGGTTGCGGCAGAACCTGGAGAAGGACAAGCAGTTGAAAGCGGCGAGGAGTCACCTACCGAATCCACCGGGGAAGTGCAATCGATCATCAGATTCTCAGCTACCAGTGGGCACATGATCGTGCCTGCGGTCATCAACGGCTCCAATAACTCCACTTTGCTCTTCGACACCGGTGCTGGTATTACCGTTCTTTCCAAAGAGGTGGCTCAGAGTCTTGGGTTGAGAATGGAACCAAGCAAATCTATCAAATTGAGAACTGTTGCCGCAAATGTTCGGGCACAAATGGCAACTCTGGATTCCATAACCGTTGGTGATTTCACCAAAACAGACTTCCCTGTGGCAGTGGTAGATCTGGGGTCCGAGAATAAGCAACACTTTGACGGCATTCTAGGCATGGATTTTCTCAGCACCTACACCATCCACATCGACAATCAAACCAGCAGCATATTCCTCTCCCCCAAAAAATAACCCACCACCACCATACCACCCGACCCCTCCAAGCAATTTTTACCCATTTCAGGTCAACCAAGAATTAGTTATTTAAACTACAGGATTGCGGTGGGGATCTAGATTTGGGCAGTGGGAAAAAACCCCACCGATCAGTCCGGTTGAGGCCAGTGGGGGCAGCCTGAAGATACCATGAAAGGCAAAGGTATCACGACTTTCACAATACTTGATAACAAGTTAAAGAAATGCAGAAAGGCCTGTCATCAAAAAAGAGAAGCTGAAGCTCCGCTGGGTATCATGGGAAATGAATAGTTCAACCTGGCTCTAGATGTGGTGGCACAGACTCAAAACAGAAAGTGTGGGTTGAAATATGAAATTTTAAGTCCTACCAGCAAAGTAGGAGAGTTTGTCTTGAGTCTTGACGCACGCTTTCTGCCTAGGTTTGGAGATCTGAAATAGAGCCAAGAAAAGACTGGTGTCCTATAAAAGTCTGTTTCTCAGTGTAACAACCGTAACCGAATTGGCCATCGGGCGTTCAATGACTATATCATCTGGATCAAGAACAATGTTCCTATTTCCAGTGGCATCATTTGCTGTGAATATCACCCTTCCATCATCAACCAGAGTATACTGCGTAGCGTCACCAGTTACTATTATATCTGGATTCGTGTTGGATTGGAGCTGCAGGGTATTTGGCACTATGTCATAGGTTCTTACTCCCCTGTCAAATACCTGTGCCCTTCCTTCGTCGACATCACCACATGCTCCTAAGGACAGTCCCAGCACCAGAACCACTATGAACGTAATCTTCCATACAGTGCTTCTGCTATCTTTTTGTACGACCATTGAGAATACCTCCTGTGCCTGTTTTTTTTACAAAGTCAGCAGATTTATGTAATCTTTAGATTTCCCCGTGAGATTGTCAAGTAAAATTAAGAGCAATTCAACCAGCTTACCCACTCTTAGCTGTACCAGTTTTGGGTTAAATTACCCATTTCGTGTACGGGATGTTTTGGGTAAAATGGCTATACATTTAATCAGCCGATCGACCAAAAGACCAAAAGGAGGGGCACATGATGGATCCTATGGATGCATTGGAAAGTGGGCAGATAAAACGGTTTTTCAGCGCTAGACGAAAGATTAACGCACCCGGGGTAATTAGTCACATTACCCAACGAGCATCAGGATCTGAACTGCTGTTCCAGGAGGAAGACGACTATCTGGAGATGCTCGCTAGACTGAAGCAGATAAGCCATACTTATGACTTCGAATTTATCGCCTTCGTCTTGATGCCCAACCACATCCACCTTTTGTCTCATCAAAACGAGGCCAACCTGCATGAGGCCATGCGAGATTTGTTCTCCAATTACGCTCGTCGGCATAATAAGAAATATGAAAGAAAAGGCCATCTTTTTGGCGGGCGCTATAGACAAGCGGTGTGCTTGGATGAGTCATATTTTATCGCCGTCTCTCTGTATATTCACCTAAATCCAGTAAGGGCAGGGTTAGTCCTTCAGCCCAGGGAATACCGTTGGTCCTCTTGTAGGCTCTTTACCGACGCTGAGGTGGGTGAGTCATTCGTATCTCCACAAAGAATTCTTGAATTACTCTCTCAAGACTCCTCAAAAGCCAGAGAGATCTACCGTGAGATGCTAGAGGAAGGGAGAAAAATTAAAATGGGAGAGGTGCTCGAGGATCGACGTGCAGTTCACGACTTTCAAACAAATTTGTCTAGGGCATTTCATCTATTGAGAAAATTGACCAGAATTCGCAAAGATGCTCCCCCTAAGCACTGGGCTGATTCAGAATTAGATGAACGAATTGTCTCGTTTGAGGAAGGTCGACTTCACCCCTCGCCCAGTGACAAGACGGCAAAAAAATATGTTGTGGAACAGTTGATCTCTCGCGGCTTTACTCGACGGGAGATTGCGCAAAAGCTCGGCATCTCAAGAAAAACCGTATACAACCTACTTTCACAGCCACCCAAATAGTCACATTGGACAATAAAGATCTGACAAACTCACAAAGTCCCTTTAAGTAAACTTGAGATAGGCCCCCATATTTCTCATGGGCCATTGACATCACCCTATTCACTAGTCATTTTTACCCATTTTATCCCGTACACGTTTTGGGTAAATTTACCCATTTTGTGTACGGGATGTTTTGGGTAAATTGCGAAAAACAATGTGATAATAGATAATTGTATTTTTAGGGGTGGGTGTCTGTGCTGTAGGGTTGTGGGGGGTTATCTTCTGCTGTTTGGTGATTGGAGTGGTTTTTCGGATCGGTTTTGAGGCAGTGTGTTGATGGAAGCGGTGCGCGGCAGGTAGCCGTCATCAAACAGAAGCCATGGCATCCCGCTTGGCAGCAAGACCGCGCACGGCTTTTGTATTCTCTAGCATAAGAATTGGCTGATTATCAAACGTTCTTCGTCCTCAATTCCTCAGACGTCCAGCCCGGTGATTTAACTTTTGTGCTTTAATAAAGTTATAATGCTGGAAATATAAATAAACAATAAAATAATCCCTAAAATAAAGAGCGCCTTTCTATTTGCAGCTAAATAGTAAGCGGCTATCGATAAAAATATCCATCCAGGTGCCGATATCGTCAACACAATAAAATTTGCTTTTGCTTGCAAATATTTATCTGCGTTGTAATAGTCGGCTGTAATTATACCACGATACATCAATACCGGAATCGATAATAAAACAATCGATAGATTTACACCAAACACCACTAATGAATACCTTATTAAAGGATTCTGGAAATTTGTTAGGATAACGCCTTCCCCACCAGTTGCGATAA
This sequence comes from Deltaproteobacteria bacterium, assembly GCA_022340905.1. Taxonomy (GTDB): domain Bacteria; phylum Desulfobacterota; class Syntrophobacteria; order BM002; family BM002; genus BM002. The sequence continues at coordinate 8 of JAJDNB010000194.1, read as the reverse complement.
CCTTGATG
>JAJDNB010000186.1 GCA_022340905.1 Deltaproteobacteria bacterium | reverse complement strand
CCGGTGCGAGAACGATTGCCTGAGGAGATTCTCGGGGTTGCAGCTGAAGGCCTTGCCAGCACAGGACACGATGAACTGTCTCTCCTGGCACTCAGTGTTGGTGATTACGGCAACATTCAAGGGTTGCTTCAGACCTTGATGCACCACCACCGGAACGGACAGATCGCTATCTCTTTGCCAAGTCTTCGGGTGGGAACGCTCGATGAGACGATGATTGAAGCGATCAAGCAAGTGCGTAAAACTGGCTTCACCCTGGCACCGGAGGCGGGTAGCGAGCGTCTGCGTCGCGTCATCAATAAAGGCATTACTGAGAGCGACCTGTTGGAAGGGGTTCGCACGGTATATTCAGCCGGCTGGTCGCTGATTAAACTTTATTTCATGATGGGCTTGCCCACCGAAACATCTCAAGACCGTTGGGCGTTGGTGGATCTCGCTTTGAAAGTTTGGCAAGAGGCGGCTAGGCAAAAACCACGTCGGAGACTACATGTCAGTGTCTCAACCTTTGTGCCAAAGCCGCACACACCCTTTCAGTGGGAAGCACAGCTCAGTCTCGAAAAAATTCAACAGAATCTCACTTTCTTCAAGCAACATTTGCGAAAGAAGGGACTTCATTTCAAGTGGCACACACCGTGGCAGAGTGTCTTGGAAGGAGTGTTTTCAAGGGGAGACCGACGGTTGGCTGAGGTGGTTCTGAGGGCTCAGGAGTTAGGTTGCCGCTTCGATGGGTGGAGTGACCATTTGAGGGTCGATCTCTGGGAGCGGTCCTTTGCGGCGGCGGGAATTGATCCCTTGACATACGGGGCGAGATCGAGGGATTTTCATGAAGTTCTACCCTGGTCGCATTTGGATTGTGGTGTGAACCCCGATTATCTTTGGCAAGAATACGAGCACGCTCTGAGCGAAGACTTCACCCCTGACTGCAGGACGGGGAACTGTAATGATTGCGGCGTCTGTGATCACAAAACAGTCCGCATGACACTTCACTCATACGAGGTGCTAGACCAGGGTAATAGGGTGAATCCGCAAGGGAATAACGATCATGCCTATAGTTACCGGCTAGTATTCTCCAAGTCTGGGAGGGGACGATTCTTAAGCCATCTGGAGATGGTCACGGCCCTCCTGCGGGCAATGCGACGGGCTCAACTGCCCCTGGCCTATTCAGAAGGACATCATCCTTCACCGAAAGTCTCCTTTGAGGATGCACTACCTTTGGGCCTTGAGAGTCAGGCTGAGGAATTGAAATTGATCTTGCATGAGCCTTTGCTTGCTTTAGAGATAGGCCAACGATTGAATAATGAACTCCCACTCGGTTTGGAAATACTTGAGGTATCCGAGGACGATAAAGATAGTGGACAAACAACTCCTAGAGTGGTTACATACCAAGCAACGTTAAAGAGAGGAGTGTGGCCACCAGAGGGGTTTCGTCGCTTTCAGACTCAGTCCCTGGCTCCCCTCAGGCAAAAATCCAAGAGAGGTGAAACTCTTATCCACTTGACAGAGAGACTCCTCAGTCTCGAGACTTTAGACTCTCGCACTATTCGGTTCTCCTTTACACAAGGCCAAAAGGGTAACATACGGGTCCGCGATCTGCTCATGCATATATTTGATCTGTCCAAAGAAGAAATCTTGGACGCTCGTATTGTCAAAATTTCTGTTGAAGGATGATATTGTGTCTACTGATCTGATCATCAATGTTACTCACTATGAAACACGGGTTGCACTCATAGAAAATGGCACAGTCTCAGAACTTTACATAGAACGTTCAGGTGAGAGAAGCATTGGCGGCAATATCTACAAGGGGAGAGTCGTACGGGTGTTACCAGGCATGCAGGCTGCTTTTGTGGATATCGGTCTGGAAAAGGCAGCGTTCCTGTATGTGAGCGATGTGTACGACAATTTGGAAGATTTAGAAAAGATGATGATGAACAGCGAGAAAAACGAGCAAGACGGTGAGATACTCCAAGAGGAAGCTGAAAAAATTTTCCCCATGGAGCTCCACATAGAAGATCGGCTGCAGGAAGGTCAGGAAGTCTTGGTCCAAGTGGCGAAAGAACCGTTGGGTAGCAAGGGGGCGCGCATTACTTCACACATCTCTATCCCAGGGCGTCACCTGGTGCTCATGCCAACGATGGATCATGTGGGAATATCAAGGCGAATTGAAGATGAAAGTGAACGGTCCCGATTACGTGAGCTCCTGCTGCAGATAAGACCTCCCAGGTACGGTTTTATTGCCCGCACCGCAGCCGAGGGAATAGAGAATGATAAGATCAAGGCAGAAATGGATTTTATGTTGCGGCTGTGGCAAACGATTCAGAAAAACAGCGAGCATAGTCAGGTGCCGAGTCTACTATACCAAGAGCCGGACATCATTCTCAGGGCAGTGAGGGATCTGTTTACCCAAGAAGTGGACAAGCTCATCGTCGATTCCCATGAAAAGTACGAAAAAATTGTTGAGTTCGTCGAAACGTTCATGCCTAGTTTGCGAGCAGATGTAAAGTTGTATGAGGAATCCGAACCCATTAGTGATGCCTACGGAATCGAAATGGAACTTCAGCGGGCGCTTGGCAGCAAAGTGTGGCTAAAATCGGGTGGCTATATCGTCATTGAAGAGACTGAGGCACTTACCGCAATCGATGTCAACACAGGCCGCTATGTGGGTAAACGAAATCTCGAGGAGACTATCCTCAAGACTAACCTCGAGGCGGTAAAGGAAATTGCCTACCAATTGCGCTTACGCAATCTTGGGGGTATCATTATTATTGATTTCATCGATATGGAAAAGGAGGCCAACAGGGAAAAAGTGTTCAACTCCCTGAAAGAGGCGCTAAGAAAAGACAAAAGTAAAACCAACATACTGAAGATGTCAGAGCTTGGCCTCATTGAGATGACCCGGAAACGGACGAAAGAAAGTATAAACAGAATATTAAGAGAAGCCTGTTATTATTGCGATGGCGAGGGATATCTCAAATCAACGACCACCATGTGTTATGAAATATTTCGCGAGATAGAGCGAGATCATGAGGCCCTTTTTGGGCGAAGTGTCATGGTGACTGCGCACCCGGAAGTTGTGCACCTTCTTTACGATGAAGAGCGCCATCGGCTGGAGGAGTTGGAAAAGAATCTCAAAGCACGGATAACGGTTCAAGCAGACCAGAGTCTACACCTCGAGCAATATGATATTTATGCTATTTCTTAATGAACAGGGTTTCAGTGTTCTCCGCTTTCGCTTTGCTACAGACGGGATCTCCGACAGGTTCCAGGTTTCAGCTTCTATTTTTTTCTGACACCCGTAACCTGAAACCTAGTATTTGGCGCTGACAAATTGATATGTTCCTGTACCCTATTGCACTAACTCCTCTTGAACGAATTTCTTGACAAAAGAACTAGATTGGTCTAATTTTATCTTTTGTCTTTTTGGAGGATTAACTTATGTACGCAGTGGTGAAATCTGGAGGCAAGCAGTACAAAGTACGCGCTGGTGATGTGCTGCGCGTTGAGAAATTGGAAGCGCAGGTTGGCGATACCATAACCTTCGACGAAGTTTTACTTTTGAGCGACGGTACCAAGATGCAGGCTGAACCGTCCGAGCTGTCCCAAGCCAAGGTGACTGCTCGGGTAACGGCACACGGGCGGCGCCGAAAGATAGTGGTGTTCAAATACAAGCGGCGAAAGCGCTATCGTCGTAAACAAGGACACAGGCAGTGGTTCACTGAACTTGCTGTAGAGAACATAGAAACCTAAAAATTTTGGCTTTGTTTGATGAGGTAATTGTTTATGGCACACAAGAAAGCTGGAGGAAGCTCACGAAACGGTCGGGACAGCGCTTCCCAGCGTCGAGGGGTCAAACGCTTTGGAGGTCAGTCCGTTCGAGCCGGGAATATTCTGGTGCGCCAGGTGGGTACTAAGTTTCATCCTGGACAAAACGTAGGGATGGGCAAGGATTACACCCTCTTTGCCAAGATAGACGGGGTCGTACACTTTGAAAGGAAGGGCAAAAGCCGGCAAAAGGTGAGCGTTTATGCCCCAAACTAGTGGACAACCACCTTCGTCTGCTGAACACTAGACGAGAAATTTTTCAACTCCAGGACGGACACTACTTCGGAGGTCACCCATCACCGCTAACCATGCGTTTTGTCGACGAGGTCAAAATCCACGTCCGGGCCGGTGACGGCGGCAGTGGTTGTGTGAGTTTTCGCCGCGAAAAATACGTCCCCAAAGGCGGTCCGGATGGTGGAGATGGGGGCAAGGGCGGTGATGTGGTAATCAAAGCCACTCGTGTAAAACAAACCCTCCTCGATTTTCATTTCCAACGTCATTTCAAAGCGACCCGAGGTGGTCACGGTCGCGGCAAACAGCAGACAGGGAAGAGTGGAGAACCCTTCGTTCTTGAGGTGCCGGTTGGGACCGAGGTGAGGGATGTCGACACCGGCGAGTTGCTCGGAGACCTCACCCAGGAGGACGACTTTGTAGTAGTAGCGAAGGGCGGTCGGGGCGGAAAGGGCAATATGCACTTCGCCACTGCGACCCGTCGTGCTCCCCGTATTGCCCAGCCCGGCAAAACAGGCGAGGAGCGAACTATTAAGCTGGAATTGAAGCTCCTGGCCGATGTGGGCCTAATAGGTCTTCCCAATGCCGGCAAATCGACTCTCATCTCGCGCATATCTTCGGCAAGGCCCAAAATCGCAGACTATCCTTTTACTACTCTCTCGCCAAATTTGGGAGTTGTTCGCTTAGACCTGGGCGAATCGATGGTGGTTGCTGATATCCCGGGACTCATCGAAGGTGCTCACCGTGGGGCTGGGCTTGGAATCAAGTTTCTTCGGCATATTGAACGGACCATACTATTGATCCACTTAGTGGATGTGTCCAGCTGCGGGCAGGATGTCCAAATCGCTTTAGACAACTATCACAAAGTGAATGACGAACTGGGTCACTTTGGCTCTGAGCTCCTCGGCAAGCCTCAAATAGTGTGCCTGAACAAGATAGACCTGCTGGTGAAGCGGGAGTCTTTGGAACAGCTGCGAGAGGCATTCCAGAGACTTGAAACTCCGGTGCATGCTATTTCTGCGCTGACCGGTGAGGGAATCCAGGGATTGCTTTGGGCTGCGGCAGAGCGTCTTGACAGATTGCGCAAGGGATTAACAGAATAAGCGGTCGTCAATGGATCATATACTGGGAGCGAAAAAGATCAGTCGTGATAAAATGAAACTCTGGGAAATCTCTTACTCTTTTAATCTTTGATTTTTCGTTTTTTAACACTTTTGCCGAGGCGGATGTAGGGTGGTTATTACTCCTGAACGCAAGAAAGTGGCCTCTACTGCCCAACGGATTGTGATAAAAATCGGAAGCTCTGTGCTTGCCGGCCGGCGAGGTCTTGACCTGGGTGTCATCAATCGGCTCTGCGATGAGATCTCTATGCTGCGAGAACAAGATCGCCAAGTGGTGATCGTTTCTTCAGGGGCAATCGCTTCCGGCATCCGCAAGGTGGGTTTGCAGGAGATGCCTAAGACCATCCCCCAAAAACAAGCTGCTGCTGCGGTGGGTCAGGGCAGCCTCATCCAAGCATATGAAGAGGCCTTCAACCGTTACGATCTAAGGGTTGCCCAGATTCTACTCACCAGCGATGACCTGACCAATCGGAGGCGCTATCTCAATGCCCGTCACACCCTGCAAACCCTTCTAGAATGGGGAATAATTCCTATCGTCAACGAAAATGACACGGTGGTAGTGGATGAAATAAAATTTGGAGACAATGATAACCTTTCGGCCCTTATGACCCAGCTAATCGAGGCTGACCTGTTAGTAGCATTGACGGACATGGATGGCCTCTATGACTCAGACCCGCGGCAAAGTAATGAGGCAAAGGTTATCCCTGTAGTTCATCGAATCGACAGACAGGTGGAGGCTTTTGCCGGACATCGTCCGGGAGGACTCGGCACTGGTGGGATGCTTAGTAAACTAATGGCAGCCAAGAAGGTTACTGCTGCTGGGGTGCCGATGATAATTGGCAATGGCAGAAATCGATATGTTCTCAAGGAGATTTTTGATGGCGAAGAGGTAGGCACTCTTTTCTTGCCAGCCCAGCGGCGTCTTCCGAGCAAAAAACAGTGGATTGCCCATACATTGAAACCACAAGGGGAAGTGATCCTCGATGGCGGAGCGGCGAAAGCCTTGAAGCTTAGAGGTAAAAGCCTGCTGCCCACCGGTATAGTCGCTGTAAGAGGAAAGTTTGAATTGGGAGCTCCAGTGCGGTGCTTGAGTAGTGACGAGGAAGTGATCGGCATTGGTCTGGTGAATTACGGGGCAGAAGAAATTAAAAAGATAATGGGCGTTCGCAGCAATCAAATAGAGGAGGTCCTGGGATACAAGCACTCTGATGAAGTAATACACCGGGACAATTTCGTCTTGAGTGAAGTAATCGAGAGAGATAGAGCTTGAGGGCCGAGCCATTCCCTCCGCTTACGCTCGGTCTGCTAAACTTGCAAGGCGGAGGTCCTTCGGAGCAGAGGCGACAGCAGCCCGAGCTGCGGATGCGCCAGCCTTTGCGGCTCTATTTGAGAAAGTTGCCTCTTCTAAGAGGCAAAGGCTGGACACATGCGCCGTTTCGGGAATATCTCAACCCTCGAGCTGTGCGGCTTCAAGTCCATAGGTGCAAATAATGCTGCCAACTGGCCGCTGCTCACTGCCTGCTAAATAAACGGGGGACAGCACCTTGGGTATCGGAATTATGGGCGGAACCTTTAACCCGGTTCATCTTGGCCACTTGCGAGCGGCTGAAGAAGTGGCGGAGTCGCTGCAATTGCGACAGGTAATTTTCATGCCTTCGGCAAAACCACCTCACAAGAGTGCGACGGGTCT
>JAJDNB010000170.1 GCA_022340905.1 Deltaproteobacteria bacterium | reverse complement strand
GGCTGGCGGGCTCGGGCCCTCAATCGCCAGGCAGCAGGCAAGACTGGTACGACTAATAAATTGCAAGATGCCTGGTTCATAGGCTTCACCCCTGAGTACGTTTCTGGAGTCTGGGTAGGATTTGACGATGATAGGACTCTGGGTAAATTTGAAACCGGGTCGAGAGCGGCCAGTCCCATTTGGGTGACTTTCACTAGAGATATCCTTGAGAACAAGCCGGTGAACGTCTTTGCAGTGCCGGAGAATGTTGTGTTCGCAAAAATAGACCCGAAGACAGGACTGCTCGCCAAACCTGGTGACGAAAATGCGGTCTTTGAAGCCTTCAAGGAAGGAACAGCCCCTACCGAAACCACTGAAGAATCCGCACCTGCCGCAGCCGCAGATGATTTCTTCAAGGGTGACCTGGACGCTGAACCCATGTAGGGTCTAGTCATATACACTATCCCCCTCCTTTGAAATCACCAATCTGACTCTAAGTCACAGTGACGCGGAGACAAGGCGGTACGGCGACGCGGCGAATAATAATCATGCAGATTATACCCCCAATTTCCATTTCGGAATAAATATGGAGAAGATCTTCGGTAAAGATGGTCTGTTGAGTCGAGTTCTTGAGGACTACGAATATCGATCCGTGCAAGAAACCATGGCACTGGAGGTAGGGGGGGCCATCAGCGAAGGGCGAGCGAGCATAATAGAGGCCGGCACGGGCACGGGGAAAACTCTTGCCTATCTGATTCCAGCCCTGCTCAGCCAGAAGAAAACAATCATCTCCACAGGCACAAAAACGCTTCAAGACCAGTTGTTGGACAAGGATATTCCTTTCCTCAAAAAGCACATATCGCAGCCATTTCGGGCGGTATGCATGAAGGGTAGGGCAAATTACCTCTGTCTGTATCGCTTTCATCGTTCTATAGAGCAGCCAGATCTCCTTCCGGAAGATAACAAGGAATTGACCAAAACATTCATTGACTGGGCACAGCAAACTGCCAGTGGAGATCGAGCGGAAATACATTGGCTTCCAGATGATTTTGCTGGGTGGGAGCCAGTGAGTGCTCGAGGCGATCGGTGTTTGGGACAGAAATGTCCCATGTTTGAGCAATGCTTTTTGACCAATTTACGCCAGGAAGCGGCCAACGCAGAGATCGTCGTAGTCAATCATCACCTCTTTTTCGCAGATCTGGCGGTGAGATATGGTGGGTATGGACAGGTCATTCCACCCTATGAGGTGGTGATATTTGACGAAGCGCACCTTTTGGAAGAGACGGCGAATAGCTATTTCAGCATCCAGACGAGCAGTTATCGAGTGCTGGAACTTTTCCGTGATATCTCAGGTGAGATGGCCGCCATAAGGAGCAAGAACACATCCCTTTCCCGTTCACTGCAGAATCTTGGCAAATTGGCCGTGCAGTTTTTTGAAGGGTTTCCTGCAAGCGACAAGAGGGAGCGTTTACAACCCGAAACTATTCCTCTAGAGGTAAACCAGCGGTGGTCAAAGTTGAGGGTGAGTTTGGATCAACTGATCGGAGACCTCTTTCGCCAACAAGAATTAAGTGAGGGCTTGTCTTCCTGCCACAAGCGCGCTTTAGAGATCAAGCAAGCCCTTGAACTGATCACTGACCAAAGGGATCCAAACTATGTGTACTGGTATGAGACCAGAGGCAAGGGCAAGTTCCTCTGGGCCTCACCAGTGCAGGTGGCACCGATTCTTGAGGAATGCCTCTTCCACCGAACCCGGCCATACATTTTTACCTCTGCAACCCTCGCTGTAGCGAAGAGCCTCGAATTCTTCAAAAAGAGGATTGGACTGCCACAAGAAACAAAAGGTTTGATCCTTGACGCCCCTTTTTTTTATGGTGAACAAGCCTTGATTTATCTGCCCAAACACCTGCCGCTCCCGGATTCCGCCAACTTCATTCCGGCTCTCACCAAGGAAGTGGAAGCTATCCTGGCAGAGACCGGAGGACGAGCATTCATCCTTTTCACCAGCCATCGCAATCTGCGTGAGGTGTTTTCTCGGTTGAGTCAGATGAATAGTCACACTCTACTGGTACAGGGAGAACAGCCAAAAGCAACGCTACTCAAACGATTTCGAGAGGATACCTCCTCTGTGCTTCTCGGCACCGCCTCTTTCTGGCAGGGGATTGACATGCCCGGAGAGACCCTTAGCTGTGTGATTATCGACAAGCTGCCCTTCGCACCGCCGAATGACCCACTGGTGGCTGCGCGACTGGAAAAGATTGCGGAGGCGGGTGGAAACCCCTTCTGGGACTACCAGGTGCCCAGTGCGGTGCTCACCCTCAGGCAAGGGCTAGGGAGACTGATTCGCAGGGCCACTGACACGGGAGTTCTGGCTGTTTTGGATAGCCGGCTGTTTAAGAGATCCTACGGTAAGATATTTCTCGAAAGCCTACCGGAAAGCACTATCACCCACCGGCGCGAGGATATTGGCGAGTTCCTATCCTAACAACATCCCCTTTATTGGCTTTCAGGAAGATAAATGCGAACCACGGTTCCCTTGCCTACCTCAGAGTCAACCACAACCCAGCCGTCGTGGTTCTTGACTATGCCGTACACTGCGGCCATACCCAAGCCGCGCCCCTGAAACTTGGTGGTAAAGAAGGGCTCAAACACTCTCATTTTGATTTCCTCTCCCATACCGCTTCCGCTGTCCTCGATTGTCAGACATATGTAGGGCCCTGGCTTAAGGTCATGATGGCCTTGGGCAACCTCTTCGTCAATCTCTTCGTGTCTAACGGTGAGGCGAATGTAACCAGTATCCTCAAGGGCCTCAGCCGCATTCATCATGACGGCCAGGAGTACCATTTGCAGTTGGGTAGGATCAGCCTCCACATAGCAGAAATCCTCAACGAGATGGGTCTCTACCACGATGCCAGATTTGATAACATGCTTTACAAAAGGTAGTGTTTCCTGCACAAAGGTATTCAAGGATATTTGTTCAGGTCTGTATTTCCCGCCTCGAGCATAGGCCAGCAATTGACTGGTCAAATGAGCCATTCGTCTTGCCGAAGCATCAATCGGCTGCGTGTGCTTGTTTATCTCTTCGTTTTCGGGAAGCTTCGCTTTAAGTAGGTCAATATTTGGCATAACAACACAGAGGGCGTTGTTGAACTCGTGGGCAATCCCACCGGCCAGGGTGGCGATGGCTTCCATTTTCTGGGCTTCTTGCAACCGGGCTTCAATGTTCTTGCGTTCAGTAATGATTTTCTTTTCACGAAACAAGGTGATGCCGATTACAGACAAAAGAGCAAAGGCCAGTCCAAACAGAACCAATGAAGAACGAGATAATAGCGAGTCAAGCTCAGCTTTTCTGGCAGTGATGTCGTAGTAGATTTCAAAGGCCCCCAGAAACGCTTGGTCTTTCATCAATGGTACGTAGGTCTCTACCACATCCGCCGGCATTTTCTGTCCTTCAAGGGACTCGGTGTCCTTTCGGATGACCTCCGCATAAATCTTCCCGTTCGCGACGATCTCGTGAAAGTATCTTTTGTCGTTTATATTGCCAATGTCTTTGGGATCAGAGGAAAATATGATCTCTCCTGATTTTGAGAAAAATTTCAATTTGATCAGGTCAAAATCGTCTCTCACTTCTCTGAGTTGCCCTAATTCATCTGAAAGATGAGACTGTAACAGATCTTTTGTAAGTTCAGTCTCTCCAGAAACAAGAATGGTGGAAAGGTGCCTTGCTATTCGAATGGCGTCATCCCTTTTATCGTCAGTGAGCAATTTGTTAACGGCAGGATAGATGAAAAGAATATCGTAAAGGGGTAGCACTATTACAAGCACTAAAGAGACGAGCAAGATATTTCTTAAGTAGGGTACCTTGAGAATACTATTTTCAGAGAGTCTAGTTAGAAGTTTCATTACCTTGAAACAGATGCCCCCTCATTTTTCATTCCAGTTCTTCACTGAAAAAGCTCATTCAAGAATCTTGCCAATCTTGAGCAAACTGGTAGGGAAAATATCGGCTGGAGTATTGGAGTAATGGAGTGTTGGAGTAATGGGGTAAAGGAAATTGGACCACCGTTCTATTTGCGTTGGTGATCAAGGTCTTACTGTTAAAGACTTGTTCTGTGGGCTTTGTGCTCGATGGCCTTGTAAAGGTTTCTGCGCTGGTCAACATCGATACCTAAAAAACGCACGGCCAGGTCATATGAGGGGAATACCTTATCTCTATCATCGATGTTTAGCCTGACTTTTTCCACCGTGGCCGATATCTTCATGAGGTGATCGGGTATTTCGATGCTCAACTCAAGAGTGCGGTCGGTTTCGGGCAAATACTTGCAGTGAATGAGAGCGCCACCTTTGCTAATGTCCTTGATCTCTCCCTCCACCAATCCTCTGGAAGTAAAAATGCTGACCGGCCAGGTTGTTTCCACCCTTGAATGTGCACGTTTCTCTACCCTTGGGACTAGACTTTTCTCTGGTGCCGTGGGCTTGCTGTCGTACTTGGCGAGAATGTGGCGAATAGACTCTTCCATAAATTGGTTTAACCGTTTACCCTGCAGAGCGGCAACGATTTTGAACTGCTTCAGAAGATCAGTATCTATGGTAGTACTAAAGCGGCTTTTTCCCGGAGTCTTTGCCATCGCCTATACCTTCTGTTGTATGGGAAAAGTATACCCGGACAAAATGCAAGCCTGATGCCAAAGTGGCAGAAGATGGAGTGTTGGAGTAGTGGAGGAATGGAATATTGGAATGCTGGAATATTGGGTTAATGGAAATGAGAATCCCCGGAAAAGTAGGGAAGGCTGGGACAGATGTATGAAAGCCTTCAGAACCTACCAGCGTCCGTTATTTATCAGAATTGATTTCTTTGATGAAAACTGCGCCGCGGTCAGAGAACACCACATGGTCGGGATTAATGCGGAGAACTGTTGCCCCACCTATTAGATCACCTTCATGGAGAATTTTGTCATTTATGACCGCCAACCTTTGATCCGAGTTTTCATCCCAGGCTATAGCGCTCAATTTACAATCAAACAGTTCAGCAATAGCCGGGAGCTCAGAGGCAGACAAAATTCCAGCGGATGTCGCTGCTGTTGCTGGCGAGGCGGGCTCAAACTCGGGAGTCACTTCAGCGATACCCATGCCCTGGGCCTGGAACCCCGGGACCTGGGTTTGATCATCGGTTCGCACCGCTCTCAACTCGCCGGATTCATCTATGATTGTATCTCCGACCACTCCCATCTTGCCCGCCTTGGCAGGGGAGTTTTCCCTGTGACTCAACATGATTGCCCGGGAGTCCAACTCGAACTTATACCTGAGGAGGTTGGAGTAATTAGCCGTGAAGAAAACACCAGCCAGAATAAGACCCACAACCAGACCGGACAGTGCCGGTATGACGGAAGAGACTTTTTTTCTTCCCCTTTCCACCGCACGGCGGGTGTCCTTAAGCTCTTTCACCATTTCCTTTAGTGTGGTTTCCACACCCTGAAGGGATAGCGTATTTGAGGTGGGCTCATCTTGCTCGCCCTTTCTTTGTCCTTTGCCCGGGCTTTTGATTGGCATGGAGGGGTTGCGCTGGTATTTTGCCAGAACGTCTCGAATAGACTCCTCCAGGAGTTGGTTCAGCCGCTTGTCCTCCTGAACAGCAAGAATCTTGAACTGCTTGAGCAGATCTTTGTCGATGGTGGTGTTCAAGCGGTTTTTTCTCTTAGACTTTGGCATTGCCTCAACCTTCCTATTGTTCCCCACCAAGACGCGGCCGACTTTAAGATGAGCAAAGGTGTTGCGAAGCGAGAATCAGGGATGTGCAGGAACGTTACGTGTGAAATAATCTACCAAGGATTGGCAAAAAATTGCACATAAACTTCTAGTATTATTGCATAAAAAGAGCAATATTGTCAAGCAATAAGAGAACATTGAGCCAAAAATCTACAAAATCAATCAACTTTGCTTCAGCGAAGTCTGAAGATCGTCAAATGGTTAATTCGTCAAATGGTCAAATCGTAGAAATCGTTCAAATCGTTAAAGCCGTTGAAATCCGAGAAGTAGCAAAAGTCGTAGAAACTGATGAACCCGCATAACGGGTAACAAATAACGGATAA
>JAJDNB010000142.1 GCA_022340905.1 Deltaproteobacteria bacterium | reverse complement strand
GGTTCTGAGCACAATGATCCCCTGACCCCAGGAGGTTTTGTCTCCAATAATGCCGGCGGTATTCTGGGAGGCATTTCAAATGGTGAAGAGATTGTGGCTCGTGTAGCGGTGAAGCCTATATCCTCAATAGAGATAGAACAGCAGACCATCACCGAAGATGGGGAATCAGTTAATCTCTCAGTCAAGGGTCGGCACGACGTCTCAGCCATTCCTCGCATTGTGCCCGTTTGCACCGCAATGGTGCGTCTGGTTCTTGCGGATATGGTGCTGCAGCAAGAAGCAATCAGGTAAGGTGTTAAACGGTAATAGGTCAAGGGTAATGGGTTATAGGTGATAATCATTCCATCACCCATCACCTAGTACCCATAACCTATGTGTGACTCAGTGGCCTTGCGCCGTGAGACATGTACCCTGTGCTTACTAAGTCTTGAGGTTGAGTTTCTCGAAAAGTTGGTCCGCATAATTGATGATGTGGTCTCTTTGCTTTGGGCTGGCATATTGGATGCAGGCGCAGCGCAAGCGAGTACGAGTGCGGATGAGCAGCTCAAAGCCGATAGAGTTCCGATCCAAATTTACGGCAAAGTAGAAGGGCTGACAGTCTGGATGATCAAGCTGATTTTTTTCTAGCAGCGATTTTGGCACAAGTACCCAGTAGATTCCTGGCAACTCTGCCGCTTCGCTGTTGTTGTTAAGGTAATGCTCCAGCTGCAGAAAATCATTTTCTCGCAATTGATCGATTACGTACTGTTTCATAGCGAGTAGGCACCTTTTGTGTTCGGCCCGAGCTAAATTTAATACGCCCACTATTTTCTCAGAATTGCAGAGCCGGGCTTTCCTGGAGTGGTGGAGTATGGGTGTCAGGTGTCAGGTTTCAGGAAAAAGAAACACAAATCCTGAAACCCGAACACTGAAACCCAGGATTTTTAACGTGTGCTATTGGCCACCAACCATAGTCCTGTATGCATTGGTTGTAAAACCCTTTTTGCTGGATTTCCAAAAAACCTTTCGCTAGAATGCTGCATAGTGAAACGATAGGTAATTCTTGGGCTAGCTCTAAATATAATCGAGTGGTCGGATTTAGGCCTTTTAATTTCACGTGACAGGCGCTTCCTTTACATGGATAAGAAAGCACCAGGGGTGACCTGAAAGTCCGCCGGTAACAACTGCGTGCCCAACAGGATATCTTGAAAGACAAAGAAACCTTGGCAGATCGAAGCCCTAGCCCCGAAATGGCCTACGGGTGGTTGCTGAAGCAAGTGCAGGTGAATGCACCATACCGACAACTGGTTGACACCTATCTTGATCTGTTTATCAAATACTCCATAAACCCCGAGATAGGATTTGATGCTGCTGCGCTAGACAGGTACAGTGAGACGGCCATGGGAGAAGTGGCCCGTCGAATGGCAGCAAATGGCAGGACCGTAACATTTCATGGACCATTCATGGATCTAGCGCCGGGCGGTCTCGACGAAACTATCAGAAAAGCAACTGTTCGGCGGCTGCAGCGGACAATGGAACTGGTACCCTTGTTCGGTCCACGGAGCATAGTGTTCCACGCGGGTTATGATGCTAGTCGCTATCATGCAGACCGCGAGGAGTGGCTTGCCAGTAGCATGGCCACCTGGGAGCCTCTGACTACAATGGCGGAAGAGATGGGAGTGGCTATCCACCTGGAAAACGTTTATGAACAGACACCGGAAATGCTCTTGAACTTGATAGAGAAGATATCGTCCGATTATCTCGGTTTCTGTCTTGATGTAGGTCACCTGAATGTTTTCGGGGAAGTACCTCTGGCAGAATGGCTTGATGCCCTGGGCCCCTATCTCAAAGAAGTGCACCTCCACGACAATGACGGCCTCAGCGACGCGCACGCACCCATAGGTTATGGGACAGTGGACTTTGAAGAACTATTTTCCTATTTGCTCGAAAAGGAGATGAAACCCCTGGTTACCCTTGAGCCTCATGAAGAGGGGACGCTTTGGAGAAGCCTTGAGTCTCTAGCATCACTCTGGCCCTGGGAAGCGTAGGGTGTGGTATTATTGGAAGGCGGTATTTGTTAACTGGCGACCTTGAGAAAGGGCAAGCCCTGGAAGCACTAGAGGAAAGATCAATGAAAACACTGGTTGAATACATTGTCACAGCCCTGGTTGACCAACCTGATCAGATCCTAATAGCTGAGAGAAGTGGTCGCAATACCACAATCATCGAGCTGTCAGTCGCCAAAGAAGACATAGGTAAAGTAATAGGCAAAGAGGGGCGAACGATCAACGCCATCCGTACGATACTCAATGCCGCAGGTGCCAGTCAGAAAAAGCGGGTGGTCCTCGAGGTTATGGGCTAGTGACTGAGATAAACAGCTAAACCAGAAAGTGAGGCGCGGTGAAGGCCTTCTGGTGAGGCTAAAAACGCTATAATTTGTCCGAACTCTTCACTTCGTGCACGATTGCCAAGGAGGTAAATAATGGCCAAGAAGTTCAAAGAAGTTCCAGTGGACCTGCTCTATTCTCGAATTGATCCTAACACCCTAGGCTTTGACACCACTGAGAGCCTGTGTCCCCCCGAAGAAGGGGTGGTGGCTCAGGATCGAGCCATTGAGGCAATTAAATTCGGAATGGGAATGAAAGATGTAGACTACAATATTTTCGTGGCAGGACAGCCCAAGACCGGAATTACCTATATTGCCAGGACTTTTCTGGAAAAAACAGCCAAAGAGGAGCCAACTCCGCCTGACTGCTGTTACGTTTATAATTTTAAGGAACCGGACAGTCCGAATTATCTCAGCCTGACGGCCGGTCGAGGAAAGGAACTGCAGAAGAGCATGGAGCAGTTCGTTCACACGCTCCAGGCAAAGATACCCGAGGTTTTTGACAGCGAGGACTACAGTGCCAAAGAGGCCGAAGTTCATCAGGCATTTGAACGTCAGCGGCGTGAGATAATTGACGCTTTATCTCAGCGGGCCAGGGAAGAAGGATTCATCCTTCAGTTTTCCCAGGTGGGCATGGTGATAGTTCCTGCAGCTGAGGATGGCCAGCCCATGTCCCAGGAAGAGCTCAGTCAGCTTCCTGAAGAAAAGAAGCAGGAGTTGCGGGAAAAGAGCGACAGTCTGCAGAAAGAGATGAATGATGCTATCAAGGAAATCCGCAAAGCGGAAGCGGCATTCAAGGAAAAACACAGCAAGCTGGATGCCGAGATAGCCATGTATGTGGTTGGTCATCTCATGGAGACTTTGGAAGAGCAGTTCAAGGAGGAAAAAGAAGTGCTCGAGTATTTCCAGGAGGTGCAAGCAGACATACTGGAGAACATCGATGATTTTAAAAAGAAGCCAGAGGCCCAGACGCCGGCGGCTCCCATGCCTATGCCGCCAAAGGAAGTGACATTTCGCAAGTACGATGTCAATGTCCTTATAGACAATTCAGAGACTGAGGGGGCACCAGTCATTATCGAATCAAACCCCAGTTACCCAAATCTTTTTGGCAGTATTGAAAGACAGGCTTACTTCGGAGCCCTGTTTACCGATTTCACCATGATTAAGCCGGGGGCTTTACACAAGGCCAACGGAGGTTACTTAATACTGAAGGCTCTGGATCTTTTAAAATACTGGATCTCATGGGAAGCCCTGAAACGAGCCATAAAAGACCGACAAATAAAAATAGAAGATCTTGGCGAGCTTTATGGCATCTTCAGTACCCGAACGCTGAAACCCACCCCAGTACCACTCAACGTTAAGCTCGTTCTCACCGGGGATCCCTATCTTTATCAACTTCTCTACATCTACGACGACCGCTTTCCCAAGATGTTCAAGGTGAAGGCACACTTGGACACCGAGGTGGATAACACAGAGGACAATCTCAAACAGGGTGCCTGTGTCATGTCCAAGTTCTGTGTTGACCAAAAACTGCGGCATGTGACCAATGACGGAGTGGCACGGGTCCTCGAGCACAGCATGGAGCTTACCGGCGACCGAGAGAAGCTCACCCTCAAACTGGCCGACGTGAGCGATCTACTCAAGGAGGCTGATTATTACGCTGGTGAGGAGAAGTCTGATTATATCAATAGCGAACATGTGCAACGGGCAATTGAGAAAAAGAGATTTCGTGCCAGTCTTTACGAGGAAAAGGTACAGGAACTGATTAAGAAGGATATTTTCTGGGTTGAAACCGACGGTCAAAAAGTGGGCCAGGTAAACGGTCTGTCTATCCTCATGACCGGTGATCACGAGTTCGGCAAACCGAGTCGTATCACTGCCACCATCTCCTTGGGTAAAGGCGGGGTAGTGGACATTGATAGAGAGGCAAAACTGAGCGGTAACATCCACACGAAAGGTGTTATGATTCTCAGCTCCTTTCTCAGAGAGAAGTTTGCCCACAATAAACCCCTGAGCCTGTCAGCCAGCCTTTGTTTCGAACAGAGCTACGGCATGGTTGATGGTGACAGCGCTTCCAGCACGGAACTCTATGTGCTTCTTTCGGCCATTTCCGGTGTGCCCATTTATCAAGGCATTGCAGTAACCGGCTCAGTGAGCCAGAAAGGTGAGGTCCAACCTATTGGCGGAGTGACCCGGAAAATCGAAGGCTTTTTCGACATTTGCCAATACAAGGGACTTACCGGCAAGCAAGGGGTGATGATCCCGGAGAAGAACGTAAACAATCTGATGCTAAGGCGCGATGTGGTGGAAGCGGTAGAGAAAGGCAAGTTCCACATATATCCAGTGACTACCGTCGAGGAGGGCATTGAGATACTGACGGGCATGGCGGCCGGAGAGCTCCAGGAGGACGGCACTTATCCGGAGGGGACTCTCTTTCGCTTGGTGGACGAGAAACTCCAGGAGATGGCCGAAGTGGAGAAGGAGTTCGGCAAAAGTAAAGAGGATGAGGAAGAGAACAAGAATGAAAATCCCGGAAATGCCAAGTGAATCAATCTGACATAGATAGAACTGAACCGGGCGCTCTCAAAGATTTTGCACAGAGCGCCCTTTTACTTTGGCAAAGAGCATCCTTCGACAAGCTCAGGACAAGTAGGGCATGGAGCTTGATAATTTCGGATTTGATGAGGATAAACTCACAGCTGCAATACGAGATTAACTCCCTATGCCCTTTGCTCTATGCTCTCTGCCGACTGACGCCTATTTTATCTGTCGAGGCGACAAATGAGGAAAGCCTCTAAACTTGAAGCTGTACTCTTTGACATGGACGGGGTAATCATTGATAGTGAGCCGCTGTGGTCGGAAGCAGAGAAACGGCTGCTCGCTCG
>JAJDNB010000139.1 GCA_022340905.1 Deltaproteobacteria bacterium | reverse complement strand
CATCATGCGAATGATCCGACCGCGATCAGTGATGAGCATGATTTCATCGTTCTCATCTACCTGACGAAAGCCTATAACCGGCCCGTTTCTTTCGCTAGTTCTCATACTGATAACACCTTTGCCTCCCCTCCGTCTCAGAGGATATTCTTTGGTTTCTGTGCGCTTGCCGAAACCATTTTCACTCACTGTCAAGATGGTGGCCTCTTCGCTTATTACCTCCATCCCCACAAGTGAGCTACCATTTACAGCCATACCCCTAACCCCCCGGGCCACACGACCCATGGGCCGAATTTCATCCTCCCGCACCCGAAGGGATTTGCCAGCCTGAGTGGTAAAAAAGAGCTGTTGCTTGCCATCGGTGATCCGAGCACAAATGAGCTCGTCATCTTCATCAATCTTCAGGGCAATTATACCTCCGGCACGGGGCTTGCCATAAGCCATAAGATCGGTCTTCTTCACCACTCCCTTTCTGGTGGCCATTACCACGTACATGTCGGTCTCAAACTCTCGCACGGGAAGTATGGTTGCAACCCGTTCAGACTCCTGAAGTTGCAGCAGGTTAACGATTGCTTTTCCCCGTGCCAAGGGGGTTGCCTCGGGCAACTGGTACACCTTCAACCAGTGAATAAGGCCAAGATTGGTAAAGAATAGAAGGTAATCGTGGGTAGAGGCCACAAAAAGAAGCTCGACAAAATCTTCTTGGCGCGGTCTTGTACCCGTTCGGCCTTTGCCACCTCTTCTCTGGCTCCGGTAAAGATGAACTGGGCTTCTCTTGATGTAGCCGGCGTGGGATACAGTGACCACCATGTCCTCTTCGGTTATATAATCTATTAGCTCCAGTTCCTGAATGTCCTGAACAATCTCGGTCCGTCGGCCGTCACCGTAACCCTCTTTGAGCTGCAAGAGCTCTTGCCGCACCAGTGACATCAACAGAGACTCATCTTCCAATATCTGGCGCAGCCGAGCTATCTCTTCAAGAATATCGCGGTACTCCTCCAGTATTTTTTGCCGCTCGAGACCCGTAAGTCTCTGCAACCGCATGTCCAAAATAGCCTGTGCTTGTTTCTCGGAGAATCCGTATTGTTCCATCAACTGCTCTCTGGCCACTTTAGGGTTGGGAGCGCTCTTAATGAGTTCGATAATAGCATCCAAGTTCTCCAGGGCTATTTTCAGGCCTTCCAGGATATGGCCACGCTCCTCGGCCCGCCGTAACTGAAATGCTGTACGTCGCAGTACCACAGTGCGACGATGTTCAAGAAAATGTCTGAGTATATCCTTCAGAGACAAAAGTTCCGGCCTGCTGTGCACTATGGACAGCATGTTGATGCCAAAAGTGACCTCCATATTGGTAAACTTGTACAGATTGTTTAAAATAACTTCCGCGTGCTCATCCCGCTTGAGATCAATGGCAACCCGCATTCCCTTTCTGTCCGACTCATCGCGAATGTCTTTTATTCCTTCAATCCGTTTTTGCTTGACCAGTTCGGCAATCCGCTCCAGCAATCGTGCTTTGTTTACCTGGAATGGGAGCTCAGTAATAACAATACGTTGATGGTCCCCATCGACATCTTCTATTTCCACCCGTGCCCTAACCTTAATCAATCCCTTACCGGTAGCGTACGCCTCGCTGATACCTGCGCTGCCATAAATTAGACCGCCGGTGGGAAAATCTGGCCCGGGAATGATGGAGAGTAACTTTTGGAGGTCTGTCTGGGGATCGTCTATCACGGCAATAAGTCCATCGATGATCTCAGACAGGTTGTGTGGCGGAATATTGCAGGCCATCCCCACAGCAATTCCAGACGACCCATTGATCAGCAGATTAGGTACCACCGTGGGGAGCACCGAGGGTTCCTCGAGGGAAGAGTCGTAATTAGGTGTAAATTCTACTGTTTCTTTATCTAGGTCACTGAGAAACTCATGAGCTAGTTTATTCAGACGTACTTCGGTATACCGCATGGCCGCCGGTGGATCACCGTCCACTGAGCCAAAATTGCCTTGACCGTCAACCAGAGCGTTACGCATGGAGAAATCTTGAGCCATGCGCACAAGAGCATCATACACTGCCGCGTCACCATGGGGATGGTATTTGCCTATGACGTCGCCAACGATGCGGGCTGATTTCTTGTAAGGCTTGTTCCAATCGTTGCCCAGTTCTCGCATGGCATAGAGTATCCGTCGGTGTACAGGCTTGAGGCCATCGCGCACATCAGGAAGGGCCCGACCTATAATGACGCTCATGGCATAGTCTAGGTAGGAATGCTTTATTTCGTCTTCAATTCTGATGCTTTCACTACGCTGTTCTTGGGTCATAACTAATCCCTTGTAAAGGATTGATTTTCATCTGTGGGAGTGGCTTTTTAGCCACGATACGTAGCAGTTATCCTCGCACCAGGTCGCGGCTGCCCGTCCGCCATTGTCTTTGCCTTCAAGTGAGGCGGGCGGGGAAAGCCGCTCCTACAGGATACATTTGACATAAAAAAGCAGGATAAGGGGGTCTAAGATCCGAATCACTTTTCTGGATCACGGTCCCACCATCCTGCAACCTAGTCATTTATATGTCCAATTCTCTGACTTCCAAGGCGTTACTTTGGATAAACTCCCTTCTCGGCTCCACTTTGTCTCCCATGAGAATAGTGAAAATTGTATCGGCCTCAACCGCATCGTCCACGGCAACTTGCAGCAGAGTTCGTTTTTCGGGGCTCATAGTAGTTTCCCACAGCTGTTCAGGATTCATTTCCCCCAGCCCCTTGTAACGCTGAATACTCAAACCCTTCTTTCCTTGCTCTCGCAAGTATTCGAGCAGGCCTCTCTTGGAGTGAATGGTCACCTCCTTTTCCCCTTCCACCACTCTGTAAGGCGGCTCCTCCAGTTCGAGTAATTGTCGACGATTTTCCAGGGCTTTGTGAAAATCAACCATATTGAAAAGCTGTCGGCCCACTGTTATCCAGCCCCAACCATTTTCCTTGGCTCGCACTTGGATCTCAAAGGTATGGTGTTCCTCGTTTTCCCGAAGATCTCTTACCTGAAAATCGGCTTTCTGGAATTCATCTCTCAAAAGAATCATGCTGTCGCGGTCTGGTCGCAGTTCCTGTTTAAGTGAGAGTCTGAGAAGAATCTTCATTAAATCGGGATCATAACCCCGCTTCTTGAGAGAATTTAGCACGTCGAAATAGCCAACCATTTTCTCTAAAAGTTTTTGTAGATCGTCACCACCAAACAATCTATTGCTCTTCTCCACCAGCAGCTCCCTGTCTCTGGTGGCACGCTCCAAGAGAAAGCGCTGATAGGTTGTCTCATCTCGAATGTAGGTTTCTTGCTTGCCATGGGCTACTCGCAGCAACGGCGGCTGGGCAATATAGAGGTGTCCATTAATGATTAATTCTTCCATCTCGCGGTAGAAAAAGGTTAGCAGCAAGGTGCGAATGTGGGAGCCGTCCACATCCGCATCAGTCATTATGATGACGCGATGGTAGCGAAGTTTGGACAGGGAGAAATCGTCTTTGCCTATCCCTGTGCCGAGGGCGGTTATAATTGTGATGATTTCCTGATTTTCTAACATCTTGTCAAAACGAGCTTTTTCCACATTGAGTATTTTGCCCCGCAAGGGCAAGATAGCCTGGAATTTTCGATCACGCCCCTGCTTGGCAGATCCCCCAGCAGAGTCACCCTCCACAATAAACAGCTCACTTCTTGCCGGATCTCTTTCCTGGCAGTCTGCCAATTTTCCAGGGAGCGAGTGCTCTCCTAAAACGCTCTTACGTCGGGTAAGTTCCTTTGCTCGGCGGGCAGCCTCCCGAACCCTGGCAGCTTCAACCACCTTGGTTACAACTGCCCTGCCTACTTGTGGATTCTCCTCGAAGAAGATACTGAGATGCTCGTACAATACAGTCTCTACCAAGCCCTTCACTTCACTGTTTCCAAGTTTGGTCTTGGTCTGACCTTCAAACTGCGGTTTGGCCAATTTCACACTGATTACAGCGGCCAAACCCTCCCGGACATCGTCGCCCTCAAGCTTCACTTTAAGGTGTTTGGGAATCGTGTCGCCGGCGGCATATTGATTTATTGCTCTGGTAAGACCCGCCTTGAAGCCGCTGAGGTGGCTTCCACCTTCCCTCGTGTTTATGTTATTAGCGAAAGAGTATATTTTCTCGCTGTAGGTGTCGTTATACTGAAGAGCTATCTCCACTGAGATACCATCCTTCTCGGCGGCGAGGTAGATCACCTCAGGATGAACGGTATTTCTATTCTTGTTCATGTGTTGCACAAATGAAACGATGCCACCTTCATAGTAAAACTGTCTCTTGCGATTGAACCGCTCATCCTCAATAGTGATCCTTACTCCCTTGGTCAGAAATGCCAGTTCACGCAATCTCTTCACCAGCAGTTCATAGCTGAAGTCTATCTCTTTGAAGATAAAGGGGTCTGGTCTGAAGATTACCCTTGTTCCTCGCCTGGTTGTAGTGCCGGCAATTTTCAGATCCGTCGTGGTCTTGCCCCGCTCATAACGTTGCTTATGTATCTTGCCATCCTTGTGTATCTCTACTTCAAGAAATTCACTCAGGGCGTTCACCACAGAAACGCCAACTCCGTGGAGTCCCCCTGCAACTTTGTAGGATTGATTGTCGAACTTGCCGCCAGCGTGGAGTTTAGTCATCACCACTTCGACGGCGGGAATCCCCTCTTTTTCATGTATATCAATGGGTATCCCCCTACCATTATCGTCAACTGAGACAGTGTTGTCTGTTAGGATTTGGACTTCTATCTCATCACAGAAACCGGCAAGGGCTTCATCTATACTGTTATCCACCACTTCATAGACGAGATGATGAAGACCCTCAGTGGAAACATTACCGATGTACATGGCGGGCCGCTTGCGAACCGCAGACAATCCCTCTAGAACCTTTATTTTGCTGGCATCGTAATCTTTAGTGGGGATATTTGCTACTTCAGGTATGTCTTCCATAGATCCTGGTCTACTTTCTTTGGTAATTGGTTGATTTGGTCGACCCTTGATTATACCTCTTTATTATTCTTAAGCCTAGGATTTATTTACACATTATCATCCTAAAGAACTCTTTCTCTTCTGTGGTGCAGGCGCTTCTTAATCTGGTAAACCAGTGGATCTGATTCCTCATCTTTTATAAAACATCTTGGGGAGTTAGTTGAAGCGGCAGTGCTCCATTATAGTGGGGTTGCAGCGAAAGTGGCCAAAGTGACATTCCTGACTATTTTCACAATCGCATGGGCATAACTACTGAAAAGAATCCTTCGTCTTCTTCACCTGAAATTATGCAAGCGCTGGAGTCGTCAATCATTCTAGCAGATATGACTTTGCTTTGCATTACTGCCAAAGATTCCATGAAATAACGGGGATTAAACGCTATGCTCATCTCCTCACCTTGGTAGGTCACAGGAATTTCTTCTCTGGCATCGCCGATTTCCGGATTGTTTGAGATAATTTCCATGTTCTCTTGTCGAATTTTGCACCGTATACCTCTGTAGCGATCTGTAGATATTATGGACATGCGCTTCAACATTTCCATGAATTTTGAGCGATCAACTTCTAATATCCGTTTGCAATCTTTCGGGATCACTGTGTTGTAATCAGGAAAATCACCATCGATGAGTCTCATTATCAAGGTAGATTCCCCTATTCGAAAGATGGCAGTATTTTCATGAAAGGCTACCTCCACCATTTCACCTTCTTCCAATAACCGACTGAGTTCTTGCATGCCCTTTCTGGGAATGATTATTCCTTTTTCAAAGCCGAATTTGGCCACTTCCGGAAGTGGTTTTTCGATGAGAGAAAGGCGGTGACCGTCAGTGGCAACCAATCTTAAGCCAATTGGATCCTCACTTTCCATTTTCTCAAAATAAATTCCAGAGAGATTGTAGCGAGTCTCTTCGGTGGAGACGGCAAATATAGTTTTGTCTATCATTTCTTTGAGTAGGTGGGCATCCATTTCCACCCAAGCTACATCTTTTTCGTATTGGACGATCTGGGGAAAATCATCTGCTGGCAGTCCAACCAAGTTGTACTCAGCAGTACCACTAGATATATTTACCCATTGGTTCTCTTTCTCGATTATACGTATCTCCGGAAAAGGCAGTTCTTTAACGATTTCATAAAACTTTCGTGCCTGGATGGTTACTGCTCCCTCCTTCACGATTTCAGCTTGATGGCTGCCGGTAAAGCTGACTTCAAGGTTGGTCGCAGTTAGGTGTAGTTGTTGATCTTTTGCTTCTAAAAGGACATTAGAAAGGACGGGCATGGAACTACGCCTTTCGGCAACACTTTGTGATTTTTGTAACCCCCTGAGAAGATCGTCTCTTTGAATGGTTAGTTCCATCATTCCTCCTTGATTACACACTTTGATTATTTATAGTAAAGAAGTATTTCTAATTTTAAATATAAGGTCTGTAAGTTTGTAAATAATCAATCTAAGAGTTTAGAATTATATAATATTATTCTTTATAAGAATCTAATAATCTTTTTTCAATTTCGACGATTCTCTCTGCAAAAACACGGTTTCTTCTCATTTCTGCCCGCACCTTTCGACATGCATAGATTACGGTTGAGTGATCTCTTCCACCAAAAGAAGTACCAATTGAAGCATAGGTAGAGCCAGTAAGCTTTCTAGAGAGATACATGCCAACTTGTCGGGCAATCACTAGGGGCCGCGATTTGGTTGCGCCTGGCAAGGCCTCCAAGGATACACCGTAGGTGTGACACACTTCCTTTTGAATCACTTGGATGGACAGCTTTTCAGGTCTCGGGGAAACATCTCCGTGGATAGCCAGAGATCTGTCTTTAAGGCTTGGGAGAGTGCCTTCTCTTTCAACAATCTCCTGCAACTTTTCTACAAAGTCTTTAATCTCGTGAAAATTAAGCGGACCTTGCTCCGATAGATAACGCAAAATATCTTGAGATATTGGTATTTTATTCTCACCTAGAAAAGACTCGATCACTTGATAGCACCCGTCTATGTCGGGCTCTCTTATTCGTGCTATTAAGCCCCAGCCCAAACGAGACCGGAGACCTAACGATAAATCTGAAATCTGGTGCGGCAAGCGGGTAGCCGCAAAGACCATCTGAGTTCCAAAGTCATAGCACCAGTTGAAAATTTCTCGCATCTGTCTCTGGAAATTGCCCTCGGCAGGCAGTTGATGGATATCATCAACTAATAGGACCTTGACGGTACCGAGGGTTTGCCAGAGTAGTTCATAGGGAATGGGGGGGAGGGACGGACCGTAGACTAGGAGATTTCTACAACTCATGTAGGCTACCTCCCCGTCGCTTTCGCCTCGCCAACCATTTCCAATAGCGTGGAGAAGATGGGTTTTGCCTAATCCAGGAGGGCCTTCGATAAATAAGGGATTGAATTTGGGGGCGCGGTCCAGAGAGACATCTCTGGCTGCAGCATGGGCAAAGCGATTAAATGGAGCAACCACATAGGTTTCGAAAGTCTGCAAGCCGTCAAAGGTAGTAATGAGCGGTACATTGCCAAGAGATGGATGGGCCCCTTGGGATGATTTACGCCGACCATCAGGCATTTGCAGGATAACCCTTACGCTGATATCCACCTTACGACAGCATGCTTGAATGGTTGAAATGTAGTGTTCTTGAATCCAGTAGTAATGGAAACGGCTGGGAGCTTGCAATACAAGGTGGCCGCTTTGAAGGGTAGTGACCTTCAGGACCTCAATCCATTGCAGAAAGTGCTCAGCGCTGAGAGTGTCTTTCAGAACCCTGCGCACCTGGGGCCACAGGGAGTCCATGGGCAATCCTCTTTTCCCCACCAGTTTGGCTTGGTAATCTGGAGGCTGGCGGAAGGAGATACTTAGCCAGGATATTTCATGAATCACCTGCTGCGACCGCGGATATGGCCCTCCTTCCTGGCGTCCTCGGGTATTGGCCCCTGCGGCGTACCGTTCAGGTGCGCCTCGGAACCAACACCCTGCGGTTGCCAGGTGGCACGCCCATCTTTGCGGCCTCGCGACAGCAACTCACAAAATATCTGGGCTAACACTTCGAATCAAACCCTATATCTTCATAAAACCATTGATTTCTCTATAGGAATCTCGTTGCTACTATAGAGAAAAATATCTCAAAAGACAACGGATTTTTTGCTCTTTCTAGGCTCAGCTGGCCAGGTGAATTCATTTTTGGCTTGACAAAAAGTTTTACCTGACATAAATCTCTGGTAAACAATGTGAAAAAATGTATTTTCTCATAGGTAGCCTTGCTACCGATCCTCCATAAGCGTTCTTTGGTTTTCGTTCGCACCATTTTGTTTGAGCTTATCAGACAAAAGTAAATACCTTAAAACTTGTCCGTGGCCTCGTTCTTGATGATGGCATACAGAGGCAGGATACTATAGGTGTGCAAAGGCAGAAGTTATTTACACCTCTAAACCTGGAGTTCTGACCCCAAGCTCCCCGACCATATTTCTCGGCAGCAGAACATTGTCTAATTGCGGTGTCTCCCGCTTTAGATAGTCTATATTTGCGATTTTTTTACTGGTTAAAGCGTTATGGCACCGAAACAAGGCACAGTTTTGATACTATTATTTAAAGGAGGTGATGACGGCAGGAAACAGGTAACTCCACAACGATGCCTGTAAGTCCATTTATATCAACTGAGGAGGTAAGGAGGTTCCTATGGCTTACGATGCAGTAAAGATGGCAGACTGGCAAATTTCGGAAGCGGCTGAGGCAAACATGCCGACTCCCGATGAGTGGCGGGAAAAGCTCAATCTTGAACAGGACGAAGTCATTCCCATGGGGAGATTGTGCCGGTTGGACTTCATGAAAATCATTGATCGCCTCAAGGACAAGCCTGACGGCAAGTACATTGAGGTAACCGCCATTACGCCCACCCCCCTGGGCGAAGGAAAGAGCACCACTTCCTGCGGCCTGATGGAAGGTCTCGGCAAGCGGGGGGTGAATGTGGGTGGTTGTCTCCGGCAGCCCTCGGGCGGACCCACCATGAATATCAAAGGAACGGCTGCCGGCGGGGGCAATTCCTTGCTCATCCCCATGACCGAGTTCTCTATGGGTCTCACCGGCGACATCAACGACATCATGAACGCCCACAACCTGGCAATGACCGCTCTCACCGCCAGGATGCAACACGAGAGAAACTACAACGATGAACAACTTGCGCGCCTGACCCGCATGCCCAGGTTGGACATCGACCCCACCCGGATTGAGATGGGCTGGATTCTGGACTTCTGCGCCCAGTCCCTGAGAAATATCATCATAGGTTTGGGTGGCAGGTATGACGGTTTTACCATGCAGTCCAGGTTCGGCATTGCGGTGAGCTCAGAGCTCATGGCCATCCTCTCCATCGTGCGCGATTTGCCCGATCTACGCGAAAAGCTAAACAATATCACCTTGGCCTTCGACAAGCGGGGCAAGGTGGTGACCACCGGTGATTTGGAAGTGGGCAACGCCATGACTGCCTGGATGCGAAACACCATCAATCCCACCCTGATGTGTACTGCTGAGTATCAGCCCTGTATGGTTCACGCAGGTCCTTTTGCCAACATCGCCGTGGGCCAGAGTTCCATCATCGCCGACCGTGTGGGTCTCAAGGTCTTCGACTACCACGTAACCGAGTCCGGCTTTGGTGCTGATATTGGCTTCGAGAAGTTCTGGAATGTCAAGTGCCGTTACAGCGGGCTGAAACCCCATGTTTCGGTGCTCACCACCACCATTCGCGCATTGAAGATGCATGGTGGCGGCCCCAAGGTGGTGGCAGGTCTGCCCTTGCCGGACGAGTACAAGAGTGAGGACCTGGGATTGCTGGAAAAGGGTGTGCAGAACATGGTGCACCACATCAATACCATCCGGATGTCCGGAATCAACCCGGTGGTCTGCATTAACTGCTTCCACACCGACACCAAGGACGAAATCGCCATGGTGCGCAAGTATGCTGAGGAAGCCGGCGCGCGCGCCCCTGTCTCCACCCACTGGGCCGACGGTGGCGACGGCGCTCTGGAATTTGCCGATGCGGTCATCGAGGCCTGCGAGCAAGAGCCCGATTTCAAATTCCTCTATCCAATAGAGATGAAGCTTCGTGACCGGGTTGAGACCATTGCCAAGAACGTCTACGGTGCCGATGGTGTTGCCTGGACTCCCGATGCCGAGGCCAAGGCCAAGTATCTCGAGTCCGAGCCCGCTTATGATGACTACACCACCATGATGGTGAAGACCCACCTCTCCCTCACCCACGATCCCTCGGTGAAAGGTGTACCCAAGGGGTGGACTCTTCCCGTTCGTGACGTGTTGATTTTCTCCGGCGCCAAATTCCTCTGCCCCTGCTGTGGCACCATCAGCCTGATGCCGGGAACCAGTTCCGATCCAGCCTACCGCAGGGTGGATGTGGATGTAAACACCGGCAAGGTAACCGGACTGTTCTAGGGGAGTTTGCCTGACTGCGGGAAAGATCAGTCCGAAAGTAGACAAGAACAGGCCATGAACTGACCTTTGGAGCCGTTCACGGTCGTAGGGAAGATGGCAGGCAGGGCACCATTGCCCTGCCTTGCCTTTTTCTGAAGGAGGAGGTTATGACAGCAAAACTGCTGAAAGGCGCAGAGGTCGCCAAAGAGATCCGCGCCGAACTCAAGAAAGAGGTAGACGAGTTGAAGGCGAAGCACGGCGTATCACCCGGACTGGTGACCATTCTTGTGGGTGAAAACCCGGCTTCTCAGAGCTATGTCCGCGCCAAGCAAAAGACCGCCCATGAACTTGGTTTTCACTCAATCCAGGACAATCAGCCCGCTGATCTAGGCGAAGAAGCCCTACTTGCTCTCATTGACAAGTACAACAAGGATCCAGAGATCCACGGAATTTTGGTGCAGCTTCCTTTGCCCAAACATATCAACGATCAGAGGGTTCTTCTGTCTATCGACCCGGACAAGGATGTGGACGGTTTTCACCCCACCAATGTGGGCAAACTCTTGATCGGTAACCCCTACTACAGTCCCTGTACCCCTTTTGGTATTCAGGAATTGCTGGCTCGCTCTGGCGCCCCGGTTGAGGGGGCGGAGGTGGTGGTGGTTGGTCGTTCCAACATCGTGGGCAAGCCCATTGCCGCCATGCTTATGCAGAAGGGCCCCGCCGCCAATGCCACCGTCACCGTCGTTCACACCCGCACCAAGGATGTGGCCTTCCACACCAAGCGGGCCGACATCCTGATTGTTGCCGCCGGTGTGCCCGAATACGTCAAGGGTGACATGATAAAGCCCGGTGCGGTAGTCATCGATGTTGGCGTCAACGAGGTGGGCCGGACCGAAGACGGCAAACGGATCCTTAAGGGTGACGTTGCTTTTGACGAGGCCGTGGAAGTGGCCTCGGCCATCACTCCTGTTCCGGGCGGTGTAGGCCCCATGACCATCACCATGTTGATGAAAAATACGGTGCACGCTTGCAAGGTGCATAACAAGTTGGTTTAGAGTCACAGCTTCTTAGAAGCGGTCCATAGTATCCCCCGTTTTTCGGCCCTGCTGCCTGAGGCTTCTTAGGCAATTTCTTTCTGGGGCCGGAAGGTGGGGAATTTGATTTGGCTCAACCCTCGGTGGTTGAAGCGATATTCCCTTTCAGCTTGACAGCAGAAAGGGAATTTTCTATAAGTAAGCGGACGTTTCGCCCCACAGTGCGTGGGTAATTTCGCCCCACAGCCTTAAGCTCGATCCTTGCATTCCAGCACGGTTGATCGTTATGCTATATTGCGGAAGCTGACACCTCAATGCCCCGTCATAAAACCGCTTCCCTCTGAGCCAGAAGCGCAACTCAGAGGGGTTGAGCACGCACACGCAGGGTGCAGCACCTTTTGGCGACTATACGGTCGACGATCAAGAGACACGCGAGCCCCGATCAATCGCCAAGAGAGATCGGTGTGTCCTTTTCTGCACCAATGTTTTGAGTTATAATACATTGCTTTCCTATAATGCCCCGGAGTATTTTGGATAACATCTTGATATTCAAGCCTCATAACCCTCAGCAAAGAATAAGATATTACAGGAGTGTTGTAGATGTGTGCTGAAAAAGCCCGTTCAGGAAACGGTGTGGTAGGCTCGGTTCTGGTAGCAGGCGGTGGAATTGCCGGAATTCAGGCGGCTTTGGACCTGGCAAATTCCGGTTTTTTTGTCCACTTGGTGGAAAAATCTCCCGCCATCGGCGGCATTATGGCCCAGTTGGACAAAACCTTTCCCACCAACGACTGCTCCATGTGCATTATATCTCCCAAATTGGTGGAATGTGGGCAGCATCCCAACATAAACCTGCTTACCCTGGCCGAATTGGAAAGCGTTACCGGAGAAGAAGGAAATTTACAGGCTCGAGTCAGACAGATGCCGCGTTTCATTGATCTGGAAAAGTGCACTGGGTGTGGTGATTGCGCCGAAGTTTGCCCGGTGTCCATGCCCAGTGAGTTCGATGAGGCCGTGGGATCGAGAAAGGCCACCTACAAGCCTTACGCCCAGGCCATCCCAGGGGGGTATGTAATAGACAAGCGTGATCGTTCTCCCTGTACCAATGCCTGTCCCAATAATGTCAACGCCCATGCCTACGTAGCCCTGATTAGGCAGGGCAAATACCGGGAGGCCATGGAGGTCATTCTCCGCACCCTTCCCTTTCCTGGAACCATTGGGCGAATTTGTCCCCATCCCTGTGAGAGCGCCTGCAGGAGGGGTCAGGTAGATGAACCGGTTTCCATCTGTGCACTCAAGCGGTTTGTGGCTGATCAGGTGGACATTGAAGATCTTCCTGTGCCTGAGATTGCAAAGCGGGATGGGAAGGTAGCCATCATCGGCGCCGGTCCTGCGGGGCTCACTGCCGCTCATTTTCTCGCCTTGGAGGGATATGCCTCAACGGTATTTGAGGCTCAGTCAGTTGCTGGAGGCATGTTGCGTTTGGGCATTCCGGACTATCGACTGCCTCCCGAAGTATTGGAAAAAGAGATCCGGGCCATTACCCGACTCGGGGTTGAAATAAAGCTCAATACTGCCCTGGGTCGGGATGTGACCGTTGACGGTCTTTTCAAAGAGGGCTACAAGGCGGTTTACCTT
>JAJDNB010000116.1 GCA_022340905.1 Deltaproteobacteria bacterium | reverse complement strand
CGGCTCACCCCTCTTTGGCGGCTGCCTTCATAAAAGCGGGTGCGATAGTCGGCCAGTCGTTCTTTACTTTTCCAGGATATAATCTTTCGTAAGGTGTCGGCCTCAGCAGGATCGAACCCTGCCATTTTCATGGCAATTTGGGAGACGTCCTCCTGGTACACCATGATGCCATAGTTTTCAGCAAGAACCTCATCCAGAAGCGGATGTAGGCTTTTATATGAACCACCTTTGAGGCGTCTCACATATTCCAAAATGTAGCGGTTGGCTGCCGGGCGAATAATAGATGAGTGAATGACCAAATGCTCGTAGTCACCACGCCCGGTCATTTGCTGTAGCTGGCGTATGGCAGGTGATTCCACGTAAAAAACACCCATGGTCTCACCCCTGGCAATCAGTCTCTGGGTGGCAGGATCATCAACAGGATTGAGTTTGGCATAAGAGATTTTTCTCCCGGTGTTTTGGCGAATTGCAGCAAGAGTGTCACGAATCACCGCCAAAGAGCGATTACCCAATAGATCAATTTTCACCAAACCTGCCGCCTCGGTTTGATCCTTTTCCCACTGAATTACTCGCACCCCTTTAGCGGCCCGTTGCACAGGTACATAGCGCTGAACCTGATCTGGAACAATAATAGTGCCGCCACAATGCACGGAAAGATGGCGGGGAATCCCTGACAGACGACCGGCTAGTTGGAGGATTTCAGGCCATGGGGGATCCAAGGATACATTCCTGAATTTGGGGTGGCGGGCCATTCGCTCCGGGATTTTTGTGGGGCGACTGAAAAAGGAGAGCCGCCTGGTTACCTCTTTGATTTCGGCCGACGGGATTCCGTATACCTTGGCCACCTCCCGAACAGCAGCCCTGCTGCGAAAACCCACATGATTGGCCACCATGGCGGTTCGTTCACTGCCATAAGCACGTTCTACAGAGTCGAGTATTTCATCCCGTTCATCCCAGGGGAAATCCACGTCAATGTCGGGAAAATCCTTGCGCTTGGGACTAAGAAAGCGGCCAAAGAAAAGTTGATGTCGTATGGGATCAACGTGAGTAATGCCGAGGAGATAGCTTACCAGGCTAGCAGCAGCGCTGCCCCGCCCACAGGTAATTGGTGCATCTTGGACAATGTCTGCCACCACCAGGAAATAATCAGTGAACCCCTTGTCCCGAATAAGGGAAAGCTCTTCTTCCAAACGCTCGGTCACTGCCGGATTCATCTCACCGTAACGCCAGTTGACCCCTTCCAAACATTTTTGTCGTAAGAGTTCAAAGTGATCCCGCTCCTGGTCCCGGTAGTGAGGAAATATTTGACCACTGAAGTTCCAATCCGTGTGGCAGCGATGAGCAAGGTGAATAGCTTCAGCCATAGCCTCCGGGCAATGGGGAAAGTGCGCTGCCATTTGTTCGGTAGATTTTAACCACTGTCCCGGCTGGACCACTTCATCCTCGGGTAGATCGGCGAGGGTGGTGTTCAAATCAATGGCGCGCAGCAATCGGTGCACGAAATAGCCTTCCTGATCGGCGAAGTAGACCGCATTGGTGGCCACCCTGGGCATCTGGCGTTCCCGGGCAAATCTAAGAGGACCCTCCCCTTCTGAACCGGGACGTATTTCCACATAGAGTTCGGCGCACCCTTGTAGCCTCGAGAGCAACTCCAAATCAGAACTGAGCACAGTCAGGCCCGAAGGACTGGAAGCCAGGGCCGGGGTCAGGGAAAAAGTCTCCTCCAGATGTCGACGACTTACCAGTTCGCTCAGGTAAGGATAGACCTCAGGGGTTCTGGCCAGTAGCACGGCTTCTCCGTCCCGGGCAGTTATCTGAACTCCCACAATGGGAGCGATTTTATGTTTTCTGGCTACTTCGAGAAAATTGGGGAGGCCATAGAAGCCATTGGTGTCAGTTATGGCCAGATGGGTCATGCCGTGGCGACGCGCTGCTGTGACTAGCTCTTCTAACCTACTAGCACCGCGCATCAGCGAGTAACAGGAGTGGACGTGGAGGTGAATAAACATGGCTTTCAGTCCCGAGCCGCTAAAATTGTCTACCACAGAAGTCAGAAGTCGGAGGTCGGAGGTCAGCAAAAAAGAAATCGGAGATAAGAAATTAGCATTGCAAAAAAGGTGTAGGGTTGTTGAGCATAGACCCAAGCATCTTTCCGACACACGTACATTTCTCTGTCAGTCGAGTGTGGTCACTTGTTTTCAGATATCCACAATCCTTTGCGAAGTCCAACCAGGTATCAGTCTCACTATTTTCACCATCGGAATCAGTTAATTTGCTGACAAAATGGGCTTTATACCTCCTCTTCGACCAGGCCTCACGAAGATTTGTACAGACTGAGCGAGATGACCGTCTCACTTGATCTATGAGGGAATACTTCTCTTCAGGTGGCCATTGTTTACTGATTTCAAAGATCTCCATCGCCAAGCTGTAAGCTTCTTGATAGACCTTCAACTCTTTTGCAGAATTAATGCGCATTTTTGGTACCCCTTGAGTTTTGTCTTCTGACCTCTGACGTCTGATCTCTGACCTCTTAGATCCACTTAATTTTAAGTCTGTCGTTGGTGCTCTGCTGGTAGTGCCGTCCTGCCGTAATGGATCGCCCCGTTACCATAGCGTTGGCGGATTTGGTCGATAGCCCGTAATAGCTTGATCTCTTTACCCTGGCCAGGATCGTCCCATGGGAACAAGGCCAGTTGGTCGAAAGGGGTCTGAAGATGGGCGACGTTTAGAGACAAACGTCTTAAGCGTATACGTCGTTGAACAGCCCGAGTAAAAAGTCGCAACGCTGCCTGATAGAGAAAACTGTCCAACTGAAATTCACAGCCGGCAACAGCAAGTCTCTCCCCTGCTCTCGCCTGAACACCGTCAGCATAGGTCGCTGTCAGAACCAGTTCACCCGGACAGCGATTTTGGCAACGCAAACGGTGGCCTAGTGCTTCAACAAGCCCATAGAGATAACCCAACAATCTATGCCGGTGATTATCATCTTCCGGCAGTTGAACCTCCTCCCGCATCATAGGCACGGATTTGGGTGTAACTACCGGTGAGGGATCCTCTCCCAATGCCATGCTCCGAAGCCTTTGCCCGGCAGCTCCAAATATCTGACTCAAAAGGATTGGGGAGATGCGGGCTAATTCTCCCGCGGTTTTAAGATTGAGCTCGGCCAACAATCTGGCACTGGTCACTTCTCCCACTCCGGGAAGAACATTTACCGCCAGAGGTGCGAGGAAAGAAGCCTCCAGTCCGGGAAAAACATCGCACAGTTCCTGAATTCGTATTACCCTGGCCGCCACCCGACTCACCAGCTTGTTACTGGCCAGGCCAACAGCAGCATTCAGTTGAAAGTCTCGAGTCACTGACCGTCGCATCCGATCGGCAGTGTCCAATAATGTTCCCCAGAGACGACGAGTGCCAGTGATATCAATAAAGAAATGTCCCCAGCCGACTGGTTCCACCAGCGGGGAGAACATGCCCAGAGAGGTAATTACTTTTTCCTGGATCTGCTGGTAAAAAGAAAAATCCGGAGGCAAGATGGTTAGGCGCCGGCAACGACGTCGAGCCTGGGCCACGACCATGCCCGGCTGGATTCCCTCTTGTCTGGCTTCAGGAGAGACTGCCTGGACCACGGTTCGACCCTGGCCCGGAGCGATAACCATCGGCCAATCCCTCAAGTTTGGCTGCCGCTGCCGCTCCAAAGCAATACAGAAGTCGCGGACGTCAATGTGTAATATTTCGCGGGGCATTTTTTCAATTAAGCGTTGATAACGTAGAAGTCGTCTACCACAGAAGTCAGAAGTCGGAGGTCGGAGGTCAGCAAAAAAGAAATCGGAGATAAGAAATTAGCATTGCAAAAAAGGTGTAGGGTTGTTGAGCATAGACCCAAGCATCTTTCCGAC
>JAJDNB010000112.1 GCA_022340905.1 Deltaproteobacteria bacterium | reverse complement strand
TTTTTTGCTCCGCAATCGCTGCATCTAATGAAATAATCGACGTTGGTCGTCATATCCTAAAGCCACCTCGAGATTATGGTAAACAGCAAACCCGTAGGGGTATACTGATTATTCGGTTTTTACTCCACCGTTCCCCGTTTACAGTTTACCGTTATCGATTATAAATTACGTTAAGAATAAGATTGGTTCTGTCAAGAAGGAGGGGGAAGGGGATTGCGGATTTGGTAGTGAGGTAATTAGAAAATTAGGGAATTAGTCGATTAGTCAATTCGTCAATTAGTCAAATGGTTAAAACCCTAGAAGTTGTAGCAGTCGTCAATTACAGCTCACAGCTCATGGCTCACAGCTCACAGGAACAAAAATCCCGAATAACTAATAACGAATAACGTATAACAAAACTGTCGAATGTTAATCCAGGTCCAAATCTGGCGGTTGGGTCTTGGCATGTTCTTCATCCTCTTCCAGCTCAGCCTCTGGCTCTGGACCGATGTTATCTTTGACGTCATCAGGTAAAGCACCGAAGTTGATGCGGAGATAGGGAGCACCAATACCGGGGGGACGATTTTTGTCGTACTTTGCCGGCTCTCCTGGTTGTTGTTCGGTGGTGATGATTCGAACTCCTTCACTTCCACCTGCCACACAGACCGAGACCTGGTCATCTGGGAAGCGGGCCCAGAAGATGTTTACCTGAGCTGCTCCTTCTTTAGACCAACCGATGACTCGCCGCTCCTTATGGTCTTTACTAAGAATAAGCCACACTTCGTCGCTCTTGTGGATGTCAGAGAGAAGACGGACCTTTTCCTTTTTCTCTTTCCGAGTAGTGTCTACCCCGACGTCATAAAAGAAAGTGTTGACTATTTTTAGAACATCGGGGGGCAGGTCGCGAGGCTCCAGAGATATGTGGCTTACCATCCATCCAGGAGGGAGGTCTTTTTCCTCTGGATTGAAAGGAACGGTTTCCTCCGAGTTGGCCAGAATGCGAAGCCCCGTGTCGCCGCCCACCACCAAGAGATCGATAAAGCCGCTTGACAGTTCGGCCCAGAATACACTTAGGTCGCACGGGCCGGAGTTGGACCAACCAACCACAATTCGGTGGAGTCGGTCCTCTAAGCTGGGAAGAATGAGGTACCTCGTTTTATAAGCATTTGAAACAGGAAAGATAATTTCTTTCGCCATTGCTCAGAACCCATCGGCTTTGGTCAGACAAAAATATTAGCAAAGGTAAGGGATTTTTGCCAACAGCTAAAAAGTAGTCTCTCGATTCGTTTGCAATGCTTGTGCCAGTCACTAAACTCTTTCAGGTAACAAAATCCCACTTTCTTCTTGCGAACTATCCTTCTCTCGGGATAATGGTATTATACAGACGACAGAAGACAGAAGACAGAGGATAGCAGGTCAAATCGTCAATTTGTCGAATAGTCAAAAGGTTATGGATGACCTCAAAGAGGAATTATCGATTTGGCTGATTCCCCATTTGACTAATCGACCATTTGACGAATTAACTAATTTCCTAATTTTCTAATGGACGACTTGAACGGCTTCACATGAATAGTCGAAATTTGAATTGCTGGAAAACCGTGGCTTGGAACGGAATCAGCATGCAAGTGCCTTCTCAGTGGGAGGTCAGTTTTCTGGCAAAGTCTCACCTTCGACTGGATGACGGCATGGGCCCTGTGCTCGAGGTGAAGTGGCAACAGGTGAGAGGTGTTTTTTCTCACAAGAATCATTTGAAGAAGCTGGCTCGTCATTCCAGATCTGTTTCAGGAGTAAATTTTCAACAAACTTCCCTGCCAGAGGAGTGGCGGCAAGCTCTGCGTCATTTTGAGACTCAATGTTTTGAGTGGCAGGGAAAAAAAATAAATGGGAAAGGGGTTATTCTATATTGTCCTGCGAGTCAACAAGCGAGCCTGCTCCAGTTTTATCGGCAGAGGGGTGTTGACGGTTCTCAAGTGCAATTAGGCGTTTTGGAGTCATTGCAGGACCAGTGCGAGCAAGACATGATAAGATGGTCATTGTTTGGACTCAATGCGCTTATTCCCAAATCGTTTGACTTGGCGCGATATCGTTTTGAACCCGGCCACTATCAACTGGAATTTAAAAAACCTCCAGAGTGTATTGACCTCGAGCGCTGGGCGCCAGCCGATTTGCTCCTTAAAACGAGTGACCTTCGTCATTGGTTTAAACATAGATGCAAGCAATTGACCTGGTGCAAGTTGACAGCCATCCGGGAGCAAAATTACCATGGCAGACCTGCTCTTTACGGAGAAAGCGGAGAATCGAATAGCCTGGCACGTAGGTTTTGGGCAAGGTTGTCCAGGAAATCGCCCAATGTGTGGTTTCGCATTTGGCATCTTTCTTCCCAAAACCAGATTTTAGGTGTGGCGGCACGTAGCTCCAAGACTTTGGATACCTCCGTACTTGAGAAAATCTGTGCACACTATGATATGGCGTAGAAGGAAAAAGCTGCATAAACATCACCTCACGAGGGAACCTTCAACCAGGGCAGAGGCCTTTGCCTATTGTCCAGTGAAAAGTCGAGAGGTGCTGGAAGAGGTGTTGGAGGGAGGTGCACTGATACTAACCTACCCTCTGGTGATAAGGCCTTGGCTCGCAGGTGTCGCTCAAAGGCTTGGGATGGGGTCCACAGAACCGATAACTCGAAGACTTCAGCTTGATGAAATGGGTAGCCTCACTTGGCGTCTTTTGGACGGTAGGCGAACTGTACAGGATGTTGTGGACTGCTTGTGTTCCCGTTATAAACTAAACCGAAGGGAGACCGAAGTTGCAACCACCGGATTTCTTCGCGAACTTGGTAAGCGTGGTCTTATTGCACTCCGATCGCCTCATGAGGAGGATAGGGAGCAATCTTTGTGACAGGATACATTGTTTGCCGCCACCATTTGGCATAAAAGTCACCATTATAACTGAGCATGGAGCATGGGGAAATGCAGCTAGTAGCTGACAGCTGGCAGCGGGCAGAAGTTAGAGATCAGAGGTCGGAAGTCGGAGATCGGATGTCAGAATTTCCAATTGCGGATTGCGAAACCGGGAACCCGCCCAATGGATGGGAGTCCGAAGGACAATTTCGAAATTCGAAATCTGGCTTTCCCTCTATGCTCTTTGCCTAAGGTAGGAGGTGTAGAATGCGGATAGTATTGATTGGGCAGGCGCCCTTTGGTGCCAAAGTATTGGAGGGGCTGCTGGAAAGGGGAGAAGAAGTCGTGGCGGTATATACCCCGCCTGATAAGGGAGGCAGGATAGACCCGCTGAAAGAAGCGGCAGTCCTCAAGGGAATTTCAATATATCAGCCGGCAAATTATAAAGACGATCAAGTTTTCGCCGAATACACAAACCTAAAGCCCGACCTGACAATTCTGGCTTTTGTTACTGACATCATCCCAGAAAAATTTTTTGCTGAACCCACTCGTGGCACCATCTGTTATCATCCTTCTCTTCTCCCCTTGCATCGTGGCGCTAGTGCAATAAACTGGGCGATCATCATGGGCAGAACCAAAACGGGCCTGACCATTTTTTGGCCGGACGGTGGCATTGATACAGGCCCAATTCTTCTTCAGAAAGAGGTGGAGATCCAACCGGATGACACTACCGGGTCACTTTACTTCAATCATCTTTTCCCCATGGGAGTAGCTGCAATCTTAGAGTCCGTCACTATGATCAAAGAGGGCAGGGCTCCCAAGATTCAGCAGCCGGCAGAAGGAGCCACTTATGAGCCGCCGTGTGATGATCGTGTAGCTGCAATAGATTGGGAAAAACCTGCCCAAGATGTTTACAATCTAGTGCGAGGTTGCGATCCTCAACCGGGGGCCTACAGTCACTTAAAAGGTGAGAAGATTCGTTTTTACGGTGTCAGGCTCTTGCAGAAGCCAACTGAAAAGGTGGCCGGTACGGTGGTAATAACAGATACGGAAGGCTTCCATGTCGCTGTCAATGGAGGAACACTATCCATCGGTAAAGTGAGGCCGGAGACTGGTGGTAAAATGGAGGCTGCGACCTTCGCCTCGGAAAGAGGATTAGCAGTGGGAGATCGTTTTGGCAACGAGTAGGGAAAAGAAACCAGACAAAAGGGAGATAGAGGACGAAAATCGCCGCATACGGACTCTGAGGCTCTTGGTAGATTTCTCCATGGCCTACCTGGCTCAGACTGACATGCCTCTGGAAGAGGCGCGGGCAGTGGTGAAAGGAGTCAAAAAGCAGGCCCTGCTTCTTTTTCCTGAAAAGGAGGAGACCTTTGACCTGATTTACCTACCAAGGTTTCGCCGCTTGCTGAAGGAGAAGTATCATTTGCATTAGCGCAATGAGCCATGCGCTTTGCGCAGCGAGACGGGGTTAGAAAGTTAGAGGTCAGAAGTCAGAGGTCAGAAGTCAGACGACAGCAAGTCAAATGGTCAATTTGTCGAATAGTCAAATGGTGATGAATGGAGTCAATGACGGATTAACCATTTCTCGATTTGACCAATTGACGCTTTCAACGACTTGAACGGTTTGAGCGGATAGTTGAAGAGCATGAAAGAAATCTACTTACGCATGATGAACGAATCGCGCTGTATTGCTTCTCGTTACGAGGTGCCCGAGTTTTACAGGCGATTCAAGCCGTCACTGGCAATTTCAAGGCGTATTTTTTTTTATAACCCCTTACTAGCCCATTGCAGAGAGTTGGTTATCCCGCTTTATCCTGATGATTTCGGTCACGGACTTCAACATGCCACAAAAGTAAGTGTCGATGCAGGCACCATTGTTCTTTTGGAGGGTGAAAAGTATTTTACCGTTCAAGCAGAATTAGAACGTGCGGTGGTGCTGGTTCAGCTTGCAGGAATTCTCCACGATCTAAAACGGATGGAACACAGTCATGCCTCTGCTGGAGCTGAGGCGGCCAGAAAACTACTGGGTGATTTTCCTCTAAGTTCACCAGAGGTAAATTGTGTAGTAGAGGCAATAGCTAGTCACGAAGCGTTTTCTGAACCTCAAATGTGCGAAACGCTAACAGGTCAACTGGTGGCTGATGCACTCTATGATGCAGACAAATTTCGCTGGGGTCCGGACAATTTTACTCATACTGTCTGGTACATGATGAACTACCAGCAAATAGACATCGCCGATCTCTTTGGCCGCTTTCCATGGGGTGTAGATGGAATTCTCAGAATCAAGGACACTTTTAGAACCAACATAGGGATTCAATACGGCCCGGAGATCATCGATTTAGGAGTAAAAATTGGCAAAGAGATCTATCAATACCTCCAGCGATATCTGCATTCACTTAACCCTGATGTTTCATGAATCCGCCTGCGGCGGATTCATGAAACATCAGGGTTACCAAAGAGGCAGAGGGAGACTCCGGAGAGTAGTCTTCAAATGAACATGGAACGGTAGGGTAAGACTGGACAGGGTGAAAGGAATGTGATGGTTTTCGATGAAAAAGATGGCATCGACGGACTGCGAATAGGCCAGGCGACAGACGAAGAAACCAATACGGGTTGCACCGTTGTGCTGGCTGAAAATGGAGCCGTTGCTGGAGTTGACGTCCGTGGAGGGGCACCGGGAACACATGGAACGGATGCTTTGCGACCGGAAAACTTGGTAGAGCGATTGCACGGAGTGGTGCTAACTGGTGGGAGTGCCTTTGGGTTATCCTCCGTACAGGGAGTTATGCGATACCTTCGTCAGAGGAATTGCGGTTTTCAAACCGAATACGGAGTGGTTCCTATTGTAAGCGGTGCTGTTGTTTTCGATCTTGGTCTGAATAAAAGCGCAACGCTTCCAGATGCAGATATGGGCTATCGTGCCTGTGAAAATTCTTCAATAACGGGTGCTGAACAGGGATGCGTCGGTGCAGGTACCGGTGCTACAGTAGGAAAGCTGTTCGGACTCGAACGTGCCATGAAGGGCGGACAGGGCTTCGCCTCTCTTGTCTCCCCCAATGGACTGAAGCTTTGGGCCCTGGCAGTTGTTAATGCATTCGGCGACATTTGCAACCATGAAAATGGTCAGCTACTGGCAGGAGTGCGCACGGAAGACGGACAGAGATTGGCAAATGCAGCAGCAAGCCTGACTGAATTGGAAGTTTTGAGGGGATTTTCGGCCACTAACACTGTCTTGGGTGTCGTGGGAACCAACGCAACCCTTTCAAAAGCGGAGCTGACGAGAGTGGCTCAAATGGCTCATGATGGTATTGCTCGGTCCGTTGTCCCATCCCACACTCTTTACGATGGTGACACAATCTTTGCTTTGAGTACGGGATCTTATGGGAGAGTTGAGGCAAGTGTTATTGGCGCCCTTGCTGCCCATAGTATGGCCCAGGCTATTGTCAGCGGGATTATCCATGCCCATGGGGTAGAAAACCTTCCCGCCTACAAGGACCTTTTTGGCAATAGAGCATAGAGCAAAGCGAGAAGAGCGAGACGTGAGGTCGGGCGAGACGAGGTTAGAAACAAGAGGTCAGAAGTCAGAGGTCAGAGATCAGGAGACAGACGACAGCGAATCAAATGGTCAATTCGTCAAATGGTCAAATGGTTATGAATCGCCTCGATGACAAATTAATGATTTGCCTAGTTTTTCATTTGACCGA
The DNA here is from genome assembly GCA_022340905.1 of Deltaproteobacteria bacterium. Classification (GTDB taxonomy): domain Bacteria; phylum Desulfobacterota; class Syntrophobacteria; order BM002; family BM002; genus BM002. Next base: position 10,777 of record JAJDNB010000112.1, on the reverse strand, counting down.
TTACCTATTGCCCAGTCTGCAGATTGGCTTTTGTAAAATTCGTATATGCCTGAATTAAAAAGAATAGGAGTTAGAACTTGAAGCAAATTATCAATTTTTTCTTCGAACTTGGCATGTTAAAGAAAACCCCGAGGAGTGGTTATCAGTTTCTGGGTTCTGGACGCGAGTCAGTCGCTGATCATGCTTTTCGAGTGACCACAATTGGCTTCACCATGGCAAGATTGGACGAGGAAGTAGATCCTTTTACCGTAATGAGGATGTGCCTATTCCATGATCTTCCTGAGTCGCGCACGGGTGACTTGAACTACGTGAACAAACGTTACGTTGAAGCTAAGGAGGACAGAGCTTTAAGGGACCTGGCCAAGACGCTTCCCTTCGGCGACGAAATTCAAAATTTGCTGGAAGAATTCAAAGCAGGAGAGACGCGAGAGGCCCAGATGGCTCGAGACGCAGATCAATTAGATCTCATTTTGGAACTGAAGGAACATCAGGATTTGGGCAACCGCTATGCCAAGGATTGGATACATTTTGCTCTTAAACGGCTGAGAACAGACCTGGGCAAGCAGTTGGCGGCGCAAATTTTAGAGACCGATTCCACTGCCTGGTGGTTCGAGGGGAGGGATCATTGGTGGACAGCTGAGTAGCGCAAAGCGCTATTCAGTAGTTAGCAGCAAGCAGCTGACAGCAGGCAGCGTGAAAAGAAAAGAAATCAGAGGTCAGAGGGCAGCAAGTCAAATGGTCAACTAGTCGAATAGTCAAATGGTGATGAATGGATTCAGTGACGAATTAATGATTTGTCTGATTTCCCTTTTGACTATTCGACCATTTGACCGATGGACGAAATGACTGTGAGCCGTGAGCTATGAGTAGTGAGCTGAATTGACGACTTGAACGATTTGAACGGCTCAGGCAACCGTGATTGAATTCTTGCCCACATCTTTACTTTTGTAGAGAGAGTTATCTGCTAGCTGCAGCAGTTCTTTCTTATCTGAGGCATCAGTGGGATAATTAGCAATACCAAAGCTAGCGGTCAATTTGACAGCCAGGTTCAGGTCCTGGAGGAAAGTAGCATCGGCCAGCGCTTTACGGATGGCAACAACCTTATCAAAGGCTGCATTTTTGTCCTGGCCCGGCAAGATTATTACATATTCATCCCCACCGTAGCGCACCAACCGATCATCTTTTTCTAGCTTAGAATTAATAACTTCAGCGGCCTCTCGCAGGATTTTACTCCCAAGCAAGTGTCCGTGCTTGTCTACGTGTTCCTTAAAGTTATCCATGTCAAGAAACACCATGGAAACTTCTTGCCCTTGATGCAACAACAGGTCCAAATGCTGGTGCATAAAGCGAGTGTTGTAATAACTCGATACGTCGTCTGTGATGCTCAGGGATTCAATCTTCCTGTAGGTTCGAGCATTATGAATGGCGATGGCTACGTAATCGGCTAGTATGGATAAGAGTGGCATAAAATTGTCCTCGAAGAGAGACATGTCTTCGGGGTTTATTATTTCAATTACGCCAATTACCGCACCCTGCATCTTAAGGGGAAGACAGATGATAGAGCGAGTGACAAAGCCGGTAAGATCGTCTACTCTATTACTGAAACGAGGGTCACGCCGAACCTCCGGCACCAACATTGGTTCACCGGTGAGGGCAACGGTGCCTGCTATACCTTCACCAAGCTTTATTCTCACGTCGGCCAATGATCCTTTATCTAGGCCAACCACCACCTCGAAATATAACTCCTGGGTTTCAGGATCCAGAAGGAACAGGGTCCAGTTCTTCGCCCTAATGAGTTCGCTTAATCTCTTGAGTATGATTATTAATATCTGATCCATGTTAAAAGTTGAGGTGAGTGCTTTGCCGATTTCAACGCACGTCATTAGCTGTTGAATGTAAATGGAGCTCTCTTCGGGTGAATTGGTGCTGGAGGGTAACAGATCCACTTCTTTGAATAGTTCATCCATGGGCGATCTACTGCCTTTTCTTTGCTTGTACACTGAATCAGGTAAAGCAACCTTCATGCCAACACCAAGGCTTAAGAGGACAGAGTACAGCAGACAGCGGGCAGGTGGCAGCAAGCAGCAAGTCAATTAGAAAATTAGAGAATTAGGTAATTAGGAATAAGGCAGGAGGTCAGAGGTCAGCAGGTCAAATAGTCAAATTGTCGAATAGTCAAATGGTGGTGAATAGCCTCCATAAAGAATTACCCATTTGACCAATCGACGATTTGACCTGTGGACGAATTGACGACTTCTACGCCTTCTACGGTTTCTACGACTTCAACGACTTTAAAGGGTTTTAACGACTCGACTTGAATCAGCCCCACAGCCTGTGCTACTTAAGATGGGCGGCATAGCGGAAAGGAAGAGCTAAATGAGCGAGAGCGAACTAGACAGGCTTCTGAAGGATATTGAGCAAGACCATAAGATTGAGATTGTTCCCATAACCGTATCCGGACGGTCCTTGCGCTGTCTGAGAATAGCCGATTTAGACGAGATTATCCTCGATCGTCTTGAAAATGGTAATCTCAATGAATCAGAGCTTCCCTACTGGGGGAAAATCTGGGAGGCGAGCATTCTCCTGGCGGCTTTCTTAATGGCTCAGCCTGTGGTGCCAAATAGGCAGATCCTGGAGGTTGGCACTGGCCTCGGGGTCAGTGGCCTTTTTGCAGCCGCTTGTGGTCATGCCGTGACTCTATCCGATCATAAAAAGGAGATCATCAGATTCATCAGGGCAAACACGTTGTTGAATAAATTGGACAAGGTGCCCGTCATTAAGGTCGATTGGACAAATCCGAGTCCACACCAAGGTTACGATTGGATTGTGGGTTCGGAGGTGATATACCACCGGCCAACCTATGATTCCCTGGTGCAGTTTTTTCAGCAGACACTGAAACCTAACGGTACGATTTTTCTCGCCAAGAGCACCAGCCTGCCGGCCAACGGTTTTTTTTCAAAGCTCACCCAGTACTTCAAGTTTAAGAAACTGGACAAAGTAATGCGGTCTGGAGACCAACAATTTGCCATCAGCATTTATGCAATTAAAAGAAAAGATGAGACCTAGAAGCCGTTGAAATCGTTGAAGTCGTTGAAATCGTAGAAACGGATTAAATCGTAGAAACCTTTATAGCAGTTCACAAAGACGATTCGCCCGAATAACTTATAATTAATAACGGATAACGTCTTGTTCCGTTCACCGTTCACCATTTGACGGTTTTAACCATTTGACTACTCGACCAATCGACGATTTGACTAATTCTCTAATTCTCACATTTCCTAATTTGACTGGGATGATATATGAGATTAACCTTCCTGGGAACGGGTTCTGCCTGGTCACTGCCTGAAATAGGTTGTGACTGCTTTATATGTCGGCACATGCACAAAAACAAAGAGAGCCGTCTTCGAACCTCTCTTTACTTAGAAGCCAAAGAGAAGTTATTGATTGATTGCGGGCCGGACATAGTGCGGCAATGGTGGACGAATGGCCTGAAGTCCCTTGATGGTGTTATCATTACTCACGAGCACGGCGATCACTATCTGGGTCTTGATGAGTTGGTTGCTTTAAGACGTTCTACCGTTTCCCATGCCTGGCGTCCCATTCCCACGTACGCCACAGCAGCCTCCTGGGATACCATCGAGCTTCGTTTTGGATATCTTTTGGAGAAAACCCTGGAAAGAAGATTGGCCGTTCCTGGCGAACCGCTGGTTGGCTTGCGGACTCGGGTAGTTCCTTTCAAAACCTATCACGGCCCCATGGCAAAGGGGGCGGTAGGTTACGTGTTTGAGGACGGAGGAAAACGACTGGTTTACACTTCAGATTTGCTACATCTCGAAGAGCAACAAGACTTATTACGCCGCCCGGATGTATTAGTAATTCAGTCGCACTGGCTCAACGAACCTGAGTTTAACCGGCCGTCGTTGCTGAGCCTGCAGCGGGCATTGCCGATGATACGCGCCTGGGAACCTAGGGAGAAGGTTTTTCTGGTTCATATTTCCGACGCTGATCAGGTGCCAGGCGACCCAGCCAATAACTACCTTAAAAAGATTCCTCCGGCAGAGCCGCTGAAGGATCCGCAGACTGGCATTCCATATAATGTTCCCACCTGTCAGGAGGAATGGCAGGAAGTGGCTGAGAGAGCCTTTAAAGACAACGGTATCACTAGTACGGTGCAGGTTGCTTACGATGGACTGACGGTGGATATTTGATTCGCATGGCGCAAAGCGCATGGCGCATAGCGAAAAGCGAGACGGGGACTAGAGGTCAGAAGTCAGAGGTCGGCAAGTCAAATAGTCAATTTGTCAAATAGTCAAATGGTTATGAATAGCCTCAATGACGAATAACGATTTGCCTGATTTCCCTTTTGACTAATTGACCATTTAACTAATTAACCTACATGAAAGAACAACACCTCGAAATACTCTCCGATGGCTTGAAACTTCAAGCTGTTCTCAACACCCCGGATAGCTCTTACTGGCCTTTGATAGTATTGTGTCACGGGTTCTTGAGTCACAAAGACAGTTCAAAATACAGATTGCTAGCCCAGATATTTGCTCGAGAATCAATCGCCACGGTTAGGTTTGACTTCAGAGGGTGCGGTGAAAGTGAGGGTTTGTTGTCTGAAAGCTCGATTTCCAGGCGATGGAGAGATTTGCAAAGGGTGATTGACCAAATCCTGGATCTGGAGGGTTTTGATGGACGTATGGGTTTATTGGGAAGCAGTTTGGGAGGATACTTGGCTCTTCTTGAGATGAGTCATAATTTTGACATTCGCTGTGCTGCCGTCTGGTCCACCCCTTCCCATCTTCATGACCTGGCTAAACGCCTACCTGAGGTATCTCCGGTCGAATTCTCCCAGGAATGTTATAAGGACCTACTTACAGTGGAACTTCTGCCTCGGTTGAAAAATGTTCAGCGTGTTCTCGTCGTGCATGGCCAGGAGGACCAACAGGTTCCCCTCGATCATGCTTCACAATTATATGAGGTGCTAGATGAACCCAAGGCTCTCCATATCCTGGCGGGGGCGGATCATAGGTTCACTGCTTCAGAGTGGAGAGAAGAGGCCATTCGCCTCACTTTGGAGTGGTTCAGGAGGTATCTGTAAATAAGACGACAGACGACAGATGACAGACGACACACGGTAGAACTCAGAGGTCAGAGATCAGATGTCGGAGGTCAGGGATAGAGCTGATCTCTGATCTCCGACTTCTGACCTCTGTGATGGACGGCTATTACGGTTTCAACGATTTGAACGACTTGAACGTTTTCAACGGTTTTGACCAATCGACCATTTGACTAATTCCCAGATTCCCCAATTCCCTAATTAACTAATTGACCCTATAGCGCCATGCCCTATGCGCTATGCGAACTAAATTGCCTTGCCTGTAATCCTGGCTCGTGCGTCCAAAACCAGGCTGAATAGTGCTGGAATCAGGAAAAGGGTGAAAATAGTGGAGAGGGCAAGGCCACCCACAACCACGCTGCCAAGTCCCCGATAGAGTTCAGATCCGGCGCCGCGGAAAAGCACGAGGGGTAGCATGCCAAAGACACTGGTAGTGGTGCTCATGAATATGGGTCTGATCCGGTTTCTCACCGCTTCACGGATAGCTTCTCGTCTTTCCATCCCCTCGTTGCGCATGTGGTTAAGACTCTGATGCACGATTAAAATTGCATTGTTGACCACTGTGCCGATTAGAATGATAAAGCCCAGCATGGTGAGCACGTCCAGGGACTGATATTCAATGAACGTACTTACCAACCACAGGCCGGCGAAACCACCAGCAGCTGCCAAGGGCACACTGAACATGATGACGAAGGGGTAAAGAAAACTGGCGAACAGAGCAGACATGAGCAAGTAAGTGATTGCCAGGGCCAGAACGAAATTCCACTGTAAGGCTCTGCGGGTGACCACAAGATCGTCAGCGGTGCCGGCAAGGTTAATACCGTAAAGGCTGCCCAATTCCCCGCTGTTCCTGAGCGGGCCAATTATGTCGCTTTCAATGATCTGCATGGCCGCTTCAAGGGGCGTCTGCTTTGGCGGTCGCACCTGAATGGTAATAGCTCGCTGGCGCTCTATGTGGTTAATCTGAGTGGGGCCGGCCACCCAACGAACATCTGCCACTGACCCCAGGGTAATTAACTGGCCGTCAGAAGTCCGGAGCAACAAATTATTGAAGTCCTGCGTCCTTTGGGTGGAAGATGAACGGCCCATGAGAGTGAGATCAATTTCCTTGCCCTGGTGTTGGTAATCGCTAACCTTGCGGCCGTCGAGCAGTGTGTCCACGGCCTCGCCGATGTCTCTGGCCGCCAGGCCCAGACTGGCTGCTCGCACGCGATCAGGAGTAATCTGGATTTCCGGGTTTCCCAGATCAAGACTGGGAATGGGCCGGACTTGGGAGCCTGGAAGCAATTGCATTGACTGACCGAATATGCGCGCTCCGATCTGCACCAACCGCACCAAATCTGGGCCGGTTATGTCAATGTCGATGGTCCGCCCCGAGCTAATGCCCCGGCCGAACAGACTGCTTTGGTAAGATGTGGCGTAAAATCCTGGGATCTTATTGAGTTCGGTTTTAAAGATTGGAACCAGATCTCTGGCTTTGAGCGGATCTTCAGTGGAGGCGCCGGCAAACATTAAGCGACCGAGGGCCACATAAAAAAGATTACGTATCTGGGGATCGCGAAATTCGATCGTTCCTGTCTTGGTTTCCACTCCCTTCCAATAGGGCCCGAGATTCTCAACGATCTCATTCCCTATTTGGTCCAACTCGTCGAGATTGTAACCCGGTGGAGGAAGTAAAAAGTTGAAGACAAAGTTCCTGTTGCCTTCAGGTAAATACTCAGAGGGCGGTGACAGCCAAATTGCCATGGCCAGGGAGAAGCCGGTGAGAACAATAACTACACCGAGTCTGGCAGACACGGACCCTGTAACCCTGTAGTTGAAATTCGCCACTCCTTCGGTAACGCTGCGAGCAAATGAATCCATCATTGAGATCAGCTTTCGCCCCGCGCCAACCACACCACCGCCATGGTCGGCTGGTGTACTTTCCAACTTTTGATATTTTGCCGACAATTTCGCTTTGCGTCTTTCACGGAAAAACCCAAGGATTTTAGCTGCGAAAGTGGGAATGACCGTTATGGAAACGATAAGACTCAGGGCCACGGCACAACTAATGGCGATGGCGATGTCCTTGAATAGCTGCCCGGCTTCTTCCTGTACATAGACCACGGGGATAAAGACAGCCATGGTTGTGAGAGTGCTGGCCAGAACGGCGCCCCAAACCTCGGTGGTGCCATTGTAAGCGGCAATCGCTCTGGGTTCTCCAAGTTCTCGGTGCCGGTCAATGTTTTCCAGGACGACTATGGCTGCGTCCACCACCATGCCCACGGCGAAGGCAAGTCCAGCAAGGCTAATCACATTAATGTTACGACCAAAAAAACTCATCATTAAGAAAGTGCCAACGACGCTTATTGGAATGGCCGTGGCAATAATCAAGGTACTGTTGATGGAACGGAGAAAGAGAATCAGTACCAGAACTGCCAAACTACCCCCTACAAAAAGGTTCTGTCGCACTAGATCAATAGCGCTCTCGATGTATTCGGTTTCGTCGTAGACCTGGCGCAGCCGTAAACCTCGCTCTTGCAGAAGACCTTCATTTAGTTCGCTGATGGCCTGGCGAACCCCCGCCATTACTTGGATGACATTGGCCCCAGTCTGACGTTTGCAGTTAACCGCAATGGTGGGCCGGTCCCTTTCGTGCACTGTAGCGGTAGGCTTGGCATAACCTAGCCTCACCTCGGCAACATCATGGACATAAATGGGGGCGCCATTGATGTATTTTATCACCACACTCGCCACATCTTTCGGCGACCGGTACTGACCAACGGTCCTCGCAATGAATTTGCGCTTTCCCTCATCGAAATCTCCGGCACTGATGTTTTCGTTTTCTCGATTCAGCGCAGCAGAGACTTCGGCAATGGTAATGCGGTGTGCAGCCAGTGCGTCAGGTTCAAAAATTACCTGCATCTCTGGCTCGACACCGCCATAAATTTCTGATTCAGCGACGCCAGGAATTCTCTCGAACCGGGGCTTGATGAAATCTTTAACGAATTGGTACTCGGTGGCAATGCCGGTATTGTCACCGCTTAGTCGTTCCAAAACAATCCAGGCGATGGCGTTCTGCTCGCTGCCGGAGGATACCAGAACTGGCTCTTCTGCTTCATCCGGGTATTCCGGAACCTGGTTGAGGTTGTTAGATACTTTTAGTAGGGCGGCGTCGGGATCGGTACCTACTTGAAATTTAAGTGTGACCGTGCCGCGACCATAGAAGCTCTCGCTTTTCATTTCAACGAGACCTTCTACGCTCTTGAGGACATCTTCCTGTTCGTCGATAATCTCCCGCTCCACCTCCTGAGGGCTGGCTCCAGGCCAGAGGGTATTGACGGTGATTTCGGCCTTGTCGACATTTGGGGTGAGCTGCACCGGAATACGCAAGAGAGCAATGAAGCCGAACATCACCAAGAGAATGACCCCGACGATGACGGTGATTGGATTCTTTATGGAGGCCTCTACTAATTTCACTTTATGCTCAGTTTCAAGTCTTAATTAGTGTGGGACGAGGAAATTCGTCTAAATCCTAGAAATGGTCAATTTACCTCACAGGCAATCCGTCGATTAGGCAAATGGTCGAATAGTCAAAAGGGAAATCAGGCAAATCGTTATTTGTCCTTGAGGCTATTCATAACCATTTGACTATTTGACAAATTGACTATTTGACTTGCTGACCTCTGACTTCTGACCTCTGACCTCTAATTTCTAACCCCGTCTCGTTTCTTTTATTGGATAATTTGAACGGGCTGTCCAGGACGCAGCCTTTCATTGCCTCTGGTCACCACTTGCATTCCAGGCTCTACGGCACCTTTGATTTCTATCATACTGTCTGAAGCATTACCCAGTTCCACCGGTAGCGGCTTTGCCACTCCCTCTTGGACCACATAGATCAGATGGCTCTGGCCCATGTTTACCACAGCATCTTTGGGTACTGCCAAGACAAGATCGGCTCTACCTATGGCTAACTTTACCCTGCAAAGCATGCCGCCTTTGATGTGGTTGTCCCTGTTCTCGACTGAGATCTTGACTGGGAAGGTCCGGCTGGCGGAATCGCCCACGGGGATGATGGCCACAATTTTGCCTGTAAATCTCCCCGAGTTCAGGGCATCAACCGTCACTTGGGTACTTCCTCCCAAGACGAGTTTGGGGACATAGCGTTCTGGAACGTCCACTAGAATCTCCATAGTGCTGAGATCAGCTAAAGTGACTATGGGGCCACCTTTTTCTACCCACTGACCGAGATCAGTATGTTCTTTCACCACAAAGCCAGAGAAAGGGGCACGAATAATTTTCTTGGCAATGGAGTCCCTTTTGTGCTCTATCTCAGCCTCCAAGCGACGCACCCTTGCCTCCAAAGATTGGACTTCTGCCAGATTGTCTGTGTACTGTTTGTCCGCTATCGTTTCTGTCGCCAACAACTTGGTTGAGCGTTTCAAATCTGTATGAGCCCTGCTCAGCTGAGCTTCGGTGTCAGCCTTGTTCGCCTGGGCACCTTTGAGTTCGATTCTGAGAAGACTGTCTTCCAACTGAGCTAGAACAGCTCCTTTTTTGACAAAATCTCCCTCGTGCGCATCGAATTCCTCCACTATACCCTCAATATCTGAGGCTATTATACTGATCAACTTTGGTTGGGCTGTGCCGATGAGCTGAACCTGTGGTGCAATCTTCACTTGGGATACTTCCGCGACTTTCACCAAAGCTGCTGGAGGTCCTTTTTCTTGGGCTTGACTGGAGGCCTGAACAACAAAAAAGTGGAGAAACAGAGCAATGAGAAACAGTGCGATCCACAAAGTGTCCTCGAGCAACAATTTAATCATAGAGAGCTCCTAATCGGCCTCTGAACATTTTGATATTAAACTAAATAGTCTAGCATGCACGATAAATACACACAAGCAGATGCAGCAGCGCGGTGCGAAGCAATTAGTCAACTAGGGAATTGGTCGATTAGTCAAATGGTCGATTGGTTAGCTCGTCAAATCGGTAATTCGTTATTGAGGCCATTCGCAACTATTTGACTATTTGACCAATTGACGATTTGCCTTGCTATCCTCTGCCCTTTGAGGCTCTGTAGCTCTGTAGCTCTAGAACAGACCCTATACCCTGACATCACATAAGTGGAGGGAGGGTAGGTTGCGATAGAGCTGGCGGTAGTCCATACCGTAACCCACCACGAAAACGTCAGGAATGTCGAATCCAGTGAAGTCAATGGGAAGGGGCACTATGCGGCGAATAGAACGATCAAGCAGTGTACAGATTCTAATGCTCTCAGGATTTCTCGCCTCCAGGTGCCGAATGAGGTATCCGAGTGTGAGACCCGTGTCTATGATGTCCTCTACTATAAGTACGTTCTTTCCAGTGATAGATTCGTCTAAGTCTTTCAAAATCTTTACGGCCTCTGGGGAGCCTTCAACACCTTCGTAGCTTGAGATTGACATAAAATCGAGTGAGTGAGGGATCTCGATGTACCTGATCAGATCGGCCATAAAAACGAAAGAACCTTTGAGTATCCCCAAGAGAACCAATTCCTTGTCTCGATAGGCAGCGGAAATCATTTTGCCAAGCTCTTTAACGCGACCTTGAATCTCTTTAGCACTCAAATAAACTTCACCTAGTGGATCCATTTTCATAATCCATTACTCCGTCAGGCTTCCGCAGAAAGTAAAACAC
>JAJDNB010000100.1 GCA_022340905.1 Deltaproteobacteria bacterium | reverse complement strand
GGCCCGGCACTGGGGTAAGGGGTGAAGTCGCACCACAGCCTGAGTAATTACTCCCAATGCACCTTCGGAGCCTACCAAGCATTGAAGTAAAGAGGGTCCCGTAGAATCCGCCGGCACTGCTGGAGAGTCTACCACACCGGTAGGACTCACCAAGCGAAGGCCAACCACCATATGTTCTATCTTGCCATACTTGGTTGAGTTTTGCCCTGCAGAACGGGTGGCAATCCACCCTCCCAGGGTGGAGAATTCAAAAGATTGGGGAAAATGCCCAAGGGTAAAGCCATGGGCGTTGAGTTCTTCTTCCAAGGCCGGGCCTAGGATTCCACTCTGAACCACGGCAGTATGGGAAGTGCGATCAATGTCCAGAACTCTATTCATCCTCCGGAGATCAAGGGTTACCGTCGGTTTATCATTTCCAGGGATCTCTACCCCACCAACTACTGAGGTCCCTCCGCCGAAAGGGACAACGGCCCACCTCCGTTGGGAGGCCAGGACAAGCAAATCCACAATGTGCTCTTGCCTCTGGGGAAAGACAATGACGTCGGGGGAATTCTCCACCAGACCTCGACGAATTCTCAATAAATCAACATAGGATTTACCATAAGAGTGACTGATCCGGTCTGCCTTGTCGGTGGTAACACCGCTGTCGCCAAATATTTTCTTTAGATCCTCGAGATCCTTGGAGGCCAGTCGTGAGGGTGGCAATGAAATCTCGTCAACAGACATGACTCTCGGCGATTGGTCAAGGGAGCCTAGGTTCTGTTCGAGAAAAGACCAGAAGCCCTGGGGGTTTGGCATCGGGTAACTTTCTCCTTCACGACCCCATCCCCACCACTTCAGCCTCTCGGTCTCTGCGTTAGCAACTGAACTCACCGGTCTTTTCCTTCACTTCATCTTGATTTCAAACAGGGAATAATGGAATGCTGGAATAATGGATATAAACCTCCTAACCCGACATTCTCCTATTCCATTTTTCCAACATTCCAGCAATGAGCGAAGCGAATTGATTCTTTTTTCCTCAATTCTCGCGTTATTTTCAATAGTGTCAAGCAGTTTTCGGCTTTCACCTTAGAAGAAGGGCACAAATATGCCATCTGTGAAAGAAACTCGTAGCCACTCCTTGGTCTGGTGTAAAAATAAGAATCAAACATCGACTAAGTTTAAAGATAGTGTTTACGATTACCTTTGGTTTGCTGAAAAGACTGACACGACCAAGCTGCAGGAACTGGCAAAAGTGGGCTGGGCTATTTGGATTGATTCTGCCGACGGGATTCGTGTGTGTCTCTTGATCTTCCGGATGGAGGTCTTACTTTGTTTGACAAAGAGATGTTTGCCAGGAAAATTGATGTAGAGGTAGGAATGAGAATTATCAGATTACTATCGATCATTATTTTGGGGTTTTGTATGTTGGTAACCGTGACTTCCCTGGGCTGGTCAGAGGAAGCGGTGGATCATAGCTTGTACGCGGAACTTCTCGCCAAACACGTCAAAGATGGAGTGGTAGACTATCAGGGCTTCAAGAATCAGGAGGCCAAGCTGGATAAATATCTCACAGTTCTGGAAAATACCAGGGTAAACGAACTGTCCCGAAACGAACAGTTTGCCTTTTACGTCAATTTATATAACGCTTGGACTATAAAGCTGGTTCTGGGGGCTTACCCGGACATTGATTCAATAAAGGATCTTGGCAACATTTTTCGGAGCCCCTGGAAAAAAAAGATTGTTCGAATACATGGCAAGCTACTAACTCTTGATGATATAGAGCATGGGATACTCCGGGCCCAGTTCAAGGATCCCCGAGTTCATTTTGCGGTAAATTGTGCATCCAAAAGCTGTCCACCTCTCATTTCTGAACCCTACCGAGGGAGCACGCTAAACCGCCAATTGGATGATGCCACACGAGCGTTTATCAATGCTCCCTCGAGCAATTACCTCGAGGGCAACAAGTTATATGTGAGCAGAATATTTAAGTGGTTTTCAGAGGATTTCAACGACGACGTTGTCGGCTTTTTTTTGAAGTATGCGGAGGGGAATTTTAAGAAAGAGCTGGAGGCAAAGAAGGACAAGATAAAAATCGTATATCTCAGCTATGATTGGTCTTTGAATGGTGCCTAGTCGAGTTGGGGATAGGGGGATTCAGTGGCTGACTATGATTACGATATTGGGGTAGTAGGGGGAGGAGCTGCCGGCCTCACCGTCACCGCCGGGGCGGCTCAGGCTGGTGCCAAGACTATTTTGATTGAAAAAGAAAAAAATCTTGGTGGAGACTGTCTCCATTATGGTTGTGTGCCGAGCAAAACTCTTATTAGAACGGCTCATGTTTACCATCTCATGAGAAACTCCAGGGAGTTTGGGCTTCCTGGAGTTGACCTGCCGCCAGTGGATTTTCGTGAGGTGGCAAAGAGGATTCAGTCCGTTATAGATACTATCCAACAGCATGATTCTGAGGAGAGGTTCTGCAAGCTCGGCGCCAAAGTGGAGTTCGGTGATCCCTCCTTTGTGGATGAGCACTCTGTCCAGTTGAACGGCAAGACTGTCTCAGCGAAGAACTGGGTCCTGTCCACCGGCTCTTCCCCGGCCGCTCCTCCAATAGAAGGGCTTGACAAAACACCATATCTCACCAATAAAGACATTTTCTCTTTGGATCAGTTGCCCAAGTCTCTCATCATTCTGGGTGGAGGTCCAATTGGTATAGAGATGGCACAGGCCTTCTGCCGGTTGGGATCAAAGGTCACCGTAATCCAGCGTAGCAGCCAGATCTTGAGCAAAGAAGACAAGGACATGGCCAATATGGTCATGGAGATATTGCAGTCTGAGGGGGTGAGATTCTACCTAAATTCGTCAATTTTGAGGGTTAATGACCTGGGAGACGAGAGAGAGGTGACCATCAAAGATGGCAGCAACACGATGATCACACTTAAAGGAGAAAAGATTTTGGTTGCTCTCGGCAGAGTTGCTAATATTGTGGATCTAGGTTTGGAAGGGCTGGGGATAGAGGTTAGCAGCAAAGGTATTCACGTGGACAGAAGGTTGCGGACCAAGCATAAACATATTTACGCCGCAGGAGATGTTACCGGCCAGTATCAGTTCACCCATGCAGCGGGTTATGAGGGGGGTGTAGTCTTCACCAATGCCATTTTTCATCTGCCCAGAAAAGTGGACTATACCTTTCTGCCTTGGTGTACCTATACAGATCCAGAGCTGGCGAGCATCGGCATGAACGAAAAGGCGGCAGAGGCCGCCGGCACAGAGTACTCGGTCTGGACGGAAGAGTTCAAAGACAATGACAGAAGCCTGGCAGAGGGCGAGCGAGTTGGAAAGATCAAAATGATACTCGACTCCAAAGAAAAACCCCTAGGAGTGCAGATCCTTGGTCCTCAGGCGGGTGAACTCTTGAGTGAATGGGTGGCGGTTTTGAACGGCAAGATGAAGCTCTCTACCCTGGCTTCTGCAGTACACCCCTATCCGACGCTTGGTGAGATCAACAAAAGAGTGGTAGGGAATTTTTTCTCCCCCAAGATCTTTTCGGAGAGGGTAAGAAAGGGACTGAAGTTTTTCTTCAATCTAAAGGGGAGGGCCTGTGGGGAAGGCGCATAGAGCATAGAGCATGGGGCATGGAGCAGAGAGTATAAAAACCAGGCAAACGTGGAACGAGACGACCGAGATGAGCGAGACGAGCGAGACGGGGAAGGAAAAGTGTAGCCTCGTCTCGCTCGACCTCTCGACCTCCCGTCTCGCCAAATAGGTGGCAGAGAAAAAGACTTTCGACAGGATTTACTTGGACAAAGAGTTAGATCCGAGGAGTGAGGGACATGCAAATAGGAATGATCGGGCTGGGGCGAATGGGCATGAACATGGCGAAAAGGCTTTTGCAGGGCGGCCATGAGGTCGTGGCCTATAACCGGACCCCGGAAAAGACCGAGGAGATTGTCAAAGAGGGAGCAGCAGGGAGTTTTGCCCTCGCCGAACTGGTTGACAAGTTGACTTCGCCACGGGCGGTGTGGCTCATGCTCCCCGCAGGCAAGCCAGTAGACGACCATGTGGAACAGCTTAAAGAACTCCTTGCTCCTAATGACATTGTGATCGATGGGGGTAACACATACTATAAAGATGACATTCGGCGCGCAGAATTCCTCGCAGAGAAAGAAATCAAGTTCGTGGATGTTGGAGTGAGTGGGGGCATTTGGGGTCTCAAGGTGGGCTATTGCCTCATGGCCGGGGGGGATAGACAGGTTTATGACTATCTCGAGCCCATTTTCAAAACCCTCGCACCCCAGGAAGGCTATCTTTATTGCGGCCCCACAGGTGGGGGTCATTTTGTCAAGATGGTCCACAACGGCATTGAATATGGCATGATGCAGGCTTACGGTGAAGGATTTGCCATTCTTGAGGGCTCCCCTTACGCCGAGTCTCTCAATTATGCCAAAGTGGCTCACCTATGGAACCAGGGTAGCGTTATTCGATCCTGGCTCTTGGAGTTGCTGGAAGCTGCATTTGGTAAAGACGAAAGACTGACTAAAATTCGCGGCTACGTGGAAGACTCTGGGGAGGGGCGTTGGACAGTGCAGCAGGCTGTGGAGAGCGGAGTGGCAGCACCGGTTATAGCTCTCTCTCTTTTTAGAAGATTTAGTTCTAGGGTAGAGGATTCCTTTGGAGATAGAGTTCTAGCCGCTCTTCGGCGAGAATTTGGTGGACATGCGGTGGTTTCCTCTAAAGACAGTTAGGTCATGGGTGCGGAGGTTTGAGGCATATGCCGTCAGGCTTGGGACATGGAGCATAGAGCATAGGGCATGGAGCATAAAGTCATTTCTCATTTCTGCTGAGTACGTTATGGCTCCAAATGATTATTGTTAGATGAGTAATGAGCAATGATAAATGATATTTTTTTTGCTGTCTGCTGCTAGTTAATAGAGGTTCTTCACGTTCGGACTATTTAATTATTCCCGACGTAAGGTAATCTATCTGCTATGGTTGCGACAATAAAGCAAAGAGAAAATGATCAGCACTGAAAGAGAAAACAAAGGACACACTACAGGGATGGAAGTTCGGGAAGAAAACATGGAACATGCATTAGAGTCTGTGACGCCAGATAGAAAGAAAGCTGTGATAAAAGCATCCATATTTGTGGCTTTTATTGTAATAGCGATTTATGTGGTCAAATTCACTCCAGTTAAGGATTATCTCACCGCCAAAACGCTGGGCAATTTTCTCGATTCGGCAGGGTTGTGGGCCCCTCTCGTTTTTATTCTTGTTTATGCCGCCGGTATTTGTCTTTTCCTACCAGGAACTCTGCTGACCGGGTTGGGTGCTGCCATTTTCGGGGCTTACTGGGGCTTTGTCTATGTCTGGCTTGGGGCGATGCTCGGTGCCAGTGGAGCTTTTTGGATTGGTCGCACCCTGGGAAGAGATTTTGCCGCCTCTCTGATCGGAGATAAGCTCAAAAAATATGACGATGCCATTGAGCGCAACGGCTTCGCTACGACTCTCTATCTGCGGCTTGTCTATTTCCCCTTCACTGCCATGAATTTCGGCATGGGTCTCACCAAGGTACGGTTTTGGGATTATTTTTTTGGTACAGGATTAGGCATCATCGTGGGCACTTTTATCTTCACCTTCTTCATAGGGACGCTGAAAGATGTCTGGGCTTCCGGAAACTGGGGGGAGCTCCTGTCCTTCAAAGTGTTCTTCTCTGTAGGCTTATTTGTTTTTTCCCTCTTTATCCCCAAAATTATTAAAAAAATTAAGCCTGAAGAGTAAAAAATTTAAATTCAAGATTGCTGGGCAGTGGCGGCAGGTCAAAAATCCGCCCAGTCACTTGCGGCAGTGGCGATGAAGCACGAACCGCTTCCGCTACTATTATTCCCTTGAGACTGAGTGGGATTGGATGGCAAGGGGTCCCCTTCGTATACGAAGATATCAAAAAATCCGTTTCCATCGCCGCCCACAAGGTTGTCGGCATCGGACTCGAAGGTCACGTACTGGCCATTCGCAGAGATGGCGGGTGCTGAACTGTTGCCGTTTCCTTCGGTTCCGCTTGAATCCACGCTCAGCCGTGTGGTTGCTCCCGTCTGGAGATCGTGGACAAAGATGTCTGTGTTGCCGTTGGTATCATTCGCCACCAGGTTGGTGGCATCAGATGTGAAGGCCACGTATCTGCCGTCGGCAGAGATCGAGGGTGATGTGTTGTCGCCGTTTCCTTGGATTCCATTTGAATCCACACTCACCAGGGTAGTTTCTCCCGTCTGGAGATCGTGGACAAAGATGTCAGAGAACGGAAAAAGATTGGTGTCACCATCTATAAGGTTGTCGGCTTGAGACTCGAAGGCAACGTATCTGCCGTCATCAGAGATCGAAGGTGAGCTGCTGTCTTGGTCTCCTTCAGTGCCATCTGAATGGACACTT
>JAJDNB010000097.1 GCA_022340905.1 Deltaproteobacteria bacterium | reverse complement strand
AAAGGACTTTGCTCTGGTATCTCCCAATCTCAAAGGGCCCTTTGATGAGGAGACTTTGGCGGAGGGGAAAGAATCCCACGAGATTAATTGCGCCCAGTGTCACTCCAAGCCTCAGTCGGCATTTTTGGGCTACACCACCGCTAAGATCATCAGCCCCATAGCCTTGGGATTGGATCGAGCGCAGGCGCCGACGATCCTCTGGTACCTTCATTTCCTAGCCTGTTTTCTGGGATTGGCCTATCTGCCTTTCAGCAAATTTTTTCACATCTTTGCCAGTCCTTTGACTCTTCTGACCAATTCGGTGATGGACAGGGAGAAATCCCCTGCAGCCAACATAGCCACAAGGCAGATTATGGAGTTGGATGGTTGCATGCATTGTTGCACCTGTAGTTTGCACTGCTCTGTTGGGGTGGCCTTTGACAGGATTGGCAATGCAAACATTTTGCCCTCGGAGAAGATAGCCTCGGTGAAGGCACTTGCCTCGGGTGGTGAGCTCACGGCCCAGCAGCTGCGGGAGATTCAGGAAGGAATTTATCTGTGCACCAATTGTCGTCGTTGCACCGTGGTGTGTCCGGCGGGGATCAACCTGCAGGATCTGTGGTTCAACGTCCGGGAGACCCTTCTTGCCAGAGGTTATCCCGAGTTGCTGGCCCTCTCGCCTCTTTCCTACTATCGGGGTTTGTGCCGTGAGCGTTTTGTTGAAGACGGTTATGGGGAGCCTCTGGTCCGGGCCCGGGAGGCCATTGCCGACCGGTGTGAGCAGATGAGGGCAGTAGAGACGCCCTTGCTTTTGACCCCTTCTGACAGTGAGTTCAAAAGCGGGCTTGCCCTGTCGGATCAGGCCTCCACTTTTTCCGGCTGTTTTGGTTGTGAGACCTGCACTACCGTATGTCCGGTGGTGGCCAATTTTGAGAATCCGCAGGAGCTCTTGGGGCTCTTGCCCCATCAGATTATGCACTCGTGTGGTTTGGGTTTGAAGGATCTGGCTTTTGGCTCCAACATGCTCTGGGATTGTGTTACCTGCTATCAGTGTCAGGAGCATTGTCCCCAGGGAGTGCGGGTCACCGACGTGCTCTATGAGTTAAAAAATAGAGCCATTGAGCAAGTAAAAGAAATCTAGATAGGACAAAGCCCATGAGATATGCACTGTTTCTCGGCTGTCAGATTCCGGTCCATCTCACCCAGTACGAAGCTTCGGCCAGGGCGGTTTTATCGAGGCTTGGGGTGGGATTGGTGGATATCGCCCAGTTCAATTGTTGTGGTTATCCCCTGAGAAACCTTGACTTGCAGACCTCGGTTCTTTTTGCTGCCAGGAACTTGGCCTTGGCCGCCAGGAAAGATCTGGAGATTCTGGTTCTGTGCAAGTGTTGTTTCGGCAACCTTAAGAAGGCGGTCCATCTCTTGGGGGAAGATGAGCAGTTGCGCGGGGAGATCAATGCGATTTTGCTTAAGGAGGGTCTCGAGTACAAAGGTGAGGTTGAGGTAAAACATCTTCTTTCGGTGCTTTACCATGAGGTAGGTCTCGGTGCCATCAAGGAAAAGGTAGAGAAGCCCTTTGCGAATCTAAACATTGCCACTCATTATGGCTGTCACGCTTTGCGGCCGAGTGATATCGTTGAATTTGACGATCCCGTGGCCCCGTCGATTTTTGACCGCCTGGTGGAGGTAACGGGGGCCACGAGCATTCACTGGCCGACTCAGCTGGAATGCTGCGGTGCACCCCTTTTGGGAATAAATGACGATCTTTCCATGGATTTGACGGTAAGGAAGCTCACCGACGCTAGGCAGTCTGGGGCCGATTATCTGTGCGCTGGATGCACCTATTGTCAGATACAGTTTGATGCCGTCCAGAAGATGATTTCTTCGAGTCGCAAGACGAACAATGAGCTTCCATCAATTTTATATCCCCAGCTCTTAGGGCTGAGTTTGGGCCTCAGTGGCGAGACTCTGGGGCTACGGTTGAACCAACTGCCCCTGGGCTCCATAGAGGATTTTTATTTTGTACCCGAGCCCGAGCCGGAGGAAGAGGAAGTGGCAGAGGCCACGGCAGAATAAAGCGTGAACCATCATCTGTTGTCAAGGAATGACGAGGTGGTTACAGCTCTCAGAAAGAACGGGCAATAGTCTGCCAAAGTTTTCAGGCTGATGGCAGAATTTCTTTGATATATTATTAAGACTCGATTCGATCAGGTCGAAGTAAGAGGGAAAGATGGCAGAAAATAAGGTTGGTTCAGTAATGGTGGTTGGTGGGGGCATAGCAGGAATGCAGGCAGCCCTGGATCTGGCTGACTCCGGCTATTATGTCTATTTGGTGGAGAGATCTTCTTCAATAGGCGGTTTGATGTCCCAGTTGGACAAGACCTTTCCCACCAACGACTGCTCCATGTGAATTATCTCGCCTAAACTGGTCGAGGTCGGCCGGCATCTCAACATCGAGCTCTTGACCCTATCCGAGGTGGAAAGTGTCAGTGGCGAGGCGGGGAACTTTGAGGTGGGGATAAAACAGCACCCCCGCTACGTTGATCTTGACAAGTGTATTGCCTGTGGTCTTTGCGCTGAAAAGTGTCCCAAAAAGGTAGTGAACGAATACGACGCAGGGCTGGCCAAACGCAAGGCCATCTATGTGAAATACCCTCAAGCGGTTCCGCTCAAATATGCCATTGATTCTGAAGCATGCATTTATTTCAAGAAAGGCAAGTGCAAGGCCTGTGAGAAGCATTGTCCGGCTGATGCTGTCAATTTTGCCGATGAAGAAAAAGATCTCAAGGTTGATGTAGGGGCTATAGTGCTTGCTTCCGGTTGTGAGGTTTTCGATCCGGCGGTTCGTGATGTGTATGGCTACGGCCGCTCTGCCAATGTGGTAACCAGTCTGGAGTTTGAACGGATACTTTCTGCCACCGGTCCTTACAGTGGTCATCTGGTGCGGCCGACAGACGGCAGGGAACCTGAAAAGATCGCCTGGCTTCAGTGTGTGGGCTCCAGAGATGTGCATGGGGGAGCACAGCCCTATTGTTCTGCGGTCTGTTGCACCTATGCCATCAAAGAGGCCATTGTGGCCAAGGAGCACATGAAGACACCTCTGGACACTGCCATTTTCTATATCGACATGCGCACTCACGGCAAAGATTTTGAGAGGTACTACAACCGGGCCGAAGAGCTAGGGGTTCGGTTCGTAAAATCCAAAATCAGTGCCATTACTCCGGCAGGTGAAGATGGCAATCTGCTCATCCGCTATACGGACGAGGCTGGCAGGAGGGTTGAGGAAGGTTTTGACCTGGTGGTGTTGTCGGTGGGACTCGGAGTGCCGGCTCAGGCAGCAGCCCTTGCCCGCAAGCTGGGTATTGAGCTTGATCAGTATAATTTTGTTGCTGCCAGCAGTTTCGATCCGGTGCAAACCTCGAGGAATGGCGTCTTTGTTTGCGGTGCTTTTCAGGGCCCCAAAGACATTCCTCAATCGGTGATCGAGTCCAGTGCCTGCGCTGCTGCGGTTGAGAGCAGCCTGGCGGAATCGCGTTTTTCCCTGACCCGGACCAAGGAAATACCCGAAGAGATTGATGTGAAGGGCGAAGCTCCCCGCATAGGGGTGTTTGTCTGCCATTGCGGCACCAACATAGCCGGGGTGGTGGATGCGGCGGCGGCAGCCGAATACGCCCGCACTCTGCCGGACGTGGTCTATGTGGAGGAGAATCTTTTCAGTTGCTCCCAGGATACTCAGGAGAAAATGACTCAAGTGATCAAGGAGCAGAACTTGAACCGGGTGGTGGTGGCCGCCTGTACTCCCCGGACCCATGAACCTCTTTTTCAGGAAACCGTAGTCAATGCGGGGATCAACAAGTACCTCTTCGAGATGGCCAATATCCGCAATCAATGTTCCTGGGTGCACAGCGGTGTCCCTGAAGCAGCCACGGAAAAAACCAAGGATCTGATTCGCATGGCCGTGGCCAAAGTTGGTTTGTTGGAGCCTCTCTATGATCCTGAAATCGAAGTTAACCCATCTGCTCTGGTCATAG
>JAJDNB010000092.1 GCA_022340905.1 Deltaproteobacteria bacterium | reverse complement strand
TAAAATCGCACCTTACGTGATTGAGATGGCAGAAAAGTTCGATGCAGAAATTCATCTTCTTTTCGTGGCTCGCATCCTACAGCACTTTACCAGCATCTATGTGCCTCACCCTTCGGTCAATAAGTTTGAAACTGAGGTTATAGAAGGAGCGGAAAAAAAGCTGCAAGAATTCATGGAGGAGTACTTCAAAGATGTCCCTTGTAAGGCTAAGGTGATGTTGGGAGACCCTGCCGAAGAGACCTTGAATTACGTTCGGTCCGAAGGCATTGATCTGGTAATTATGGGTACTCACGGGAGAAAAGGTCTTGAACACATACTCTTTGGCAGTGTTGCTGAACGAGTGGTGAAGCAATCACCGGTTCCTGTTCTTACGGTGAATCCTTATAGAAAAGTTTAAAAAAGCTAAACGTGGAGGCTTGCTGGAGGCCTTTCTTTAGTTCCGCTATAGCCCTAAAACATAGAGAGTTCCTCCTACAGCAAGGCCAAAGATAAGATTGAAGATCTTGATGAGCACGGAATCTTTAATGCTATAGGACAAGAGCGGCAGCATGCCATGCCCGTCCTGTACGAATGACGTGGTAAAGAGTACGGAAAAGGGTATGAGTCCTTGGGCATACATCATCACAAAAACCAGGTGCGGGCCTGACTCTGGAATGAGTCCCATGAGCGCCCCTATAACCAGTACCCACACCAAGTTTTGCTGAATGAATGCCTCCAAGTTCCAAAAAGCCAACCCCCAATACACAATAAACAGGGCGCCAAAGCTCCAGAGAAAAACACGGAAAAGGTGCTTTTTGATGAGGTGGTCCCAGATGTGCTCCTGGAGATAGTGTTCAGACGCAACCAAAGCAATGTAGAGAGAGCACAGCGAAAGACACATGAAGGTGATCCGCTTCCAGCCCCATGAGTTTGGACCCAACATTCCCGTTACAACTAGGAGGAAAAAGGAACCTATCAAAGTTAACAGCAGAAAACGTGCAAAAGACAAAGATTGAATGTTTGTCAGAAGATTGCCAGGCTTCAGAAGGTCACCAATGCTCAGGGTATTTCGGGTCTCAGTGAGACAGTGATCGCAATGGACTGCCCTGCAAGCTTCGCAGGGAACAAGCCCAATTAGTTGAATAAGCTTATCACTCAACCACGCAAAAAAAATCCCACTGATAAACAGCAAACCGAACAAAACCAGAGCCGTAGCCGGAAACTGAGCCAACATGACAAAAGCTTCGTCTCCAGAGGTAGCAATCATCCCCCCCACAATGGCGCCAAAGGTAATCACACCGTGAACGTAGAGACTGACGTTCATGAATGCACCCAGGCACCCGGGCGTAGATCCAAGGAAAGAGGCCAATGTATATTGCCGCCAGCGGCCTCCCTGCATAAGGGCTGATAAGCGTCGCTCACTGACCGTATCTATAAAATCAACCAGGAGCATCATGACGAACACAAAGACCGTGATCATCAGAGCCTGGTTAGAAATAGATATGATTTCCACTTTTGGAGGACCTCGCTTTGAGACCTTAGGCCCGCTAGAACCACCATGGCATATCCGTTATGAAACGAAAAATGATCTGTCACCCTTCAACCCAGAGACCAGTCTATGCAATGCAGCAAGGAGTTACGATTTTGATTAATAGGGATGCCCCGCTGATCATTGACCAGAGGTCGATCTCAACCATGGCCGTCCCTCCATTTTTTGGAACACAGTACCAGGGCTCCTAGTGTACTCCCTAATCGTTTTCGGTAGACCTATCCTCCCCTAACTGCCAACATCCCTGTTCTGCCAGGTCTTTGGTGGGATCTACACCGTGATCGCAAATCCAGGGACTCCCCTTGCCATCTACTACAACCTTCATGGGACGAGACCCCCTGGACATGTCATTTATCGGTATCTCAATAAATGAGCAGGGATCACGATAGGTGAAAACCAGTCTTCGCTCTTTGAGGAGATCCTCCAGCACTGTCTTAACCCTGAAAATGGGAACTCCCAAAATGTCAGAGACAGTCCTCACCACCGAGTGAGGTCTTTGGCGCTGATTCTCGGCGGTAGTGACCATTTCCATGATCTTCTTCTTGATCTGCCCAGACTGATTCATTTCTTGTTTCTCCTTTTCGTCCTAGGCCCGTTCTGATCTCACGGTGATGGTATGACTGGGAACCTGGACTTTTCATTCAGTCCAATCTCTCTAGAGGTACCCCTGGGACCAAGCCCAAAACCTCCGCTTTGAGTCAGGAATCGCAATAGCTGTGCCAGCTTTGTTCCAATTAACGAATACTTGGGGATTTCCATGAATTCCCTGTTTGAATGCATGACTGAGGCTCGTCAGCGAGAAAGGGGACCAGCAAAACGGTAGCGATAGAAGTACTATGAGGGGTCTCAGGGTTGCAGCATGGCTACTCTCCCAGGGGGCCCATCTTCTTACTAAATCAAAACAAAGAATGTTTACCCTTTGACGGTTTTGTCAAAGAGATAGGTCGAGGGGATCTGAATGTCCCCTCTCGCCGTTTCTCCGCCTTTCCGTGTCCTCCCATGGGGCCTAGTGGTAGGTTAACAGGCTGTCTGCTCCTACCTGACTACGATGGTTGCACATATGCTATGCTCCTAATCATTGGAAATAATTACTTAATATAGTTTTTACTATGCTATGACTTCCAAAAACCTCTCCTTTTTCTCGCTGGAATTGTTCTCATATAAAAACAAATCAAATTATATCAATGTGTTAAGAAAGAGAAGAGGTGGTGGCACAATAGTTGCCGTTTCCTATTAACGTCGAGAATGACAATAAGGTTACCCTGCGCGGCCGTGTACTAGATACCAGGGAGGAAATATTGAACGAAGTTTCGCCTAAGCCTATTAACAGAAAAGGGCGCAGATCAATTGACTATCCTTTCCATGGGGAGTGCTTAATGCACTCACCCAGGCATAATTGGAAAGCTTGGACCTGTGAGAAGTGGTCCAATCTAGGTTTAGACTCGGTTTACCAGAAGCCCAAATCTATTGCGCCTTACTATGGGCTGCTATCGGAGATCTATCCCGGGTTCAGAAGAAAGTACGACCCGGTGATTTAATCACTTCATGTCGGAGCATATGGCGAGAATCTCTCCTGGTTTCCAGCGGTCTTGTTCCTTCGGACGATTGTTGAGAGCAGGAGAAGGCAGGGGGGGTAATTCTTCAACAAACTCAGGGGAAGCGCTCAGCAAGCAGGGTTTAAAGGTGACGGCTAAAACCTTGTGTTAGATGAAAAAGGAGAAGAAGCAATACCATACCCTTATGGGGTGAAAGGAGGGGGTCATGACTATAAGTACTTACAAAATCATCGAGTTGGTAGCAACGAGTAAAATTTCTTGGGAGGATGCCGCCAAGAATGCGGTGGCAACAGCGAGCAAAAGTCTAAGAGATTTAAGAATCGCCGAGGTTAAGGAATTTGATATGAAGATTGAAAATGGAAAAATTGACTTCTACCGAGTCAGGGTAAGTCTGTCATTCAAGTATGAAGGGGGAGAATAGAGCAGGGTCAAAAATGGGCTTGGCCACTAATATCGGCGCAAGGCCCATCAATGCTCACTCCAATTCCAGAAGGGAGAAGGAATTATGGCAAAGGGATTTATATTTAAGAAACAAGTGTTGTGTGATGAGTGCTATCAGGAGGTTGTAGATTTTGAAATCCATGCTGGAAGGGAAAGAGAACTTCCACCTAGGAGAATGATAGCCGCAAAGGAATGCGACAGGTGTCACGCCATACTCGAGCCGGAAGAGGAGTTATAAATGAACCCGGGTGAAAGAAATTCGCAGCCCAAAAGGGGAACTGACTGCTTCGATTCAAGAGGCGGATAGAGATCCCGCTGTCTTGGCAAAAATACCTCCTCTAGTCAGTTCCCATAGCTATTAAAAAATGGAGGATGATCATGGTAGAAGCAAGCCAAATGGCATACTTAAAAGTCTTTGATCTATTGTCAGATGAACAGGTGGAGGAAATCGCTAAAATCACGGAAAAAAGGAGCTACAAGATAGATAGCCACATATATGAACGCGGTAACGTCGCCAAGCACCTATTTGTCATGAAAAAAGGGCTGGTAAGCCTTCGCAGGTTTGATCCGGGGGACGAGATTGGCATTGCCTTTGAGACCCGCGAGCCTGGGGGGTTATTTGGTGCCGCCTCCTTTATGAAACCCCAAGAGTATACGCTAACAGCCATTTGCTTAGAAGACACCGAGGTGATGGCAATAGACGCCGACAGGTTGTTTGAGCTGTGCGAAAAGGATCCTGCTATGGGATATCACCTGATGCTCAAGATCGCTCAGATTTACTTTGAGCGATACAAAACCGCCAAGAGAAGTCTTCACGACATGGTGAGAACCCCGACCGTTATTACTGCTCTCCCGGGCTGAGAAGCCCATACTATTAGAACCAGCGTCAGGGCTACTGCCAAGTCCGGTTCTTTGACACCAATTTCGCCATGGAGTCGGTCTTCTGTGAGATTGGCAAGCCGATAAGGGACGTACCCCATTATGTCTTCCGGCGAGGTGGCCACCCCTCTTCTTGCCAGCGCAACCGTTTCAAAGTCTTCGAAGGTGGCCAGTTTATACATGGAACCGGCAGCATTATGACACTGCTCCTCATAAATGGGGGTGATGAGCCATGATAGACGATATCAGAGTTGAGCGAATGGATGCTCGGGTCTATTTCGCCAGTATTGGAATGGGGTTGAAGTGGTACAATTACGAGGACTTGAAAGGAGTTCTCGATCTTCGCCAAAATACTAGTGCCATTGCACATGTGCCAATTCGACTAGCAATGTTGCTAGCTGAAGATGCAGCGGAAATGGGTCTGGCAGCGTAGTCCTGCGGAAATTTCGAAGCGGAATGTTGAAGGAGGGCCACTTGACCTCTGAGCACTCCCCATGGAGTTGGGATGTGCCGAGAAGGCGCACCACAGGAATGAGACGCGCCAAACGTGATAGGTAGACACCAATAACTCTCGGCAGCTTATTGGTTATAAGCATCTGCTGTTTATTGTTCGGCTCTCTCACCTCGCTTAGGTAATCGCAGCCTCATAACATAGAAGGTTTCTTCATCACCAGGGTAATCACTGGGAAATACAAGGATATTTGCAATTTTGAAACCAAATTTCTCATACAACTTGATAGCAGCCCTGCTAACCAGTTCAACATCGAGTTCTACCACTTCAATATCTCTTTCCACTATTATCTCTAGACATCTTCTCATGAGACTCCTGCCAAAGCCCTCGCCTCTGTGATCTGGATGTACCGCAACTCTTATTACCACTGCCTTTTTAAGATCACCGCACACACAACCGACAAGATAGCCACAGATTTCTCCGCCTTTTTCCAGTACCAAGAAGATATCCTTCAGCGAAGACTTATAAAAATTGTAACACCAAGGATCTGAAAATGAGAGTCTATCAATTTCGATGACCCGCTCAATATCTTCTTCGGTGGCGGACCTGATGTTAACGCTATGGTACCGGCTATTAACACTCATGATCTGAACAGTCAGCCTGTCTGCTAAAACGAATTTTGTCTCAGAAAACTGGCTTGGCCTTCAGCCCGTCCAATGCTGAGGTGGGGAGTTCAGATCTCAAAAATCTACAACTTCCTGATGGTACTCATCAGACAAAAGCAGTACATTCCCTGATGCTGTCAGCTCGGTTTTGCACCTTCCCAGCTTATCACCCAAATCGCCAGTTCCTTAGCCATATGAATGATCTTGTTGCTCACTCGGCCCATGGAGAACTCTTCTACGTAGGAAAGACCTCTTCGCCCCACAATAATGGTCCCATATCCGCCCTTCAGAGCTTCTTCAATAATAGCTCCGGCCCGACTGCGTACTCCCTTCGCCAACCTGGTAGTAATTTGGCTGCGACTCAAGCCAGCCTTCTGCAGACGGCTGGTAGCCTCCTCGAAAACAGACTCCATT
Source organism: Deltaproteobacteria bacterium (assembly GCA_022340905.1). Lineage (GTDB taxonomy): Bacteria > Desulfobacterota > Syntrophobacteria > BM002 > BM002 > BM002. Next base: position 23,176 of record JAJDNB010000092.1, on the reverse strand, counting down.
GATTCTTGAGCGTTATGGAATATCTCTTCATCAAGGGCTCTGACAGCGTGAATGAGGGTGACTTCCAAGTCCGTGCCGTCCAAAATGGTACCAAGGTAATCTACGGCTTTCATTGCGCCTTCGGAAGGATCTAAGCCCACAAGTATTTTACCAACAGGTGGCCTCCCACCTACCACGCAGAGGGGAAGATGAGTAAGACTTCCCATAATCTTTTCGGCGATGCTTCCCCACAAGAAATCTTTCAGCAGACTCATACCCCAGCGCCCAAGAATTACTGCATTGTAATTATGTTGTGACTCATGAATTATGTCTCTCGCTATACCCACCTGCCTTTCCTGAATCTTGGTAATTACCGCGTCCCCCAGTACGCCTCGGTCCAGAAATAGCTGACGCGCACTGTCCATGAGTTCCTGAATCTTCTTCTTTTGACGGTCTCTCCAGTCACTCAGGGTGGCCTCCCTGAGGATCAATGTGGGGTCCTTCTCAATGTCCCAGAAACTTTCTGGAATTTTAGTAAGTACATGGAAAAGAACCACTTTGATGCGGTTGGGCGAAAACAACTGGCTCGCATAACGTGCCGCCTCGAAAGCCTGATCCGATCCATCTACTGCCACGAGAATTTTACTTCTATCTTCGGCCATGGGTTACTCCTTCAGCGAAGTACCAGGTAACCGGGACATCTTTGGTCAAATTGTTTTATCAGGGTGAAGCCGTATTTTTATTGGTGACGAGACCTATCAGGAAGAAACCATCTCCGCTCCATCGGACGTTTAATTCAGCTTCACCCCTCCAAGAGGACACGTATATGTTTCTCAACCGACTCTCCTAGGACCCCCAAAACGTAGCCACCCTCGAGCACGGAGACTAGCCTACCCCCCGCGTGAACCTCGGCGATGGTTTTGACTCTTCTGGTAAGCTCTGCGTACCCTTCGGCAGTAAGGTCTATATGCGCCGAGGGTTCTGCAGTATGGGCATCGAAGCCAGCAGAGACAAGGACAAACTGAGGCCTGAACTTTTTCATCGCCAGCTCAACCTTTTCAAAGGCTTCTAAATACTCTTGTTCTCCTGCCCCCGCAGGCATGGGGAAGTTCTGGGTAAATCCTTTCCCTAGAAGATGGCCCGTCTCCGAATCCTTTCCTGTGCCGGGATAGCAGGAAAAAGGGTTTTCATGGAAGCTGACGAAATATATGGTTGGATCCTTGTCGAACATATATTGGGTGCCGTTGCCGTGATGGACATCCCAATCTATTATTACAATTTTTTCTATGGCGTGTTCTTTCTGAAGATACTTTGCCGCGATGGCCACATTGTTAAAAAAGCAAAACCCCATAGCCCTATAGTTTCCCGCGTGATGGCCGGGAGGCCGCACCGCACAAAAACAGTTTCTCACCCTGCCTTCCATCACCTTGTCTATCCCCTTCAGCACGCCCCCAACAGCGCAAAGGGCCACTTCAAACGTTGCGGGGCTCAAGACGCATTCAGGCCTGTGCAAGAAGGGCTCAGAGTTCTCCACTGCCATCTTAAATTCATCTATGTATCTGGGTTTGTGGCAGAGTTCCAAGAGACTCCTTTCTGCAGGCTCAGGCTCTATCCGCACAAGTTTATCGAGAAGCCCCCCAGCTTCAAGAGTTTCAATGATAGCAGTGAGTCTTTCAGGCCTTTCCGGATGGTGGGGACCTGTGTCGTGTTTGAGATATATCTCACCATAGACCAGTCCTGTTTCCCCCAATCGCATTGCCACTCTCCGTGTACGTTGAATTGGTGTGCAGCTAGCCTACTGAAACAAGCCCCTAGAATGAGAACCTTCACCTTAGGGGGTTATCGAATCAATATCTAAAATGGCAACAATTATGCCATTTAACTTCTCCTTTTGTATCCTATTGATTTCAGGAGAATAATTTCTGATCCTGATATTATTTTAACTGGCAAGAAACTGAATATCCGCAATACCCATTGGGATAAAAATAATATTTCAAAATTATATCAACACATTAGTACCGTTGCCATCTTGCAACCATGCTGGTCAGCTAACACCTGGCAATAGGTAAAAAAGTATAGTTTTCCAGCCATGGTGAGGGAGTCAAGTTTGCCATTGACTCCTACTCATGCCCTGGCTCATAAACTCACACGATCTGGTTTTCTATATTTAACCCTTCTTTGCGAGGACCAGCGATGGCTTCCCATGTCCTGGTGACGGGTAGAAATCAACCTAATTATCTTGTTCTGTGAGACGCAGAGAAAAGCTTGGGTAAACGGGGAGTATCCTTGGGAACGCCACTTTATTTATAATATTAGGGTTTAGCGAACAAGTGCTGAGCCTCTAATTGTTGACCTGGTCTGGAGTTGTTGGACACAGTGAGGGAACTAGACTTCCGACTTCAAATAATTGGTTGCATTGACGAAGACATGCAAAGAGGCAGCAAGAATCCTCTGATGGTTAAGACTCCACATCAATAGCAGAACTATTGACTCTCAGAGCGAAAGTGACACCTACAATATTTCACCTGTTTCAAAAGGACAGCTCAACCATTGAGCTATGTAAAATGGGCAATGTTATCGGGTAGCGGTCAAAATAGCTTCGCCGGGTGCCAAGCCACTGATTACCTCAACTCGATTTTGTTGGTCACTTGCGCCCAACCGCACATACCGACGAATCGGCCCCTGTTCTGTCTTCACAATGACAAAGTCTAGCTGGCCGACATGAGACACGGCGTCAGCGGGTATATACATCTTGTTGGTCTCGCCGATGGGAACTAAGAGCCTGCCAAACATACCGGGATACAAACCAGAGCTATCAATTAGTCTTGCTTTGACAATAAACGAGCGAGAGCCAGGATCGGCAAAAGGAACGATCTCGTCGACCGAGGCTTTAAACTCCTTGTCTAAGGCATCTACCTTTACGGTAAGGCTCTGACCTTTAACAAGTTTTGATGCCACAGACTCTCTAACACTGGCTTCAAGCCGGAAAATATCTGGTCCATACATGCGCAGCAGCGGTTCACCCTGACGGGCGGTGTCGCCAGGGTCAGCGTAGCGCTCCACCACACGGCCTGAAATCGGAGCCGCCAGAGTGCTATGGCCAAGGGCGGTCTTTGCCTCATCTTCTCGACGCCGCGCACGCGAGAGCTCAGCCCTTGCAGTGCGAAGTATTTCTTCAGTCCGATCCAGCGCAGCCTTGGCCACGGCGTCAGTCTTAAATAGCTGCTGTATTCTGTTGAAGTCCCCTTCCACTTTCGCCAACTTGGCTTCCGCAGCGATTACTGCCTGATGGGCCTGATCAGCCCTGGCCTTCAGTTCTCGAGAATCTAGCTCAACGAGCACGTCACCTTGCTTCACATCATCACCGGCACGAACCTTAATGGATGAGATGGTAGCGGTAATTAGAGGAGATATTACCGTTTCCACCTTCGCCTGGATGGTTCCTGCAGCCTGCTCTACTAGAGGTTGCCTAATGATTTCAACGGTAACCACTCGCCCTTCATAGTCAGAAGACACGACGCCGGCGAAATTATTATCTATCTTCGGCTTAAAGAATCCTGACAGATAAGCCATTACGCCACCCAGAACAGCAAGCGCTAAGACTATTGCCGCTACCTTATGAATTCCTTTCACCCTTCTATCTCCCCTCTAGCCAGGATGTTTCATGAATTGCAGTGGCGAGACCATGGAGATGGGCTTGCCACCGGGCAATCAGAGGGGGTGCGACCCGAGGCGTACCTGAACGGTACGTCGCAGGGTTCGACACCCGAGGACGCCCGGAAGGGAGTCCATATCCGTGGTCGCAGTAAGCCATTCATGAAACATCCGGGCTAACAGGCAGCCCGTGGCCAGGTTTATTGGAGTATACTAGACTGTAGAGCACCGGAATAACCAATAGAGTGAACACCGTCGATGCAGCAAGGCCAAAAATGATCGCCCAGGCCAATCCGCTAAAGATGGGATCGAGAGTAATCACCAGATTTCCAAGCATGGTCGTGCCCGCCGTGAGAAAAATAGGACGCATGCGCACAGCACCGGCACGCAGTAGAGAATCAGTAAGGCCCTTTCCTTCCCGCAGGGACATGTGGATGAACTCGACTAGAATAAGAGAATTGCGGATAACTATTCCAGCCAGTGCGATTATGCCAATCATGGCAGTAGCAGTGAATAGAATCGGATCAGGAAATCCATTGACTGATCGCATACCAAGTTGGTTCAGCAGCCAAAACCCTGGCATTATGCCTATAAGCGATAGCGGTATGGCGATCATTATGATCGCAGTGATCGCGGACAAGCCGGTTTGGATGCGCAAGACTAGAAAAATCCCAAGCAGAGCAACACCAAACGCCATACCCAGGTCGCGAAACACCCGAACGGTGATCTTCCATTCTCCTTCACCCTTCCACACTGCTAGCACACCTTCCGGCAATGCCCACGGCAGACCCCCACCTGAGTTGAAGTATGTGCGCCGCCCTGGTGGAGTCTGGCTTTTAGGGGAGTTGGTATTTAAGTCACTAGCTACATCGAGGACGATCTCGGCTGGTGCTCTGCCGGCCACCTCAGCAAAAACATAGGCCACAGGTTTAAGATTTTTGTGATAAATGACTTTATCCTGGGTGGACATATGAACGTCCCCAAGCTCACCTAGAGGGACCATGGGCTGGGGTGCATCACGAACACCCGATTTTTCTCGGATCTTAGTAATCCCTGGCCTACCCTTAACATGCAAAGCCGCCAATATGTGGGGTGAACTCCGAACCTGAAGTGGGAGTCTCAAGATCACAGGCAAGGGATTAACTTCGCTGGGTATCTGTAGGTACGCCGCGATAAGGCCATGATTAGCCAGGCGAACAGTGCTGGCAATATCCTCCGTTCCAATCCCGGACAGGGCCGCCTTCTCTCTGTCTGGTACGAAAATGAGTTTTTGCTGATCGTCTCCCACAGATGTGTCCACATCCACAACGAAAGGCTCCTGCTTGAGCCTTTCCTCAAGCAACTTCGCACCCTCCTGCAAAGTTGAATAAGGTATGACTTCCCCACCGAAAAGCTCCACAGTTACCGTAGAAATCACCGGAGGTCCCGGTGGTACTTCTACCAGCTTGAGACGACAATCGTAGGATTGTGCGATCTCTTCAAGATCGCGACGGAGGCGTAACAAAATTGCGTGGGATTGCTGGCTTCTGCGATGTCTTTCGGCCAAGGTCACACGGATATCTGCATAGTGAGCTGCCTGTCGCAAATAATAGTGGCGCACCATACCATTGAAGTCCATTGGCGATGGCACTCCAACGAAGGCCGTGTAATCCTTCACCTCAGGAACCGTAGAAAGATATCTGCCAAGAGCGGCCGCTACACCCTGCGTCCGTTCAAGTGTAGTGCCTTCAGGCATGTCGATAACCAATTGAAACTCATCCTTATTGTCGTACGGTAATAACTTAAGTGGTACCACTCTTAACAGGGGAAACACCATGGAGACAAGAAAAAGAAACGATACAATCCCGAGAAATATCCAGGAGCGTCGTCGAGTGCTGAAGAGTGGCTTCAACAAAGATGAATACATCCTATACAGCATGGTTTCCTCGATGTCCTTTTCTGACGCCTCCTGAGAAGGTCTGAGAAGTTTATAGGCAAGCCACGGCGTCACAAGAAAGGCCACCACTGTGCTTGCCGTTACGCTCACTGGAACATTAAATGCCATCGGTGCCATGTACGGACCCATCATCCCGGTGATGTAATGGAGAGGCGCGAAGGCAAGGATAATAGCCACAGTCGACATGATCAGTGCAGTTCGAATCTCTCCAATGGCCAAGATTATGCTTGTCCGTCGGGGGTAGCGCCCGGTACGCAGATATCGCTCGATGTTCTCGACACCTGTTATCGGATCATCCACAAGTAGTCCTAAAGCAAGGATGAGTGCGAAAAGCGTAACCCGGTTGATGGTGTAACCCGTGACCAAATCGAGGGCCAGTGTAATACCGTAACAAATGGGGACTGCCAAGCCTACGACTAGAGCAGCCCGCCAGCCCAGAAATATGCCAATAAAGATGGTTACAGTAAGAACGGCCACGAGAAGACTTGCGACAAGATTGTTTATTTTTTCGTCAGCGGTTCTCCCGTAATTTCGAATGATTCTGTAGTTCACCTCAGGCGGAAAGATCTCACGCTTCAGTTTTGAAAAATATCCTTCCACTTCCTCGGCCACCCATACTGCATTGGCACCTTTTTTTTTGGCTATAGATATGGCCACAGCCGGATAGACATCAGGGTATTCTTTCGATAGGTTGGATGCAGGACCAAACCCAATCCAAGTGTAACTGGCAGGCTCGGCTGGCCCGTCAATAATGTGCGCTACATCCCTGAGATAGACAGGTACACCGTCAACTACATTGATCACCAGATTAGCCAGTTCGTCCGCACTCTGGATGAAGTCACCGGCCTCAACTATCAGGTCTCTGTCCAATGTCTGAATCTCACCCGCTGGAAGCAACTTACTTGAAACGTCTATCGCCCAGGCCACCTCAAGGGGTGCTGTGCGCCGTGCCGCCAGAGCATTGGGATCCAACTCAACTCGAATCTGTCTCGGACGACCGCCAGTGACCTCGACCCTGTTGGTGTTTTCAATGGATTGCAGATCGTGTTCTATCTCCTCGGCCAGCCGTCTCAACTCATGATCGCTAGTCAAGTCGGGACTGTCGCTCCACAGAGCCACAACCACTATTGGCACATCATCAATCTCTAGTGGCTTGACCACCCAGGATTTGACGGCGGCTGGAATGCGGTCCGTGTTTGAAAATACCTTGTTGTAGACCTTGATCAGAGAGTCTTCCCGGTTCTCACCTACATAAAAACGTACCGTCACCACACATCTTTGAGAGCTGGACATTGAGTACACGTACTCGACACCATCGATTTGATAGAGAATCTTTTCCAGCGGTGTGGCAATCTGGCGCTCCACTTGTTCGGCGCTAAGACCAGGCGCTTCTACGATTACATCAGCTACAGGCACTACTATCTGCGGCTCTTCCTCCCGCGGCGTAATCGCCAAAGCTACAGCCCCCCCTACCAGCGCCACGAGTAAAAGCAGCAGGGGCACAGGTCCTGCCAAGGTTACCCCAAGTAATCGCGATAACCAGTCGGCCCTATCTACATCTGATTGTGTCATGGTAAAGTGCTGTCCCTATTGCTCTGGCAGTTACCTCAAATGGGCAAGACAGCGATAAGGAAGGATAGTAGCATTGGTTTGCCCCTATTTATTTTTGCTCCATCCACTATCGCTTTTGGGTACGCATCATCTCAATGGCTAGTCATCAGCTAACCCTTTGGATTTTGCGCAAAAGAAAAACCCATTTGGCTGGCTCCCAGTGATTGCGTAGATGCCAAACAGGGATACTATGTACATCAAAAACTGATAATCTCGAAGCCCTTTTTCAGGTACCGAGCCATACTGGGATGCCCGGACATCTCATCGAGGAAAGGCAATCCCTCTCGTTCCACGGCTGAGCTCACCGCCATTTTCGCCGAGCAGGCTCTGCACGCGCCATCTATCAGATTCTTCTCCTTTGCCTTCTGGTAAAGCTGAAACAGTGGATTGCCTTCCTTTGCCATCTCGGGAATTAGTTTCGTTGCTGATCCTTCCACTATGATCCTAACCTCGTCTCCTCTTGCTTCCATGTCCAAACCATTAAGAAGTACATGGATGAAGCACATTAAATCTCCATTAAATGCAAACAAAGCCACCTTTTTCATCGACAACCTCCTGAATCTTCAACTGTTCAGAACCAATATAGTTTAAGCTCCACTCGACCGTTTCTTCTGAATACAATCGTCATATCCAGAAGGTGAGAAGTACAATCCTGGGTTCGAGGAGTGTCTTCTGAGGACTTCGTGCTATGATGATTCACTTAGCCGCCACACATACAGCCACAGACGAACATTTCTCTTTTCTGCAGTCAGCATCCTGGAGATATTCGCCTCTATTTCATATCTATTCTCCTCAGGCGCTAAAGGCTTCTGGCTCCTCCGGCAATGAGAGAGTTTATCTGGTTTTATCACTTTACTTTTTGAGTTCCTTGATCATCTCCTCCACTTCTTCATAGCCTTCCTTGTAGAATTTCTCTTCCTCAGGGTCTAGTTCCTTCAGCAAGCGAAGGAACTCTCCAGCGTGCTCCTTTTCTTCGTTGGCAATGTCGATGAGTACTTCCTTGGCAAGAGCATTGTCCGTACTCTCAGCCGTTTGCTGATAGAGCTGTATTGCTTCGTATTCAGCAGCAATCATAAAGCGAATAGCTCGGACCAGTTCCTCATGTGTGAGTTTACGCTCATGTTGCAGTACGGTAAAGGGGTTGCAGAACTCCGGCATGATATGTCTCCTTTCCATGGGGTTAGTAGATAAAACATCATCGGGAATACCTCGATTAGCAAAACAACTATGATGACTTTTGTAGCGATTGTAATTCTTTGGGGCAATCCTTGCCTGAAGGCCTATCATCCTGGCCAGGTTGGAGAGCAAAGAAGATGCCATCCGAGACTGTTTAAAATTTTTATTTTAACTACTTAATATCGCAGTTCAAAATAAGATAAACTCACAGAAATTGAATCGTTCGGGGAAATCTTCTATGTTTAAAATTGTTCATTCTTGTTCAAACTATTAACGCCATTCATTAACGGAAAGACCTGTGATGAGGGGGAGTGCCTTGGTTTAGCCTTTTAGCGCTGGGACAAAGGGGGTATCTTGCCTCTCTATTTTAACAATTGCTAGTCTGGCATGTGGCTTCAGAAGACGGTTCACTTCCTTTTGGAAGTCCTGAATCTGGACCCTGAAGATTAAGCTTTGAGCCACTCCCAGCGGGGGTTGCATTATTGCAACATAGTTCAATCGCCACTACTAAAAGATACTACCCTCTTACGGTTGCAGTATCGCAACTTCCATTGCTTTTTCGCTTATTAGCCAATCCGCCAGTTCCAAGGATTTAGTATAGTAAATCAGTTACTTATGACACTAATGCTTCCATGGCACAGTTGTTGCCCTGTGAGGTAGATACGGCATATGGGAGGAACACCAGAAAGATCTTCGCACCGGCAAGCGGAAAGGTGGAGGTATGGACTTGTAAGCCGAGTCACCTGAAATGGTGCGGCTGAAAAAACAGGTCATTTTCTATGCTTAATCAAACCTCAGCCAAGATGATTTTATAAGGAGTGGCGCCACCGGTTCTGGCTGGTGACAGTACCTCCAGAAAGGAGTGTAATATGGATAATATGGAACGGTTGTTTACCCCCTTTTCCCTTGATGGCGTGGAGCTTGTGAATCGGTTCGTCTTTCCACCCATTAAGACGGCGTACGGCGATCCCCATGGTAAAGTAACAGATGGACAGTTGAACTTTTATCGACAAATCGCCCGGAATGGTCCGGGTTTGATTATCCTTGAGCCTGTGGCTGTTACACCCGAGGGGCGGGAACATCCCAAGCAACTCTCCGTCCATCTCCCAAACAGTACCCGGGAGCTTAAAAAAATAGTCGAGGTTATCCACGGGGAAGGACGTCTGGCCTGCCTGCACCTCAACCATGCCGGAGCCGCCGCCAATCCTAAGGCCACCGGGACCAATCCTAAGGCACCATTTCCCTGCAACTGTGCGGTCAGCGGCCAGCAAGCCGGAGCGCTGACTGAGGCGGAGATTCAGGAGATCCTTGCAGGGTACGAATCTGCTTCCAGGAAGGCCGATGAAGCGGGCTTCGATGCCTTGGAAATCCAAGCCGGCCACGGATACCTCGTATCACAATTTCTCAATGGTAAGATCAACAAACGGGAAGATCGTTTCGGACAAGACCGCCAGCTCTTCGTCAGGGAGGTAATCTCTGCGGTCAGAAGGAGTGTGGCAGAAATGGCTCTGATTTTGAGAATTTCCGGGGATGAGATGTCCCCGGAGTATGGTCTCCCTCGTGAAGAATTGCCTTCCCTACTGGACTTCGCCCGGGAGGCCGGAATGAGCGCTATCCATGTAGGCATGGGCAGTGCTTGCTTCAGCCCTCCTTGGTATTTCCACCACATGAGTCTTCCTGGGAATCCCCAAATGGATGCTGTATCCAGGATTCGACAGCTCTCTTCCCTGCCGATCATCGCCGCAGGAAGACTGGGCCGGAAAGGTAGGGCCTTACAGTTTGCTCAGGAAGGGCTTGCCGATCTGCTGGCGCTGGGCCGCCCCATCATTGCTGATCCACAGATCCTGGAAAAATGGCAAAAGGATCAGGACGAGAGAGTGATCCATTGCGGATACTGCCTGCAGGGATGTTTACACCGGGTGCGAACCGGTGAAGGGCTCGGCTGCAACGTCAACCCCGAAATCGGCCAGCCCGACCTGAAACCCACACCTCAGCCTCTTAAGGTCCTGGTGACCGGCGGAGGACCTGCAGGAATGAGCGCTGCACGTTACCTGGCAAAACGAGGCCACGGAGTGACCCTTGTGGAGAAGGAGCAACAGCTGGGGGGACAGTTTGCCCTAGCCTGGAAGGCCCCGGGCAAAGAACCAATGCGTGAGAGCCTCGAGTCCCTGGTGCGGGCAGTGGAAGAAAGCCAGGTCTCGATCCTTCTTGGACAAAGGGTGGAGGTCGGATTTGTCAAGGAAACCAGTCCTGATCTTCTCGTCTGGGCCACTGGGGCGCAAGATTCGATACCTGAAATTCCCGGCTTGTCCGATCAGCGGTATCTCACTGCACTTGAATTCTATCGCAGAGAAAAAGAGGTGCTAGGACCTCGAATTCTTGTTATTGGTGCTGGCAGGACCGGCCTAGAGATCGCGGAAGAACTGGGACAGGAAGGTTATGAAGTGGTTGCCACCAAACGGACTGATCCCATTGGCAGTCATATGGAAATGGTTACAAGAAATCTCGCCCTCAAAAGGATTGCTGGCCTGACCAACGTTACTGTGCTCCCCCACACTGCAGTCAACGCCTTCAGTGCTGTTGGGGTGGAAATAGAAACCGACGGAGAGAAAAGAACCCTGGAGCCTTTCCAGACCGTGATACTAGCCTTCGGACTCCTTCCGGCACCCGGGCCGGATGAGGAAATCCAGAATTTGGTCTCCAAGGTGGAAATTATTGGTGATGCTCAGGCGGTTCAGGACATATTCACTGCCACTCAGGCAGGATATCAGCTCGCACTCAAGTACTAGCCATGGACTTTGGCAGTGAATGGGTCCAAAAACTGCCACCGGGTTTGAAAGACGGTACGGTACTTGATATCGAAGGCTTCAACCTGGGCAAAGTAAATCTCAGTCTAAGGGACTCCATAATAGACTAGAATCCAATCGACCGGGTATACTTGTCGAAGTTTTCACTTTGCATTGCTTGGATCAAACATACCTTCATTGGTTGAGGAGCAGCCATGAGTGTTGCCACTGACCTCGATAAACTGCGTATTTTGCTGAGCCATTGGATTGAGCACAACCGTGACCATTCAGAGGAATTTTTTGAGTGGGTCAAGCGTGTTGAAGGCTTGGCCTCAAAAGATGTCGTTCTCCATCTCAGATCTGCCGGTGAAGAGATGGAGAAGGTTACGGACCACCTCCGGGAAGCCCTGAGACATCTTGGAGATTTGCCGGAGAAAGGCCACTGAGGTAGGTTTAAAAGAAGGTGGAGCATGGAAAGATCTGTTAAGATTTCCATACTAGTGGAAAACCAGGCCAGTATGAGCTCTTTGGGCAAGACATTTCTGGCTCAACATGGACTCTCAGTATTTGTGGAGGCAAGCAAACGAATTCTCTTTGACACCGGGGCTACGAGCATATTCACGCACAACGCCAAACTTTTGGATATTGATCTGGAGGTGACGGATGTCGTCATCTTAAGTCACGGACACTGGGACCACAGCGGCGGTCTGAAATCGTTTCAGCCAAGGGGACCAAAAAAACTGCTCTTAGCTCATCCTCAAATCTTTGCCGACCGTTACAGGGCTACAGGAGAATATATCGGTGTGGGATTTACCCAGCAAGAGGCGGCTGATCGCTTCGAGCTGTTCTTGACGAAAGAGCCGTACCTGCTTGACGATCACATCTACTTTCTGGGAGAGATACCGAGAGTAAACGACTTCGAGGGAAAGGAGACCAAGTTTTTCTATCTGGATGGTCAAGAAAAAAGGCCGGATTTCATCATGGATGATAGCGCCCTTGCCATAAGGACCGCCAAAGGGTTGGTGATCGTAACCGGGTGCTCACATGCTGGTATCTGCAACATCGTCGAGTATGCCAAGGAAGTGTGCAACCAGGACAGAATTCACGTTGTTTTGGGTGGTTTTCATCTTCTGGATAAGTCGGAGCAATTGGAGAAAACCATCGCTTATTTCCTGGAAAACCCGGTTGACCAGCTTTACCCGATGCACTGTACTGGTCCACCGGCACTGTCCAGGCTCTACCAGGCATTTGGTATCAGGAAACTGTGTGCAGGGGATGTCATTGAAATTGATTAGTAGGGAAATCCCCCCTATCGTGCCATATTAGAGCCTACTTTTCTAACTTTACTACACAATATCAACTACTTAGTTTGGTTCAACCACCTGCCTTAAGAATGTAGTCACGTTGCCCTGTTCCTGCTTCGGTACGCTCGTGAAGCAGGGTTCGTCCATGAGGTTCGGTGCCGTTGTGAAGACGAAACTGGCTGGGACGTTGTCCCAGTGACGGAGATCGGGACGCAGCATAAAGTGTAAAACTTTAGGCGATTGCTGAATCAATGCCACCCCTCCTATGATGGCAAGCTCACAGAGCGAGCCATTACCGTTCCCGGCTGCATCAAGAAAACACCCCCCAACTGCTATACCCGCGCCTGAGGCAAAGGTGGTGATGCTGTAGACGACGCCGACCGGCAGTCGCAGCCAGCTCTGGACATGTAAGAGGGGATGATAACTATAGCTGTGACGCACGGCAATCTTATCAAACCAACTGGCCGTTGAGATTCGTATCCCACTTTCAGAAGCGCACGGTGCCTGAAAGCTTTGTCGAGGCTTCACCGAAAAGTAGCCGCTGTCACCTTTGACGAATCTGACATCCCAGTCAATATCGGGAAAATTCCCTAATGCCGCGATGGTCCACTTCCCGGAGATATCCTCGCTCCCATTCATCCTCACGAGGCGCTGACGGGCAAAGGTGCGGATCTCTCCCTCCAGATCGTCTTGCTCCTTGAGGAGGTTCCAGTCCACCCGGGCTTCTTCGGGTTCGTGCAGTACCTCCCAGAGCACTGCGCTAAAGAGTAGATTAACCGGGTCTTCGCCATAGTTATAGAGGGGGGTGAAGATTTCGTGGTCGAGCCGTCGGAGTTCCACCTTAGCCGCCTCTGGGTTGTCTAAATGATAGTAGCTGGCGGCCAACAAGACGCTGAGAAACCCGCGTTCATAGCTCTCCAACACGTAATCGACGAAGGTCCCGTCGGGCAAGAAGATATTGCTGGTCTCCTTCAACACCGAAAAGGTCTTGTAGCGGTAGTCAGTCTGCGCCTGAGTGCCATAGGTCACCACTGTTTCGTAACAGCCGAGATCGAAGGCCTGAGCGATCGCGCGAAGGGTTTCGATCCGGTCACGCATGTCGATGTGCGCCTCGATCTGGGCGCAGGGCGAAGGGATCCCCGTTTGGGCATTCTTAACTTCAATCTGCCAGGAAGATTGGCAGCCACTCAACACGACGAAGCAGATCAGGACATGCAGGAGCGTGGTTCTGCGAGAGAGAATCATTTCTGCCATCTCACATCCCCCTTAAAGCAAAAGGGCTCCACCCCTCCTTCTGGAGAAATAGAGCTCTGTCAACGTACCGTCCAGTTAAGGATTCTCTGCTTAGGGGGAGCGGCACTCCTTTCAAACCAAGGGTAGATTACGCTTGATTTAATACTTTGTCAAGGATTTTAATATGTTGCCATTCTATTTCTTAGTTAGAGCTTGAACCTCGAAGTCTCATCTTTACTACTTAAATCAAAGCAGCTTCACTCTCGCAACTCAGTGCGACCTCCTCACCCCCGCCTACTCTTTCATCAACTCACTTAGTATGTTAACGTTTGTGATATGGGAACTTTCTCGAGGAGATTTATATGCGTTATGTAGGTCCCATCTACCGTCCTCCCAGCGAGGCCGACAGCCTACTTATTCAAGCAACCGTCGGTTGTCCCCACAACAAGTGCACCTTTTGCATGGTGTACAAGAAAGGTCCGCCTTATTCGGTTCGTCCCACAGCAGAAATCAAGACAGATTTGGAAACCGCCCATCGCCTGCAGGGCAGGAGGATAAAGACCCTCTTCTTCCCTGCAGGTAATACGATTGCCATGCCCACTGCGCAGCTGGCGGAGGTGTGCCGATATGCTCATCATCTTTTTCCTCAGCTTGAACGCATCACCGTGTACGGTTCTTCCCGGTATATTTACCGCAAAGGCCCAGAGGAGTTGAGGGAACTCGGCGAGGCCGGCCTCTCAAGGATCCATGTGGGCTTGGAAACCGGTGATGACCACATCCTTAAAGCAATTAAGAAGGGAACCACCGCCAGCGAACAAATTCAGGCTGGGCTCTGGGTCAAGGAAGCAGGTATTGAACTGAGCGAGTACGTTATACTGGGTATTGGCGGAAACGACCGAAGTGAAGCACACGCACTCGAAACCGCCAAGGTGCTAAACGCCATCGCTCCGGACTTTGTGCGGCTTCGTACGTTTGTCCCTAAAGTCAACACCCTTCTCCTTCACCAGATCCGCGAGAGACGCTTTAAGGTGCTCTCCCCCCACGAGGTTCTTCTGGAAGCCAGACTACTCCTGGACAACCTCAACTGTTCCACTCGTCTGTACAGCGATCACTACACCAATTATCTAAATCTGGAGGGCCGAATGCCGGATGACAAAGAGCGGCTTCTCTCTTTGATCGACGAGGGCCTGGCCTGGGACGAAGGTCGTTTCCGTGCCTTCTTCGTTGGTACGCAGTGAGAGGAAGGATTGAATAGAAAGCTCGTTAGAATCAGTAAGTTTCTGAGTTTGGTGCTTCGCCATAAACCTGAGAGAATCGGGCTGTCACTCGACCGAGGCGGGTGGGCAAAGATTGATGAGCTGTTGCTTAAAGCAAATCAGGCTGGCCTCTCGTTACACAAAGATTTACTTCAGCGGGTGGTGGACAGCAACGACAAGCACCGGTTTTCATTCAGTCAGGATCGTCAAGGCATTAGGGCCAACTATGGCCATTCTATTCCAGTTGATCTCGATTTTGCTCCGTCCAAGCCACCAGAGTTCCTCTTTCACGGAACAGCGACGCGTTTCGTAGAGTCTATCAGAGAGCAAGGTCTTGTGCCGAGAAAACGGAACCACGTGCACTTATCCCCGGACCACCAGACAGCGATAATGGTCGGCCGGCGTCATGGAAAGCCAATTGTATTAACCATCCAAGCCGGCAGGATGTATGAGTTCGGATTTCAGTTCTTCTGCTCAACGAATGGTGTTTGGCTGACTGAAAAAGTTCCTGCTGAACACCTTCTATTTCCAGAGGAATGAGTCAGTCTTTTCAAAATCGAAATGGAAGAATCAAATATTCAGCAGCCAGTAACCGGTTAGTCAGGATACAGAAATAAGGTGTCGGGTTTCAGGTGTCAGCAGCTAACAGTAAAAAGTAAACGGTAAACGGTGAACCGTTCAAGTCGTTCAAATCGTTGAAGTGGTCAATTCAGCTCGCAGCTCACGGTTTCGTCAATTGGTCGATTAGTCAAATGGTCAAATAGTCAAACCGTAAACTCGCCAAAGCGTGAAGGGTAAACAGTAAACGGTGAACGGTAAAACAGCTCGTTGCCTAATTTTCTAATTTCCTAATTGACTTGCTGTCATCTGTCCTCTGATCTCTGACCTCCGACCCCTGCCTCCCACCCTGCACCCTTCATCAATCCACAATACAAATTCCAAAATCCCTCCCTCTGCTTGACGGTCTATGGGTTGACGGTCCTTGCAGTTGCGGCAATGAGCGCAATGGCATATGCTCTGTCTTCAGGTGTTTGGATGCTTCCGGCGATGGCAACTTGATTGCCACTTCTGTCTTGATAAACGAAGAGTCCTTTAGGATCTGTAAAACGTCGTGGGTCGGCAGATTCACCAGCGCCGCGAATTATCTCGCCAGAACCATTAACAAGTACAACCTCCTCAGGTTTCTTGCCCAGCGCCATTTGCTGAAAGAGAATCTCTGCATCTGCCTGAACAAAGCTCACCCCCCCTGAGCCACGTCCCATAATAGACCACCCATTGGCTACAGCCAACAGTTCACCATCCACATTTCTCTCCAACTGACCCACCATAGCACAGTGGTCTGGGCTGCCCGGGCGTGCCTGGAGCCATTGCTGGAACATATCTGCATCAGTGACTTCATTGCGGTCAGGAATCTCACGGGTCTTGCGATAATGTGCTCTGGCAGCATCTACAATGCCTGGCCATAACTCTTCCATGACTTCCAGCTCTCTTCGAAGGGCTTCCTGAGCAAATGCCTCCAGATCCGGGTCAAGGTCACCTATCTTCCTGAGAAACCCAAGGTCTTCCAGCCCATAATCTCGAAAACCAAATTGCCCACCAACGCGCATATACATGGATTTTACGATAGGCTCTCCGTTATTCCCCCGTTTAATTGAGCCATGTTCATGTTGTTCATAGAAAAAATCAGGAGTAATTACGCATTTAGTAATACCCCCAAGGTCACCCGCGGTTACTGATTTGATGGGCCTGCGGGGCGTTTTTTTGCCTTGCCAAAATTCCAAGCCAGGATCAATATTCTGGGTAACTCCGCAAATTCCCATCATGGGGATGGAATCTCGCATTTGAGATCTTTCAAATAGCTTCACCATGTTGCCCGCCGCAAACACAAAGGTGTCACCCTCAACCACCGCAGAACTATCCGCAGTTAGCAGCGCTTCGATGCTACCATCTGCGGCGAAGCGTATGTCGGAAATTTCTGTCTCTGAATGGAACGTCACCTTGAAGTCCCTGCTCTTTACCATATAATCAAGTACAAGACGGGCCGCAATCTCAGCCTGAAACGCACCGCCATCTTGAAGCAGGCATGTTCCTCCCGCCAATTCACCCTTCACCTCATCTAATCCATAATTGCCATCAGCTAGTTCTTTTATCTCATCATACTGCACCATGCGCGAATTCAGGCCGTTCTCATTACATATGTCAAGTCCTTCTGTTACATAATCCGACGGTAGCTTGCTATCCATAAACTTTAGAATACCCCCGCCGTCGCTTTCATATCCGTACGTAAAATTCGTCCTCAGCCTGAAGTCTGGTACGGGTCCATCTAGCTCGCCCATCAGTTCTTGCCAAAGCTGCATACTGCGGGTACCAATTTGGATCTGTCTTCCCAAGCGAGCTTCAAACTCTTGTCTTTTCACCCCCTGATCGGCGGCAACATATTGGAGCAGCCATTCTAGCCCTCGGTTACCAAATTCTTCTAATCGCTTTTCCAGTGTAGTATTGGGAGACCCCAGCAGGCGACCGCCATCTTTGTAGGTCAAAAGTAGATTGAGACGGTGAAGTTCATGCTCAAAATCATGTAGTGTTTCATCAGGCTGCAAATGGGCACCAATCTGCGCGCTGATTTGCATTGCGGCTTCAGGATTTTTGTCAAAGAGGTGAATTTCTGGGATCGCTAGACCGTTAGCTTCATAGAGTTTGCTAAGCCTATAGGCCGTCCACACTCCAACATTTCCTGCACCCACGATGTTAATAACACGTGGATAGTCCATGGAAGCCTCCTTCATAATTCCATCTCCTTTACTTCCAACCTTGGTAATCTAACAATTAACGCTTCAAAGGAAAAAATGAATATGAGTCATTGCGACCCGGGGTCGCACAAGAAATCATATTGAAATCTCTAGCCCTCACCGGACTTCATTTCTAAGGTGGGAATGCCTTGCCGAGAGCCTTGTTGACTAAGACGTATGCAGTTTCACTCCTTTCTTCAGGATTCTCTTTCAGGTACTTGGTAACCGCGTCGAATACTTGTCTCTTCGTAGCCTTCTCTGGTATGGTCCACTGGACAGGTAGGCGCCAGATTCTGTTGAGAGTATGCGTAGTGTCTATGACTCCAAGAATATAGCCCTCTGCCACGAACCGACTGTAGGGACTTTTAGAAACAAGAAGTTCATAAAGCTCATTACCACTCTCTCCTTCCCACGCGGACACTTTCCCCGCGAAAAGAACCACGAGGATAGTCACCATTGCAGCAGTAACTCTGAGTCTCATTTCCTCATCTCCCTTTCTCCCCCATTGTCCGAGGGCTGAAGTAGCATACCATAGAGGGACAAACGATGACAGGGCACTATGCTTGGTGGCGGGTTTGAAAGTGGCGACGTGCGAAGTGAGGATCGATGCCGCACATGATTCCAGAAATAATAAGATCAAATACAACCGTGCCCGATGCAATCTTGGTTGCGTCGGAGCCGACAATGCCCAGTGCGTAGCACATGAACGTGATTTGTGGGATGAGAACGTTGAGGAGAATACAGGGCAGAGCGACTCCACCAACCGGTGGGAGAGCAATAGCATAGTATGCAACAATGCGGTGCCGGAATACAGTCCTAGTCCACCGTAGGATTAGCATGCTCCAGTCCCGAATGCCCAAGGGTGTCCGAGCGTCAAGCAGCCATCCGTCCGCGAACCACAAAGCGGGCGCGTATCTACCATCATGTTCTAATGCATTTACACTTGTGATGCTAGCGCTAGTTGAGACGCCAACATAACCGGCCCATCTCTTGATTTAAACAAAACAATGCGGAGTTCTTGACTCCGCTTTCTTTTTCTCAACATATTGTGTCCGTGCAATCTTGGGGAAATGTGAATTAAGAGGTAAGATACAAAGTTTGCTATCGCACATCCATGCTAACCACCTCATTGTCTCTCCGATTGCCCGTGGGTTGGTTCAGAGTTGCGGAGTTAAGGTCCCAATAACCTCCTAGAGTATTGCAACTATTAATTATATTAGGTTTTTATGTTGGCAAGTTAGTAGAGAACCAGACTATGATTTTTTCAAAGTAAACATTATTTATCAACTTTAATGTAATAATTTGAATATAATTAACATTAGTTATAAAGATTAATAGTCGATTCAGTCATTTTCGCAGCGTATAAATTCAACAATTTTTTATATTACTTGACAAATAGTCACCTATTACCTTACATATAAATACTACGAAATCAGCTCTAATGACGCAGGGGCACTAGATCATACCGATAGTTCTTCCTGACTTTTTTACCTCATCTGCTAGAGACTACAGCGAGTCATGCGGGGGAGTTTCCCAAAGGTGCCATTTTTAAGGGCTCGGAGGAATACGTCATTACAATCGCTGGAAAGGCTCCCTATAGAACTCTACCGGTTCTGTTGGGAGGTCAAGAACACAAAAGGAGGCTTTTATGAAAAGTTGTTTAGTACCTAATTTCAGTCCAAAAATATGGAACATTCAAAAGGAGGTAAGAAAATGTCAATAGCCAGAAAAGGTAAAGTAATCCTTATATTAGCTGCCTTTCTCATTCCCTTGATCCCGAAACCTACACTTGCAGGCAATAAAACAAACAAGATCGGCAAGTCTCATTATAAGTCTTCACATTACAATTATAAGCCTTCACACCACAGAGGAGATAGAACCGGCAAGCTAGATTGTGCCTCAGGTAAGATCGCGAAGTTTGACGGCTCGAAATGGACCTGTGCCCCTGACGACAACACAGATACATTGGATGGACTCAGTTGCATCAGTGGCGAAATAGCCAAGTTTAATGGTTCCGAATGGGTGTGCATGCCTGACGACGATACATTAGGCGTCCTTGATTGTGATGATGGTGAAGTTGCTAAATTCAATGGGTACTTAGACGAATGGGAATGCGCTCCTGTTGATGGTGGAGGTGCACCAGCGGACTGCCCCGATGGTTTTGTTGTATTAAACGACAAAGTTTGTATCGAGATATTGGATAAGGGTAAGAATTTTACTTGGTTTGAGGCTAATAGTACCTGCATAATGAGTAACGCCAGATTATGCACTGTCGGTGAGTGGGTTGCTGCCTGCCAGGAGAATATCATAGATAGTAACAAACAGGACTCGTTTGAATGGACTGATGATGTGGCGATTCTCAGTGGAGATAATGCATTTATGACAATTACAACATATGAAGATTGCACATTCCTAGGGGGTGGTTTAACCACTGGTACAGAAATAGCAACTTTTCGATGTTGTCTAGATAGATAAGGGCTTTAGTTAGGGCCAAAAGTCAACAGAAGTTTTTTCTTCAACTATTCATTTTTCGAAGAACATGCGGAGCTCCAGCTCCGTATTTTCATGTTTCATTCAGACTCGTGCAATGCGAATTACATACGAGACTGTCGAAAAAGTCCTAAGTGCACATTTTTGTCATTTCCGCATCTAGTAAAATCAACTACTTACAAATCATGATTAGTCGGAAAATCGAGGTTTTTAGGGTTTTTCGACAGTCTCTACTTTAATCCATACTTTGTTTCCCTCCGATTAAGTCCTCTGCGGACACGTTTATCCTAAACACATGGCCCTACCTCATATCTTGAAGATATTTCTTCACCGTCCTTCGATCCAATGCTGTACGACGGGCCACTTCTTGATAGGTACCAAACCGCTGGTAGAGAAAAGTGCAGTACTGACTTAACAGTTCTCTGGCCTCGAGGGCTCCCGTCTGAATTTTTTGGATAAATTCCTCTTCCAAATTCGCTCTTGTCACCATCACATCACCATAATAATGCCCGGTTAGAAGAATACGCCTCACGGCCTGCTCAAGCTCCCGTACGTTTCCTGGCCAGGTATAATCTGGTGGTAGATCCCTCTTTAGGGTCGTCAAAATCATGTCCGTCAACTTCGAGCTTTCCTGGTCGGTCATACGGGTAACCAACAAGGTCACCATTTGCTCTAGCTCCGAAGGTGATTCTTCTATGCGTTGACGCAGTGTGGGAACAGTGATGACGTCGGAACAGAGACGGTAGAAAAAATCGTCTCGAAAATTACCCTCTTTACGCAATTCGGTAATCGGCTGATTGGTGGCGGCAATAACCCTGCCCGCAAAACGCTTTTGGCTGCGACTCCCCACTGGAGTAAAGATGCGTTCCTGCAGAATCTGTAGCAGTTTGATCTGAACAGTAATGGAGATGTCGCCGATTTCATCCAGAAAAAGCGAGCCGTGAGCGCTGCAACGTTCGAACAAACCTTTGTGGTGCTCCACTGCTCCTGTGAATGCCCCTTTCCGGTGTCCGAACAACTCGGATTCGATCAAGCTCTCCGGGTATTGTGAGAGATTGATGGCAATGAAGGTCTCGGTGAAGTTTTCAGTAAACCTTCCCTTTTTCCGATCAAAGGGGATAAAACCAGAACGGCCGATGGCAGCTGCGGCCGATCCCTTGCCCGTCCCTGTTTCACCAAGTAGTATGGTGGAGAAATCCTCCATGCGATTCCACAAATGCTGGTCATAGGTGCGAACATCACTCGTAAAAACACTATTCCATAAAGAAAGCCGCAACATTCTCATGGAAGGACTTTCGCCCACAAGTGCCTGCGAGATGAAGTAATAGGAGCGCCGCAGCTGATAGAAGAGGGCCAAGTAGCGAAAACACTCATGATCCAAGAAGCCTCGTGCCTTGAGCTGAGCAATGACCTGTTGAGCAAAAGGTACCTCGGCTGGAGTTTCGCCTAGACTCAACTGATTTCGAATCAGTTCATCAAATTTATTCAGAAATTGGAGATATACCTGCAGGAGAAAGGAGTCTCTCAGCAGCTGTCGATCTACTTTGTGGAAATGTTTTATCCGACTGAGCCCCTTTTGTTCCAGCTGTCCTATTCGCTCATTTAAGGCTGGCAAGATCGCAAGAAGTCTTAATTCTGGTCTCTTACTCTCGGGGGTAAAGCTGGGAACTGTTTTCGCCAGAACATTGGCCCGTTCTTCAAGGAACGGGTTGGTCAGAATGGCCCGACTGACCAGGGTAAAGAAGTTCCGATCTTCCCTATCAAGGCTGGCACTGGCTTTCATATTTCCCTCCTGATTTTCCCCTTCTTAATAACATATATTGTACATGATTAGTACATTAAATGTACATCAATTTTCAGGTGAACATTTCTCGCGCCACTACCCTTAAACGAATATGTATTGAATAAACAATAGCTTATCTTAATATTTGTCTTTTTGGCACAGGCTCTGCTGTTTAGGCCAACACCGAAGTAAAGACAATAGACTAGTAAGATCAATATCTTTAGGGGGAAAAGACAATGATTAGCGAAAGCAACTCCATTTGGTTTTTGATCGGATATTTTGCTATGGGCTATTTGGCCGATTGGGTCTACAGCAGGTATTGGGCCTGGTACTTCGATACAGTAATAGAAGGACGGAAGCCGGAAGGCACGATGGCCCGTTTGGCATATTGGATAATCGACAAGGTATGGTGGGTGTACTTCAACTCAGCGATAACTGGACCCGAAGCAAAAAGTGCCAGCCACGAGCACGATCTTCCGGAACTCACTGCCACCGACGTAGGTTACGCCGATTCAGCGCGCTGAGTACACTTGAAGTTAACTCTGCTGATATCGTCGAATGGGCAATTGTGACGGCTGTGGTGAGATCGCCTGGGACTTTCCCGATTTTAGCTGAAAGGTGTCACCATTTCTTGAGTATGGAGAGGTGAGAACATGAAAAGATCTGTCAAATCAATACTGCTGACCACTCTGAACTTCTTTGTTCTCGGATTTTTGGCTTTGAGTTTTGCTGTAAATCGAAAGATAGCGGACAAGGGTGAAGTGGACCCCTCAATGCTCAGCTTTTTCCATGAATCATACGATGAGAATCGAGAACGGTTCAGAAGGCTCGCAGCCTCACTTCAGAGAGAGTTCAGCGATGTTGAAATATCTAAATGTATCGTGAAGAGTAAGGTGGATTCTGATCTAACCATCGATGCAGTTTATGTTCCGCCCCAGAATGAAGCCAAGAAATTGCTCATCATGACTTCCGGTGTGCATGGAATGGAGGGTTTCACCGGCAGTGCGGTTCAACAATATTTCATGACCAAGGTTTTGGATGGCGCGGTATTACAAAACATGGGAGTGCTTCTTATTCACGCTATCAATCCCTACGGTTTCAAATATCAAAGAAGGGTCTCTGAAAATAACGTTGATATGAACCGCAATTTCCATAGCAATAAAGACCTTTTTACCAGAA
>JAJDNB010000087.1 GCA_022340905.1 Deltaproteobacteria bacterium | reverse complement strand
AGACCACAGAAAGATATTTGAGATTTTAGATTTATGATTGCAGATTTAGACATCAGAACAAATCAGGATTTCGCAGAGAGTGATCTGCTATCAACAGTCTGAAATTTGCGCTTCTCTATTAACTTTATAACGTCTGTGGTTCGGGCATTCCAGCCGCTCCGCGAAAAGAGTCGTGAGGTTGATTGGAGGGCTTTAAATGAGAGGAAAAATGGTAAGGCTTCAAGGTTCCTGCGTCGCTTTTTTGGGATTGTTTTTTTTATGTATCGTTTCTTTTGCCTCAGCTGGTGAGCGATTTACCGATAACGGTGATGGGACGGTGACGGACCACCAATTGGGGGTCATGTGGGCCAAAACTGATAACCAGGGAGACATTGATTGGCGGGATGCGGAGAAGTATTGCAGGTGGACATTCCCTTATCTGATACCCGCTCGTTACGACAACTGGCGGATGCCCACCATCGAAGAATTAAAAACTCTGTACCTTCGGGATAAAGACTACGAAGGATATGAGACCGATTGCGGCCAGAAGGTCAAGATAGTCCCTGATATCAGGTTGAGTTGCGGCTGGGTGTGGGCCTCAGAGCCCATGACCATAGACTACACATTGAGGGAAAGACAAATAAAGGTCAGGACCATAAGCTCTAGACTTTTTAACTTTCATCGGGGATATGCCTACACTGACCTTATGCGACATTTTAAAGCATATCGGGCCTTGCCGGTTCGAGATTTGGAAAAGGGGAAGTAAGTCAGTTTGGCCAGTTGAGAAAGTTGGTTTCTGGATTATTATTCTCGAGCGGCTAACTGGCTCAACGGACTCAACTGGCTTAAGCGCGAGGAGAGATCATGCCGGAAGTGAACAAAATACTTGTTGCCATCTGCTTTTCAGAGTACTGCCTAGGAACTTTTGCCTACGCCACCCGATTAGCCGGGCAATTGCAGGCAGAGCTGGTGGTGGCCAACGTCATTAACATCAAAGATGTGCAGGCTATCGGTAACATTCAATCCATGGGGTACTCAATAAGCGCCGAGGATTACGTGAAAGGTGTGAAGGAAGAGCGGCGGGCAGAAATCGACAAGATGATAGCCGATTCCGGTTTTCCCAGAGATAAACTAAAAGTCATCCTAAAGGTCGGCCACCCCTTTGAAGAACTTCTAAGAGTTACCAAAGAAGAGAAGGTCGATATGGTCGTCATGGGAGCCAAAGGGCGGAGCAACATTGAACATCTGTTAGTGGGTTCGGTGGCTGAGAAGATGTTCCGGCATTCACCGGTGACCGTCGTTTCATATCGAAAAAGATAGCATGTCGCCAAGTCCTAGCTCAGGAGCCATACCTGGATGTTGGACCCTTAACCCGGATCTCTCATGAATCACCTACTGCGACCACGAAACTGGGAACCCGCTTGCGGGACTGAGCGGAGCGCAGCGAGCGCGAATAATATCGCCATCCTTCCTGACGTCCTCGGGTGTCGTCCCCTGCGACGTACCGTTCAGGTACGCCTCGGGACCAATCCCGCGGCACCGCGGGACGGTTGTCAGGTGGTACGCCCATCTTCGTGGTCTCGCTACAGCAATTCATGAAAAATCCGGGTTAAAATAATCCTGGAAATTATTGTTGCAAAGCCCACCGAAGACTTCAACACCGACAAAAGGTTTAGGGATGCTGCAAAAGCTCGGAATAAAAGAGGGGCTGAAAACTGCAGAGGAGCTGCTCAAGGAAGAAACGGGTGATGTTCGCACCTTACGCCCCTTCGAAAATATACTGGTCTCTATAATTGCTATTGCCTGGGCGCTCTATCAACTGGCACTTCCGAGCGTGCTGGTAATTGATAGCACTGAAGAAAGGGCTATACATCTTGCATTTGCCATCTCACTTCTCTTCCTTCTCATGCCGGCCCTGAAACAGCCGAGAAAATACCTCGGCTATCTTTCGGTTCAAGACCGTATACCGGTCGTGGATTATGCCTTTGCGGCGCTGGGGGCCTTCACGGCTTTGTACCTTGCCATTTTCTACGAAGCAATCGCCATGCGGGCCGGATCGCCCACCACCCTTGACCTGATTTCCGGAAGCATCCTGGTCATCCTGCTCCTAGAAGCCACCCGCAGAATTATCGGGCCGGCCCTGTCCGTCATTGCCGTGGCCTTTACCCTCTATGCTTTTCTTGGTCCATACATGCCGTCAGTTTTGGCATTCAAAGGAGTCTCACTGAGCAAATACCTGAGCAACATCACCCTCTCAACCGAAGGAATATACGGCATTCCTCTCGGAGTATCCTCGGCTATCGTCTATCTTTTTGTCTTGTTGGGTGCCTTGCTGGACAAGGCGGGTGCAGGGAGGTTTTTTACCAACCTTGCTCTCTCCTTTCTTGGGAGATTCAAGGGGGGAGCGGCAAAGGCCGCCATTGTGGCGAGCGGTGCCACCGGGCTCGTTTCCGGCTCCAGCATTGCTAACATTGTTACCACCGGTCCTTTTACCATCCCCCTGATGAAAAAGATCGGTTACCCGCCCAAGAAAGCAGCAGCCGTGGAGGTTGCCGCCAGCACCGACGGGCAGTTGATGCCTCCCATAATGGGGGCGGCTGCCTTTATCATCGCCGAGTATGTAAACGTGCCATACATAGAGGTGGTAAAGGCAGCAGCCATTCCCGCTTTCGCTTCCTATTTTGGTCTTTTTTGCATTGCTCATTTGGAGGCATCCAAGTTGGGCATTGAAGGACTTCCTCCAGAGGATATCCCCAGCTTTACCGCCACACTGAAAAAAGGTGTCCATTATCTGATTCCTCTGGGTGTCCTGCTGTGGGAACTGGTGTATCTCAGACATTCTCCGGAACTTGCTGCATTCAGATCAATACTACTTTTGTTTGTGGTGATTTTCTATCAGGAAATACGAAAGGCCATCTCTGACAAGAAGGGAGTTGGATCAGGCATAACAGAGAGTTTTCGAATTATCATGAATGGCTTCATTCAGGGCTCGAAAAACATGATGTCTGTGGCCCTGGCGTGCGCCTCCGCTGGAATCATAGTGGGTGTGGTCAATATGGGGCTGGGGGGTATGATAGCGTATGTGGTAGAGGTTCTCTCCGGGGGGAATATCTTTCTCCTGCTGTTCATCACCGCTCTAGCCAGCCTCATAATTGGCATGGGCCTTCCCACTACTGCCACCTATATCGTCATGGCATCGTTGACGGCTCCGATCATTGTCAATGTTGGTTCTCTTTATGGCTTCATCATCCCTCTCATGGCCGCCCACCTCTTTTGTTTTTATTTCGGCATCCTGGCTGACGATACGCCACCAGTAGGTCTGGCGGCTTATGCCGCGGCGGCCATAGCGGAGTCTGATCCGATTCCCACCGGTATTCAGGGCTTTATGTACGATATCCGAACTTCTTGTATTGCCTTCATGTTTGTCTTCAATCCTGAATTGATCCTCCACAACATCAATAACTGGCCTCAGGCCATACTCATCTTCGTTATGGCACTCATTGGCATGTCGGCATTTGAGTGTTTTGCCCAGGGCTGGTGTTTGGTCAAAAACAAGTTGTATGACATTCCTTTTTTTCTGGCAGCATGGTTTATCCTTTTTCACCCGGGCGGCGTTGCTACCCTCTTCCATGTGGATCAAACCATGAAGTATTATTTCTACCCTCTTGGTATTGCCATCTATGGTGCGGTGGTGGGCATTCAAAGAATAAGGATGCTGTCAGCCCAAAGGTCTGAAACCAGGACGGTTGCTTAGTCGGGTCGAATGGCGCGTTTCATTTCGCATTTCTCATTTACTATCTCTCATTTCGCATTCCTGATCTCTTATTTATGGCTGCACATTGAGTGGAATAATTCATCCCACCACTTAATAACTTTGCAAGGGAGAGGGGTGAAAGGACAAATGAAAAATGTGAAATAAGAAATGACCAATGACCAATTATAAATGATACATGACAACTGCGAAATAAAATGGGTCTGTTTGTCTGTCTGGTCCCCACCGGCCGTTCAAGAACCACTGGCTAATTTTCTGGTGGAACAAACGGAGCGCGGTGTCCAACTCGAAGGAGAATGGATCACGGCCTTCTGCCGCGAGGGCCAGGAAGCGGAGGCCTGCCTCCAACAATTAGACCATTATTACCGAGGTTTACAGGAGTTGCATCCCACCTTGCCGGAGCTAAAGGTGACGCAAAAAATTCTGCCAGATGAAGACTGGTCCGAGACCTGGAAATCCTTCTTCAGGCCGTTGGTCATCGGTGAAAAAATTGTAATCAAGCCCAGCTGGGAACCTCTTGAGCCACAACCCAGGCAGGTGATAATAGAGATTGATCCTGGGCGAGCCTTTGGAACCGGCAAACATCCGAGCACCGCTCTCTGCCTCAAAATACTGGAGCTCATTCTGAGTGGGTCCCCTGGGAAAAGGATTGCTTCAATTGCTTCTGTCCTGGATGTTGGCACAGGGAGCGGCATTTTGGGCATTGCCGCTGCACGCCTAGGGGCGAGACGAGTTTTAGGCCTGGACATCGATCCTGAGGTCCTCAAGACGGCTGAGGCAAATCTGCGCAGAAATGGGGTGGAGGGAATTATGGCGGTAAGTAATCTTCCTCTTCACCTGCTGAAGGAAACGTACGATTTGGTGATCGCCAACCTTACTGCGCTCATTATACAGCAAATGGCCGCCAGCCTGTCACGCTCCGTTTCGCTCCATGGGTGGCTTGTGCTTTCGGGTTTAGTGAACGAAGAGATGGAAGAGGTTGTCAAATCATTCCAGGCTTATTATTTTGAACCTGTAGATAGCTGGGCCATGGATGAGTGGCGAGCGATTCTTTTGCGAAGAAAAGGGCAGTAATAGAGCATAGTTTTGGAAGCCAGGAGATAGAAGTCAGTAGCCAGCCGGGAGAGACGGAATAATGGAAGAATGGAATAATGGGAAAAACGATACGAAGGCTACAAGAGCTCTGAAGAGTTTTTAGTCTCATTTGACCCAACACTCCATCATTCCAGGACTCCAACCTTCCCATGGCGTTTAGTTCATTCTCCTGGGTTCTGGCTCCTGAATTCTGACTACTCTTTTTTCGCTGACCTTATGGTTGCGCGCCATTAAGTGAGTTGGAAAGTTGAGGGCTAAATCATGACTACAGAGAATGTATCTCAAAAGGGTGAAAGCATTACTCTCCAAGATGACGGAACGCTAACTGTCCCTGAGGATCCCCGTCTGATCTTCATTGAAGGGGACGGAATTGGCCCGGATATTTCGCGGGCCGCCGTCAAAGTGTTTGACTCTGCGGTAGCCAAGGCATATGGGGGTCAAAGACGGGTTCATTGGCAGAAAGGACTGGCGGGTGAAATTGCTTTCGAAGAGACCGGCCAATGGTTGCCGGAGCAGACGTTACAGTTGCTGCGGGAAAACGTGGTGGGGATAAAAGGACCACTCACTACTCCAGTGGGCGGTGGCATAAGAAGTTTGAATGTCACCCTCAGACAAGTCCTTGACCTCTATGCCTGTGTGCGGCCGGTACGTTACTACCAGGGTGTTCCTGCGCCCGTGCGTTTCCCGGAAAAAGTGGACATGGTGGTTTTTCGAGAAAACACGGAAGACGTTTATGCAGGGATAGAGTGGTCAGCGGGTTCACCCGAGGCCAACCGTTTGGCTGATTACATCAGGGAACACCTGAATAAGGAGATTCGGCCGGAATCGGCCATTGGAATCAAACCTATGAGTCGCTATGCAAGTCAGAGGCTGGTGAGACGAGCCATTCGATATGCCCTCGATCAGGGTTACCGGAGCGTCACCTTGGTGCACAAGGGAAATATCATGAAGTACACCGAAGGCGCTTTCCGCCAATGGGGCTACGAGTTGGCTGCAGCGGAATTCCCGGATCAGATAGTCTCTGAGGCTGAAGTGTACGAAAAGCATGGGGGCAAGCAGCCAATGGACAAGGTGGTCATCAAAGATCGCATCGCCGACATGATGTTCCAGCAGATACTCCTGAGGCCCGAAGAGTATGGCGTGCTGGCAATGCCAAACTTGAACGGTGACTATCTTTCCGATGCTTTGGCGGCTCAGGTAGGGGGTTTAGGAATGGCTCCGGGAGCCAATATTGGAGATGAAGCCGCAGTCTTTGAAGCCACCCACGGAACCGCCCCCAAATATGCTGGCCAAGACAAGGTGAACCCGAGCTCGCTCATTCTCTCCGGTGCCATGATGTTTGATTTTTTGGGGTGGAAAGAGGTGGGCGATCTCATTCGCACTGCCCTGGAAGCGACCATTCAGGACGGGATTGTAACCTACGATCTGGCCAGACAAATGGAAGAGGCGAAGGAGGTCAAATGCTCCGAGTTCGGCGCTGCCATAGAGGAACATATGTAAAGCGCAAAGCGCATAGAGCAGAGGGCATGGAGTCAGGAGCCAGCTGACAGCAGACAGCTGGCAGCGGTCAGCTCAAGGCATACAAAAAGAATTCTCCGTATGGGTTTTGTTTTCCTGCCAGCTGCCGGTTGCCCGCTGCTAGCCGAGAGTTCCGTGCCCCCGTTTCGCCCCGTCGTCGCCCTGCATCTAGTGACTAGTTGGGATTGGCTGATTCATGCACCCTGATAAACGATCACCCACGATTGCAAGGTTTGATTTAAAGATCCTGTGGGAACGGTTGCCGGCCCTTGCTTCTCAGTTATGGCAAGAGGTACTTCTCCTGATCTATCCACCGACGTGTGCGGGTTGCACTCGAGCCCTCGCTTCCGACAAACCGTTTTGCCCTGCTTGTTTCAGTAATCTAGCTCCAATTTCTGAGCCCTATTGTCCTCTCTGCGGCATTCCCTACGGAGCAGAGGCAATTACCAGCCATCTCTGTAGTGACTGCCTCGAGTCTGTCCACCCCTTTGACCGGGCTCGGGCAGCGGGGATCTATCAGGGACTCCTCCGAGAGGTCATTCACCGCTTCAAGTATGGAGGGCAGACCTTTCTGGTGTGGCCTTTGGCCAAAATGCTCATTGGTCCCGCCAGGGAGTTAACCCGACTGCACCGGATAGATACGGTTGTTCCCGTACCCCTCCATCACAACCGTTTACGCCAGAGAGGATTTAACCAATCATCTTTGCTGGCGAGACGGTTAGGTTCTCTTCTGAAAGTATCTGTGGATTATTCCAGCCTAAAGCGGAGTCGCTGGACTGACCCGCAAATCGGTTTGAGCCGAAACCAACGGGCAGTAAACGTGAAGGGTGCATTCAGCCTCAAAACACCTGCAAAGATTAAGGATAAAGGTATCCTCCTTGTAGATGATGTGTTCACCACTGGGGAAACGGTGAATCAGTGTGTACAGGTGTTAAACGATGGGGGTTCCAGAGAGGTGGTGGTCCTAACCGTTGCACGAACAGTGGCGTGGTAATAGGTGTGAGATGGCAGTTTTCAAACGACTTTCCAAGAAGAGATGTGAGATGTGGGATATGGGATAAAGCATATGAATTTTAAGTTCCTTATCTTTGCTGGAAAAATTATCTCAGATCTCACATCCCAGATCCCATATCAAATAAATCGGAGAAATTATGCTGAAGGCGGCGGAAAAGGTTCTAGATCGTAATAGTTTGAAGGAAAAAGTTGATACACTCCGCAAAGAAGGAAAAGTGGTGGTTTTTACGAATGGATGTTTTGATCTTATTCACATTGGATACGTACGCTTGCTCCAAAAGGCGAGGGAGCAGGGAGACTGCTTGGTGGTGGCGGTAAACAGCGACAGATCGGTGCGGCAGATCAAAGGACCACCCCGGCCGATTATTCCGGAGGGGCAAAGAGCAGAGGTGGTGGCGGCATTGGCTTGTGTCGATTGGGTAACAATCTTCGATGAACCGGATCCACTCATTTTGATTAAGCTGCTCAAACCGGATGCGCTGGTCAAGGGAAGTG
>JAJDNB010000078.1 GCA_022340905.1 Deltaproteobacteria bacterium | reverse complement strand
TTCGTCGAATAGTCAAATGGTTATGAATAGCCACGATGACGAGTTAACGATTTGCCTATTTTCCTAGTTTACCAATCGACCATTTGACTAATTGACTAAATGTTAGGGATTGCGGATTTCGAAATTTTACGCTATGCGCTACCTGTCCTGAGTTTGTCGAAGGGCTGATAGCTGAAAGCAAAAAACCGGCACAACTGGCTCAATCGGCTCAGCAGAAGGGTAATTTGGCCCGACCAAGCAGTAGATCTCACCCAAGGGTTTCATGAGGAAGAAGAAGCCTTTTCAGCTTCAAAGGGGATCAGGTCAAGCTCGGCTGTTTCTCCAATCACTCTGAAGGAGTCATCCACCTTCATTCTGAAAGAGCCATCCACCTTGCCGCCTTCTTTTACCGTGATTGAGGCCGCCTTGACATCCCCTGTTACCCTTCCGGTCTCGGTTATTTCCAGTCGGCGACGAGCAATAATTTCGCCGACAATTTCACCACCCACCATAACAGAATCTGCTAAGATATCGGCTTCGATCTTGCCTGTTCCACCCACTACAATCTCACCTTTCGCTTCAACCTCACCGCGGATGCGACCTTCTACTGTCAAACTTCCTTTAGTCTTGATCGATCCCTCTAACGTGGTGTTCGGCCCGATTAAGGTATCCAATTTTGAACTTTCGCCGTTCCTTTTTCGTTTCATCTCGTCCCTCTCTTCTCCCATATTTATATCGCCGTGACGGCATAAAGTGGGGTGTGTACGCAGTTCACGATGTGCTTATTCTTGCGGTCTATCCTGGAAAGACTTTTCCTTGCTTTCTAATGAAGCAACTTCCATACCAGTGATTTGCCCTACAAAGATTTACTTTCCAAAGGGTCGTGTGGGGGCCTACGGTGCATGGAGTATGGAGCAATTTCGGATTGCGGATTTCGGATTTTTAATTTCGAATTTAGAAATTCGAATTTCGAAATTTTACGGTATGCGCTATGCTCTTTGCGCTATGCGAGTTTCTACCGACTACTCGATACTTTGATTGAGTAGTGGAGACAAGCTAAACCGGCTAAACTGCTGAATGATAATTTGGCTCGACTACAACGTCATAGAAATCGGTGAATTATGAGAGGTTTTCAGAATTACAATAGCTCTTTTAGACACTGTATTGACATAATGCGATTTACGGGGTTATGGTCTTGCTCCAAGGGATTGGGCTCTGCCATTGGACAGGGCTGTCTGTGACGTCATTGAAATGTGAGAGGATAGCAGATCGCATAGAAAGGACGAACATTGAAAAGATCAATTTGCCTTGTTGGCATTGCGCTATTATTGACTGTGTGGTTGTTCAGCGCCAAAACCTGGGCCAAGACACTTTATGTGTCAGATACCACCCTGGAGACCATCCTGCGAAGCGGGCCTGATGTGAGCAATCGTATCATCGCCTCACTGCCAATAGGCACAAGGGTAACCGTAACCAATGTAGAAAATGGTTGGGCGGAGGTGAGTCTGCCTGATGGTAGAACAGGCTGGACCCTTGAGAGATATCTTACCGACAGGCCCCCGTGGAAATTCACTGCCGAAAAGTTATCTGAGGAAAAGGCACGGCTAGAAAACCAAATAAGCAAAATTGAAAATAGTAGTAGTGAACTCGAGCAAGAGAATGACAGACTCGAGAAAAAGTTGGCCTCAACAAAGCAGGATCTAGAGAGAATTAGAGGGGAGTACGAGGCGCTCAAGAAGGGGGCGGCAAATTACTCGGGACTGCAGGAAGCCCAGGATAGGCTCGCTTCTGATCTTCCTGAGTTAACGGCGAGGTTGGCAGAGGCGCAGAGAGCTTATGACAAGCTGCAATCTTCCAGTAATCTTCGCTGGTTTCTTTACGGGGCCGGTGTCATGACCCTTGGCTGGTTTATGGGGCTTATCCTGGGTGGCAGGCGACGGCGACGTTCGTCGCAGATATAGGGTTGGCAAACATTGTTCCGTGATCCGGCCAAGCGAACAATTCAGTAAGCCCTTCGACAGGCTCAGGGCGTTTCGCGCGGTGAGCGGTAAACGGGATAAAATATTATTCGCAAGGAAATTAGTCAATTAGTCAAATAGGAAATTAGTCAAATGGTCGATTGGTCAATTGCGGAAATAGGCAAATCGTTAACTCGTCATCGTGGCTATTCATAACCATTTGACTTGCTGTCGTCTGACTTCTGACCTTCGATCTCTGACCTCTGTACAGGACGGCTTCTACGAATTCCCTAATTCTCTAATTTCCTAATTTTCTAGTTCCCTCATTCCCTAATTAACCCCCTCCGTCCTGCCTCCTGCCGGTTGCCTGCGAATATCTTGTGTCAGAATCAATTTCTGCAAAAGGGATGTCATATGAAGACCCGGCAGGCAAACAGGGAAGTGCATAGGACATGATCTTACCATGAAGCTATCACTCCTTCCTTTACAAATTCGCGCTGTGAGGGTTGTCGGTTGGATTCCATACTGAGTATTTGTTATAAATTTTCGTGCACTTCAGCAAGGAGTGGTTAATATAATGGAAACGAACTATCATATCTTTGCGAATACTTTGCCGAATGGAGGAAATTATGGCTTCTATGTTGATTCGAATTGCCACCACTGCCCTGGCGCTGGTGTTTTCTGGAACTGTAGCACTTGCCGCGGGAAGCAGCCCAATGCCAGCCAAAGATACCCGTCCCGGCGTTGCGGATTACAACGCCGGCGTGAAACTTATGAAGGCGGGGAAGTACGAAAAGGCCCAGAGCAAGTTCGAGGCCGCTCTGGCCAAGAACCCGAATATGGCCGAGGCACACAACAACCTAGGGTACTCACTGAGGAAGCAGGGACCGCAGAATTACGAGAAGGCGCTGCGTCAATACGACCGCGCCATCGAACTCAATGACAAGCTCGCCGAGGCTTACATGTATCGAGGTGTGTTGTATGTGTTAATGGGCAATGAGAGCAAGGCTCTACAGGACCACCGCGTTCTTACCGGACTTAATCGCAAGCTGGCAGATGAGCTGCAGGCGACGATCGCCTCGAAGGAGGAGCCGCAAGGGCTGGACGGGCTTGCAAAGTCGTGGTGAGGCGAGGCCTGCTGGCCGCCGTTGCCCTAGTGTTAATCAGCGCTGCGTGTGACCAAGGAAGACAGGAATCAGAGCGACAGCCTGGCGTGGGTCCGTCCGAGTATGTTTGGCAGTTGCCCACGGGATTTCCAGTACCCAAGGTGCCTTCAGACAACCCGATGACGCCGGAGAAGGTCGAGCTCGGGCGTCAGCTGTTCCGCGATCCCCGGTTGTCGGGCGACGGTACGGTGGCCTGCGCCAGCTGCCACAGGCCAGACCTCGCCTATACCGACGGCCGCAGTCGTGCCGTAGGGATCCAGGGAAACATTCATCCCCGCTCGGCCATGTCGCTTACCAATGTGGCCTACAATGCGACTCTGGGATGGGATGATCCCACCCTGACGAGCCTCGAGGACCAGGCCCTTGTACCGATGTTTAATAGGCAACCGCCGGAGATGGGGATTACTGGCCGCGAGAAAGGGATCCTGGGCCGGTTTCGAGACGATCGAGCCTACCTCAAGCTTTTCCACAAGGCTTTTCCGGAAGACAAGAACCCGGTGTCGATGCGCAACGTCATCCGTGCACTGGCCTCATTCGAGAGGACCTTAATCTCCGGCAACTCTCCCTACGACCGTTGGGCCTATGGCGGGAAGGTGGACGCTCTGGACCCTGATGAACGCGCCGGAGCACGGTTGTTCTTCTCCCGACGATTGAAATGCTTTCGTTGTCACGCCGGATTCAACCTCTCAGGGCCGGTGGTTTACGAAGGGTCCGGAGAACCGGAGGCGCGGTTCCACAACACCGGGCTCTATAACGAGGACGGAAGAGGTGGTTACCCGGAGCCCAACACAGGCGTGTACCGGATTACCGGGCGTAGGGAGGACATGGGTAAATTCCGAGCGCCCACGCTCCGTAACATTGCGCTCACAGCGCCATACATGCACGATGGCAGTATTCCCACCCTCGATGGGGTCATCGATCATTACGCGGCGGGAGGTCGTGCTCGATCCCTCAATTCAGGTGCACGGAACATGGAACATCCTTCCGGAACGGACCCGCTGATTACGGGGTTCAAGATTACTTTAGAGGAGCGAAGACAGCTGATTGCGTTTTTGCAGGCGCTCACTGACGAGGAATTCGTGCGTCGAGCGCGGGAGCGGAGCGTCCGCTAACTGGGGCATAGAGGCAGACGACAGACGACAGACGACAGATTTCGAATTTCGAAATTTTACGTTATGCGCTATGCTCTTTGTTCTATGCGAATTTCTACTGACTACTGCCTTCCTTCTCTCCGCTCCATGCTACATGCCTTCCTAAGTCCGCAATCCGCAATCTCACATCCCACATCACTACCGGCTTCGTGTTTTTTGGCGTACTTCGCGGATAAAAATCGTTTAAATCGCAAGCACATATTGCTCTTACAGGCTACGCCTGAAGATCAGGTCTACCAGGACTAACCCAAAAAAGATGACCGTCAGTGTCAACCAATCCGGAGCTTGTGCGTTTTATCAGCTAGAGGGTTCGAAAATATTTTCCTTGATAAGGAGGTAAAGACTATGAAAAAGTTAGCACTGATCGCATTTTGCAGCCTTATGTGTCTATGGTGGACATTGCCGCAGTTCGCTCTGGCAGATGAATTGGATCAGGTGAACACGGAACAAAGAGAGCAATTCCGAGAGCGGAGGCAGAACATCACTCCGGAGCAGAGAGAGGAAATGCGTCAGCAGTGGCAGAACATGACTCCGGAACAGAGACAGGAGTTCCGCCAGCGGAGGCAGAACCGGCGTGAAAACCGCTTTGACCGGAGAGGCGATCGGCTTGATGAAAGGCTGGACCGTCGGGGTGATCGCATTGAGAGGCGACTGGATCGCAAGGGTGACAGGATAGACGCCAGAATGGATCGCCGGGGTGACCGCATTGATAGGCGTCTGGATCAACAAGGTGACAGGATCGAAGCTAGATATGATAGAAAGGCAGAGCGGGCACGGGAAGAGGGCAATGAAGCCCTTGCTGACCGACTGGAGCGCAAAGGTGATCGCATAGACGCCAGGCTGGATCGCCGGGGTGATCGAATCGATGCAAAGTTGGATCGTCGTGGCGACAGGATTGATAGGCGGCTGGATCGCAAGGGTGACAGGATAGACGCCAGAATAGACCGTCGTGGTGACCGCATCGACCGGAGGCTGGACCATCGGGGTGATCCACACCACCGCTTTGACGGTCGCGGCGACCGCACCAACAGAGGAATGGCTGGCGGTGGGCATCACAGGCACAATCGAAGTCATAGCTGGGCAAACCGAAGACGCTAACCCGAATCCGATCTGGCCCTTGATTAACATTGCCAATTCCGGACGCATATCGAGGGGCATGTCGAAGGGGATATATGCTGGACACTAGCCAGTCGATGGAACGTTTCCTGGCCTCAGTTGAGCGACGTGCCTTCCGCATAGCGCAGATCGCTACTAACAGTGCCGACGACGCCCTCGATATCGTCCAGGAGGCCATGATGGCTCTAGTCAAACGATATGGAGCAAAACCAGAGGAGGAGTGGAAGCCACTGTTTTATCGCATATTAGTCAACCGCATTAGGGACTGGTACCGCCGCAGTAAGGTGAGGAATCGCTGGCGCAGTTGGATGCAGACAATTGGGAAAGCGCAGCATGAGCAACCACTGGATTCCATCGAATCTTTGCCCGATCCGGCGGGGCACAATCCCGAAGATCAATTGATCATCGACCATTCGGCGGCAGCTCTAGAATCAGCCTTACGGATCCTGCCGTCTCGTCAGCAGCAAGCCTTTTTGTTGCGAGCGTGGGAAGGGTTGACTGTTCGGGAAACGGCCATTGTGATGAAATGCTCGGCTGGTAGTGTTAAGACCCATTACTCCCGAGCTGTCCAGACCCTGCGCGAACTGTTGGAGGACCACTGGCCATGAGGCAAAATGACAACAATCATGAGAGAGTTTTTCTTGAAAAGGTTCGAAGGACTCTGGATGACAGTGTGGAGAACCTGGATGCCCAGACACTGTCGCGCCTGACTCAGGCTCGACATAACGCAGTGGAACAGGTGAAAAGCAAGCCTTACCTGCGCACCCATCGATTTTGGCTCACCACGGCGGGATTAGTCACCACAGCGGCTGCTGTTCTCCTGGCGATATTCCTGACCCGCGCTCCCTCCGTACCTCAGTATTACAGTGCTATTGAAGATGTTGAAATTCTTGCGGCTAATGATAGTCCGGAATTCTTTTCTCAACTGGAATTTTACGCCTGGTTGGTGGAGGAAATGGACGATGCTGGTTAGGTATCTTGTCTTGGCTATAGTGCTCCTGCTGAGTTTTACCGCGGCAAAGGTGATGGGCGATGAAGGACAATCTCCTGCGGGCTCCCAGCAATCGAGCCTCAATAGCCAGGACTCGTCGTTTGGTGAATTACTCGAGTTTTTGGGGCAATGGGAAACCGGTGATGGCAAGTGGGTCGATCCAACCGACTTAGAGTGGTTGTTAACGCCGGAAGAGGAATCAAGAGATGAGCAAGAGAAAAATCCATAAGGGCTTGTTGTTAATTGTTGCTGCTATTTCGCTCTTGGCCTGGTCAATGGAGGCCTTTGGTTCAGCAGCCTCCATACCCTGGGATCAACTCAGCCCGAGTGAACAAAAAACGCTGCAGCCTTTTGCAGACCGCTGGCAAGGACTCAATCCTGAGCAGCAACAGCGTTTGCAGAAAGGAGCCCGGCGCTGGGAAACCTTGACCCCGGAACAGCGGCAGCATGTGCGGGAAGGATTTAAGCGCTGGAAACAGATGACGCCAGAAGAGCGACAGCAGGCACGCAGGAGTTTTGAGCGGTTTAAAAACCTCCCACCAGAGAAGCAGGAACTCCTCCGAAGCGTTCAGAACAGATACAGAAGGCTGCCGCCAGAACGGAGACGGCAACTCCGAGAGCGCTGGCGGAAGATGACTCCGGAGCAGAGACAGCAATTTCGCCAACGGTGGGAGCAGATGACTCCTGAACGGAGAGAGGAGATGCGTCAGAGATGGCAGCAGATGACTCCGGAGGAGAGACGGGAGTTCCAAGAACAGCGGCAGAACACAAGTCCGCGCGAGAGAGAAAGACCACCAAGGCGCTCTCAAAGTGCGCCCGGCCGGGGGCGATCCGGCGGCCGCCGCTGAAGCTAAGAGTCGTCACGCCTCGCTGTCATTGGGCACAAATAGGCGGCGAGAAAGGCGGGAAAGGCGAGACTAGCCAGACGAGGATTTAAACGCGGAATTCGGAACGCGGAAGGTAGAATTCTGCCGATGGCCAACGGGCTAAATCGGCTCAAATGGCTCAACCGACGACAGCCTGGAGTCGGAATGGAGGTTTCAACTTCCTATTGAAAGCCAGTTCTTGTCAGCAGCGAAGGATTAAGTTCAAAGATGACGGCTCCTGCTCGAGACACTTCAGCTGGCGACCTCAGTTTTGGACTTATCACTCCGCTTCCTTTGAGTTCCACAATAAGTGCATCAACCCTATCTCCCAGGCCCAACCCATCACATATTTCCTGGATTTGGATTGCGGTGATCCTGTAATTCTTGGACTGCTCCCACAGCCTCTCGACTAGTCTCGGTATAATATTCCAGTGCGGATCCCCCATCTCCCTGAAAAGCTCAGATAGGGCAACTTCTGGCTCCCAGAGCCCCGTTTCGCAGGCCCTTTCCGCCAGATATCTGACAATGTTGGGTATTTCATATAATTCGACTGGATTAAACAATAACAGCCGATCATCCCACGAAGAGGTTCTCCGTGTCCTCATTGGAAGAATTAGCCTCCATTCATAGCCCAGAAGTAGAATCTCCTCCGCATCGTTACCGACAGTTTCCTCCACCTCATGAAAGGTTACTCTGCCCTTTTTTGATACACAGGCAAGGATCTGCGCCAAAGAGCCTGCCAGCTCAGTCTTACCTAAGATACTACTCAAGGCATCTTTTAGCATTTCATTGTGATTCTTGCTACTTATAGGGTGTGGGGTTGGTCAAAGTGGTCACTAATCAGTATTGCTAATATTTTTATATAATGCAAATTAATCATTCTAATAAAACTAATTAGCTCAAATTATACTGAAATGG
>JAJDNB010000074.1 GCA_022340905.1 Deltaproteobacteria bacterium | reverse complement strand
CCAGAATCTGGCCATCGGCAAAATACAACTCTTGGGTGAGCAAGCTGGGCAACAGGCTGTCCAGCAGATCCGGCTCAGCATGGGTGTAATCTCCCAGAATAGCCCGCCGGGAATGACAGGGTGCACAGTGTTCCACCTGCTTGCGTGAACTGATCCCACCAGTTTTCACCACGAGTTTGTAGTTTTCTGTTTGGGGCCGGGCCATATCCGGAAGTTCGGCCCATTCCACATGGCGGGAGCCAGGTCCGTGGCAGGCTTCGCAACCCACACTTATTTCCGACCAGGTGGTCTTGTAGGAGTCTGTTATGACATCATAATTCTTTTTCAAGTTGGTAGAGTGGCACTCGGCACACATGCCGTTCCAGTTCTGACCGGCATTGGTCCAGTACAACCAGTCCTGAGGATCGATGGGGGCCTTAGGATAGAGGTGATACCACTTCTTCTCCTTCACATCCCAGGCAAGAGGCAGACATTGCAGTCGTCCGCCTGGGAAGGGTACCAGATACTGCTGCAGAGGATAGGCGCCGAAGGTGTATGTGACTTCAAAGTCACCCATTTTGCCATCCGGCCCCTGGGTATGGACATAGAAGCCACCGTTCTTGCGGTAAAAATGTGAGGTCACACCGAAACGTTCGAACACGGCATCATTGAAGTCGCCCAGGACGGTTTTTTCGTTTGCCTCGGCCATGGCCAGGTCGTGATGAGATCCACGCCATTTGTCGTATTCTTTTTTGTGGCATTCCCCGCATTTCTTGCTCCCGGCAAAATCATATTCCAACTCAGCCTGGACTCTTTCAGCTGAAGGCCGGATGTAGGTTGCCTTCAAAACATAGAGTGGCACCGACAGAACGATGATTGCGGTTGCGATTATCCCCGCTATTTTCCAGCTTTTCATATTAGACCGGATAACAGGATGAACACGATAGTACCAAAACTAAAACTTATTAGACCGGATAACAGGATCAACACGATAGTACCAAAACTAAAACTTATTAGACCGGATAACAGGATCAACACGATAGTCTGCGAATTACAGTCTAGAATCTAGGGAAGATCCTTTACCTTGCGTTTGACTGCCACTCTCGTTTCTCCAAAATTAATGAGCAAACCAACAGGTTTCCCAGTGGCGACGAGGTAATTAACCAGTTGAACTTCGTGAGCTTCAACTAGTTTTCTTACCGACTTAAGTTCCAAAATTACTGTGTCGTTCACTAATATGTCAGCAATAAAGTCCCCCACGCCTTCACCTTCATATTCGACTCTAATGGGTTTTTGTGACTCGATATCAAAACCGGCTTTGCGTAACTCTATAAGCATGCACTTCTCGTAAACCGATTCAAGATAACCGAATCCCATTTTGTTATAAACACGATAGGCACACCCTATAATCTTCTCAGTTAACTCCTTATATTCCATCCAAGCACCTGCGGAGTGTTTAATAACCCGGATATTTCATGAGGCAGGAATCGCTTTAAAGCCCTCGTGAAACGAGGGGGCCCGATGGATTTGCATCGGGACTAGTGGTTAGCACTTGAGGGAAAGGATGAGCTTGCTTATCCTTGGCATCAAGGGCTAACCACGTAGCTTTGAAGCGATCCTCCAATTCATGAGTCTCCAAATCCATACCTCTCTAGCGATCGTTACATGTGTGTCTATATCCTGTTCATCCTGTTATCCTGTCAAATATTCTCACGGATGTATTACTTGCGAGACTTTAAACTGATCTCGTTTAATGGGTTTGGTTGTATCTACTTTGACCACGTTGTTTTCAATGGATATGGGATAGATGTCCAGTGGTCTGGGAGCAGGTGGGTTGATCACAGCCCCGGCGATGTCATAAGCAGAGCCATGACAGGGACAGGCAAATTTCATCTCTTTTCCGACCCAGGGAACCGTGCAGCCAAGGTGAGTGCATTTGCTTGATAAGGCGAGAAAACCGCCGTCTTCCAGTCGCGCCAGGTAAAATCGGCCACGGATGAAGGCTGTGACCGAATTGACTTCAAATGTACTGACGGCCCCAGCCGTGACTATGGAATGGGAATCTACTCCCCGTGGTTTAGATTTGTTTGAACGGAGAAAAGTGAACACTACAGCAACAGCTTCCGCTAAAGCCACAAGCCCCAGTCCAATCCAGAGCTTGCTCAAGAAACTTCGTCGGGAGGGTTCCATCACGGTCGCTTTGTTAGTCGATCCTTCAGTCATAAAATAAGCCTTTCAAATCAAACTACCGTCATTCCGGAATTCGCCGTACTAAATGCCTAAAATGGTAGAAACCGTTCAAGTCGTTGAAGTCGTTCAAATCGTAGAAACCGTAGAAATCGTTACTTCGTTAATTGGTCAAATCGTCAAATGGCTAACTCGTCATTGAGGCCATTCATAACCATTTGACTAGTCGACAAATTGACCATTTGACTTGCTGTCATCTGTCGTCTGCCCTCTGCCTGCTGCCCCCTGCTTGCTGTCAGCTGTATTTCCCTATGCTCCATGCTCTATGCCCTATGCCTTCCTCACATCTCCCACGGCCACGTAAGTGCCATGCCCTTACCCCGGAACCAGACGGTGGTAATGGTCAGAATAATAAAGGCAACGAGCAAGAGAACAAAAACCGCCTGAACGGTTTCATTCCTCGTGGCATTGTATTTTCTCTTCAGCAGTCCATAGAATCCGCCGAGAACTACCAGGATGATTGCGACTGGCAGCAACCCGTTGCTAACAACCGGTGGGATGCCAGGCATCCAGGCAGCAAAATCGAAAAACAAGTCGTCCGCCACTACCAATATCGGTGTAAAGACTATGGCGACAACCGCAGCAACTATGGCCATCCTCCGTCCCCGCTGCGACGCGAACCACACTCCGGCACTGTTTTCATCATAGGGGATGTAGGGCAGAAGTAGTAAAACCCCGGCGATAATCAATGGCATCACCGCAAAGGCAAACAGGGGGTGGATATGAAGCAACAGCTCCTGTAGGCCGGCAAAGTACCAGGGAGCTTTGGTGGGATTGGGACTCAGGCCGGGATTGGCCCTGGCTCCCAGGGGCGAATCATAGAATAAAGACAGTAGCATGATGAAAGCGATGAGCACCGCAGCGACAACCAGTTCACGTAGAATCAGATTGGGAATGGTGGGCACCATTTCGCCCTTTGTGCCAGGGTTCTCTTCTGGCGTGCGGGGCACCACCAACCCTCCGGCTTTG
>JAJDNB010000070.1 GCA_022340905.1 Deltaproteobacteria bacterium | reverse complement strand
CTATGCCGCTGTAGAAAAAACCGTCGTGAGTCTCATCCCAAAAAAGATCGATCATGGTATGGTTTAAGGCCAGGGCTTCTTCTAAATAGCCAATCTCAAAGCTGGCTTCGTACAACTCAATTAGTCCCCAAACAAAATTTGTATAATCGTCCAAGAAACCTAAATAGGCTGCGTCGCCATCCCGATAGCGCCTGAGCAGCCGCGCCTCATCCTGCTTGAGGTTTTCCATGATAAAATCGGCAGCTCGCCGTGCTGCATCTATATAAGCCCGATTTCCCAGAGCCTGATAGGTCTTGGACATTGCGGCAATCATGAGGCCATTCCAGGAAGTGAGCACCTTGTCATCTTTCAGAGGATGGATGCGTCTTTCCCTGGCTAAAAAGAGTTTCTCTCTTCCTTCTTCCAAGACCCTCTCAAGTTCGGTCACTTCCATCTTCTCCCGGGCTGCGAAACTCTCCAGAGGCATACGGGTGTGTAGTATGCTGCGGCCGTGTTCAAAGTTACCGTGGGGACCGACATCGTAAAACCGACAGAAAAGGTCTCCTAAATCACTTCCGAGCTCATCCTTTATCTCCCCGGGAGTCCAGACGTAGAAAAGACCCTCCTCTCCTTCACTGTCAGCGTCTTCGGCAGTGTAGAAGCCGCCCGCGGGTGAGGTCATATCGCGCAGCACGTAGGAAAGGATCTCAGTGGCCACTTTCCCATGCCGTTCCCTTCCCGTTGCCTGGTATGCTTCAGCGTAGGCCATTGACAACATGGCCTGATCGTAGAGCATCTTCTCAAAATGAGGGACCAGCCACCTCTCGTCTACAGAGTAGCGGCTAAACCCATAACCTATGTGGTCGAATATGCCGCCAGCCCGCATACCATCTAAAGTCTTTTCCACCATGTGAAGAGCGTTAGGCTCCCCGTTTCTCCTGTGCCAACGGAGAAGAAATGTGAGATTATGGGGAGTGGGAAACTTCGGGGCTGAACCGAATCCCCCCCATTTGGGATCGAAGTTTTGTGTTAGTTGTTCGTAACCCTTCGTTAAGACATCCAAACCGAGCTCGGTCATTGATCCCTTGGAAGGTCTCGGCTGGATGCCCTTGGTAATCTTC
Organism: Deltaproteobacteria bacterium; assembly: GCA_022340905.1. Taxonomy (GTDB): domain Bacteria; phylum Desulfobacterota; class Syntrophobacteria; order BM002; family BM002; genus BM002. The sequence continues at coordinate 12,681 of JAJDNB010000070.1, read as the reverse complement.
TCACTTGCCTCAAGAAGAGAACCCCGGTTGTTTTGCCAAGCAGCGGCAATTTGATTTGCCAGATCCAAAAAGCCAGGCATACCCATTTTGCCAGTTTTGGGAAAGTAGGTGCCGGCGAAAAATGGTTTGCCTTCCGGTGTCATGAAAACTGAAAGGGGCCACCCGCCTTTCAACGTAATAGCTTGACAAGCTGCCATGTAGACCATGTCCACATCAGGTCGTTCTTCTCTGTCCACTTTTATGGAAACGAAAGATCTATTGAGAATATGTGCCACCTCTTTATCTTCAAAGGACTCATGGGCCATTACGTGGCACCAATGGCAGGTTGAATAGCCGATGGAGAGGAAGATGGGCTTATTTTCTTTTCTGGCCTTTTCGAATGCTTCCTCTCCCCAGGGATACCAATCAACCGGATTTTCGGCATGTTGAAGGAGATAATGGCTCTTCTCCTCAATCAAGCGGTTCTTATTATTACTTTGTTTCACTGGATTATGCTCCACCTTACAAAAATTGATTCCTAGCAAACGCGTTTGATGTAAGTGCGTTATCTATAGAACATAAACACTACACCTGCTCCAGTCCACATTTTGAAGCCAAATTTCTGCTTTGCACGCGTTGCAGAAACTTCTAGGAACCGCAGAATATCGAATCCGCCTCAGGCGGATCGAAGTGATAACTTCATCGTTCTGCGGTTCCTTTTTCTGCCGTTCGACCTGCCCGCCATCGCCTTGCTCATGCATGGCAGACGGGTCGGCTTCGCCTTCAGGCGAGGCGGGCGGGTATTCACTGGTTTTAACCGTGGAAATAGGGGTGAGATAACATTACCGGTGTTTACCTGGTGGGTTTGATTATAGTGTAGGTGGGCGTAGATCAGGGGTTCAATTTACTGCCTATCTCCTTTCCGTAATCATGGGCCATTTGCACTCCCCCGCCAAGGGAAGCAGACTTCAACAGCAGTGGACCCCTCGTCATGTCCATCTTAAAAATTTCCTTCATGGTATTGTAGATACGGTCCTGGGCTTCCGTACTCCAGCCGTGAGCCCCGAATGCGCCTCCCACTTTTCCTTCCAGATTGACCTTTTCCGCCAGAAAAAGCATGGTCTTCATGGACTGCAACATCTCACCGTGGTAGGTGGGGGAGCCGAAAGCGTATCCATCATAGCCCTCTAAATCAGCCGCATTTTTAGTTTCCTTGACGTCAACGACCACTGCTTCATTGCCACTGAATCTTATTCCCTCTGCAACCAGCTCGGCAATCTCTTGGGTCGAATTGGTCCTAGTCGCATAAACTACAAGTACTCTAGCCATATTTCTCTTTCTCCTCTCACAGGAAAGATCTTAGCGCAAGCAAACCTTCCCTTCCACGTAAGCTCTAACAGCACACTTACCCCCTTATGCCTTCAACCGCCCGCTTACCCAGGTCAAAGGCTCGCTCCATGACATCAGGATGATTGAGAATTTCACCTTTTGCTTCCACCCTATCGATGAGGAGCCCACCCTCGTAGCTCATGTCTAGCGCATCAAAGAAGTATTTCACCGTAAGCTCTATACCCACAAAGAGATTCTTGCCCTTGGTAGCTCCCACACAAATCAGGTAGCCCTTTCCACCGTCATAGGTCCGCTTCTGTTCCGGAGTCTTTTCCAGTAGTCTTCTGGACCACATGGCCTGGCTTCGGTCAATCAGGAGTTTTACTTGGGCGGTAACATTATAGAAAAAATTGGGGGAGGCCAGAAAAATGATATCCGCCTCTGCGAGCATGGGATACACTTTATCCATGTCATCCCGGATGGCGCACTCACCTGTTCCCTCACAGCTCCCGCATTCTAAACAACCGTTGATTCTTAACCGGCGAACATAAAGAGACTCCACCTGCGCACCGGCCTGGCTGGATCCCTCCAGAATCCGATCAAGGAGCAAGTCAGTGTTGCCGCCCTTTCGCGGACTCCCATAAATTCCGAGGACTTTCATGCTCACCGTCGACCCCGTTTTTTCACTTATTTGCGCGCACTTGAGTGAGATCGCCATCTGATTTCAGATTTACAGCCCACATATCCAAAGGGGGTAAATTCGAAATCCCAATACCGAAATCCAAAACAGTTATCCAATTCCCCAATTTAAAATGACCAAAACCAGAAAGTACTATCCAAAGTTCATCGTTTTGAACATTGGAGAATTAGAATTTTGGATTTGCCCTTCGACCTAGCTCAGGGTGGTGAGCTCGTCGAACCATTTCGTGCTTCGTTCTTCGAATTTAGAGATTGTGATGCGCCAGCATCAAGATCCTAATCGTGGATCACTTCCTGTCTCACCACAGTCCGGTATATAGCAGGTAACATTTACAAATTCACACTTTTCGTTGCAAGCCGGACAGGTTTCAGGCGGTTCGTCCGTTTCCAATGTGTAGCCGCATTTCGTACACTTCCATGAATTCTGCATCTTTTCACTCCTCCCTTTTATGCCGCCTCGAGCAATACTTTGGTCTTGTCCGCAATTCTCAACCCAAGATCGAAGCACTGCTTCAGGGCATCATCATTAGGCACAAATTTGATCCGTAATCCCTCATCAACAAGGTCTATTTTCATCTCTTCCAATATTCCTCTCACCTGGCCCACAGCTTCACCGCTCCATCCATAGGAGCCAAAGGCAGCACCCACTAGATTCTTTGGCTTCAGACCTTTCAGATACATCAGCAAGTCGGCAACGGTAGGATACATGTTGTTGTTAAGGGTGGGTGAGCCCACAACCAACGCCCCAGCATCCAGGATTTCGGTAGCCACATTACTCCGGTGATTCGCCTTGAGGGGCATCAGTTTCGGCTGAGCGCCGCCGGCCATCAAGCCCTCGGCTATAGCTTCAGCCATTTTTGCAGTGCTGAACCACATGGTGTCAAAGACAACTACCGCCTTGTTCGTCGGTTTTTGCTCAGCCCATTTAGCGTACCAGCCAATGATCTTGTCCAGATCCTGACGCCAAATAGGACCGTGGTCACAGGCAATTATTTCTATGGGAAGATTGAGTTCACTCACTTTTTTTATCAACTTGGTTACCAGGGCGGACATGGGAAGCAAGATATTAGCGTAATATTTTGCACCTTCATGATCCAGAATTGATTCGTCAATCTCATCTGCGAACCTTTCACTGGTGGCCAAGTGCATTCCAAAAGCGTCCTGGGAAAAGAGCAACTTCTCTTCAGCCAGATAGCTGAACATATTGTCAGGCCAGTGAAGCATTCTTGTTTCCAGAAAGGTAAGGCTCAGATTGCCTAGACTAAGACTTTCACCGTCCTTGACCGCTACGATCTCCCTATCGAGGTGAAAGTGTTCTTGCAGATGCCTGCATCCCATTGAAGAAGCAAATACCTTTGCCGGTCTTACTGCCTCGATAACACCCGCCAGAGAACCCGAGTGGTCCATCTCCGCATGATTGGAAACGATATAATCGATATCCTTCGGATCCACCACAGAACTGATTCGGCCCAATAGCTCCGATTGGAAAGGATGTTTGACTGTGTCGATCAAGGTGATCTTATCTGCCATTACCAAAAAAGCATTGTATGTGGTTCCCCGCTCGGTGAGATAACCGTGGAAATCACGAATCCCCCAATCAATTGCTCCTACCCAATAGACGTTATCGGTTACCTTCATTGCTTTGAACGCATTGCTCATTTGGACCTCCATATTCTTAGAATTCAGACTGTAGATTGCAGATTTTTGATTGTAACATCCTAAAATCAGCGTATTAAGCTACACAATTCCGCAGTGATTTCGTTCAATTTTGGCATGAGACAGGGCTATTCGTACGCTATTACTCGGATAATCCCTATGGTCGCACCTTTATCGTCCGTGGTGCAAGTATCGCTGACGGATACTATTTTACCGATATTATTTTTTTCTATAAATTCATTTACCTGTTGGTCCAGGTCATTGAGTTCTTTCACTGTATGGAATATTTTTAACTCTGTGGCGAAGGTCTTAACTTTAACCATTTTTCTCTACCTTTCATCTAACCATGTCAGTGGGTTGTAGGTCACCATTTGGTGGGAGGTTATATACTCCTCGCCTACATTCATTTTTCCCCTCTGTCCCCTGTAGGGGCGGGGTTTACCTGCCCGCTCGTGCCTTTGCGTGGCAGGCGGGTCCCCGCCCGCATACATCGCAGTCTCGCTAGAAAAATCTGCAAATTTAGCTAAACTTATCCATAATTTTTTCTAGCTTCTTCAGGTCGGTCTCCCTGCCCACCAAAGCACCTTGCTCTAACACAGCAAGTCTAGATTCAAAGACAGGTCTCTGGTTTCGATAAATGATTCCCAAGGGGATCCTATCGCCCCACTCCATTGCCGTCTGCATTGCGGCTTGCCAGTCAGTGGGATCGTATTCTTCTGGTAAAGTATAACAACGCTCCTTGTACCAACCGAAGGTGTTTACTTTATTAAATGAAACGCAGGGTTGCAGCACATCAATAAGGGAAAATCCCTGGTGAGACAAAGCATGTTTGATTAGGCCAGCTAGGTGATCAACCATTCCGGAAAATCCACGCGCCACAAAACTGGCTTGCATAGCAACCGCAACCGCAATGGGATTGAAAGGCACAGAGGCCACCCCCTCCGGTTGTGCTTTGGTGACGAACCCTTCCTGAGTCGTCGGGCTGGCCTGGCCTTTGGTCAAGCCGTACACCTGATTGTTGTGAACTATCATGGTCAGGTCAATATTGCGTCTTATGGCAGCAAGAAAGTGGTTGCCACCCTCCCCATAATTGCAACCGTCACCACTTTCCACGATTACTTTTAAATTCGGATTGGCCAGTTTGGCCCCGCTCGCCGCGGGCAGAGCTCGCCCATGGAGGCCATTAAAAGCGTTGGCATTCAGGTAATGCACCGTCTTGGCAGCCTGCCCAATTCCGGAAACAAGCAATATTTGATCAGGGCCTAGCCCACTATCAACCAAACCTCGCTTTAGAGCTTGCAAAATGGAATGGTTACCGCAACCAGGGCACCACGCCGTTTCGAATTCCCCATAATCTTCAATGCTTACCATGTCGCTACCTCAAAATTTCCTCCGCACCTCTCACATCCCGGACGCGACTTTAAAACTTCCGCCTCAATCACTATGAACTGCCCAATGCCCTAATTATATACTCCGGTGTAATGGGTAACCCATCATAGCGAAGTACTTGCCTGTGAACAGCAAAACCTGTCTCTCGGCGAATGAGGCGGGCGAGCTGCCCAAAAGCATTCCCCTCTACGCACACCACCTCTCCCGCACTCTCGAGTGCTCCCAGAAATTGATGGGGAACCAGAGGCCAAACTTGAGAGAAATGGAGTGATCCAACTCGGGTGGAATTATTATTCAACTTTGTGGCAGCCTCAAGTATCGCTCCTTTGGTTGATCCCCAAGTGACCAGAAGGAGATCAGGATTTTCGTCTCCCTGAATCTCAGGAGGAACGACCTCGGCAATGATCTCCTCTTCCTTTCTTAACCGCTTCTCAACCATAAATTTTCGTACATTGAGATCTTCGGTGAGATGGCCGTCTATTGGATGCTCATCACTGCCCGCTACAACCAAATATTTGCTCATACCGGGCAGTCGTCGGGGCGAAATCCCGCTTTCATAGATATTGTAACGAAAGTAAGGCAAATCAGAAGAATCCCTAACAATACCATCCTCAACCGTTTGTAAGCCTTTGAGAACGAATGGTTCTATTGCCCGTGCTGAGTCAGCGAGAAATTGATCAGTAAGAATAAACACGGGTCCTTGAGACTTCGCCGCCACCTCGAATGCCTTCCTAGTCAGCCAGAAACACTCTTCCACTGTCCCGGGGCTGAAAATCGCCCGTGGAAATTCACCATGGCCTGCGTGTAAGACGAACTCCAAATCGGCCTGCTCTGTTCTCGTGGGCAAACCGGTTGCCGGCCCTGGTCTCTGGGCCACTACAATCACCAGCGGAGTTTCCGACATGCCTGCCAGGCTCACACCCTCCGTCATGAGGGCAAAACCTCCACCCGAGGTAGGCACTATGCTGGACGCTCCGGCAAAGGAGGCACCAATAGCCATATTGATGGCTGCAATCTCGTCCTCTGCCTGCTCGACCACTAAACCCATCTTGCTAGCCTGAGTGGCGAGGTTGAGGGCAATTGAGGTGGCCGGAGTCATGGGATAAAAGGAGCAAAACTTGACCCCGGCAGACAATGCTCCCATGGCAATAGCCTCATTGCCATTCATCAATAGTCTTTTGCGAATGTCAGACGGGGGAGCCAGAGTTGAAAAATTCGCTTCTTGCTGTCCACACCATTTGTAGGAATCCTGCAAGATCTGCATATTCTTTTCAGCTAGCTCGGGAGCTTTCTTACCAAAGGCATCATCAAGGGCTTTGCCAACCACTTCCAATTCCAACCCTAAAAGAAGACTCACTGCCCCGAGGGCCACTACATTAGAAAAGTTCTTTTCTCCCAATTCCTCATAGGGGACCTGAAGACAGTTGTTGCTGGTTGTTTGGAAAGCCTTATCGACGATATTTAGCCCGCCAGCACTCAATTCTCTCTCGTGCAAGGCAACCGTTTCCGCGTTGAGGGCGACCAGTAAATCCACACCTTCCCGAGGAGCAGCTATTTCTTCCACACTCGCTCTAATGGTGTAGGTGTTGTGACCACCCCGAATGCGTGATTGGTAACTTTGGCTTACAACGATATGGTAGCCAGATCGGACCAGGCTCTTTGCCAGGAGTTTCCCAATGGTAACGAGCCCTTGACCTGCCTCGCCACCAATGAGCACATTCAACTCAGTCTTTTCCACCTTTTCGTCCTCTGGGCTGACCGAAACGGATATTTTATTCGGCCTTTAATTCCAGATCTTCAATTAGTTCAGTTTATTATTAAGGATTAGGGGCTACTAGCTAGAGCTACCATCTCTTTGTTCAAGAAGCCGATGTGTCGCATCTCTTCTCTAATAATTTCGTCTATTTTTTCTTTGCCCATGACCTCTGGAACCATATCTCTTAGACCAAGATAAAAGACAATGGAGTCCTTTTCCTGTCCAACTGCCAACTGTAAAATGTCCTTTGCTGACTCCTCACCGGTTAACTTGTCGGCAGGATCTACCCTCACATCAAATACGTGTCCATCGGCCATGGCATGCAAATATAGTGATGTTTCATCCTCGGGATCGAAAGCGGTGGGCTGGCGATCTCCTTCCTTTAGAGTGTCACGCATGGAAGCGAAAACTTTCTGGTGAACGTCTTCCCAGGAAGCAAGCTCCTGAAGTAGTGAACTCACCGCACCATCATTAACTAGTCCCGCTGCCCGGCGGTAAAACCGGGCTCCATTACCTTCTATCTGCTCTGCCATTGCCAGGATTTCGTCAGCATTGAACTCAAAACTCATATATAGCTCCTTTTTGCGTTCCCATTCCTAGCCCGGAACTGTCATCATTGACTGGCACCAGAGCGGTCAACCTTTTAAAGATAAGAATTCATCTCAGCCCACGCCAGAAAAAATTTCCCTTTCCCCCCGCGGCGAGAGAGCCCTCCGCAGTCAAATAAGGAAGCCAAGCCCGTCGAAGATCCCGCTTGCGGGGGCGAGCCTGGCTTTCTGCAACCCTTGTGAGGCAAAGCGCTAAACGCATAGCGCAAAGCGGATAGGGTTAAAAGGAGAAATGGCCATGGCGAGAAAGGGAAAGGACCGACTTTTCTTGCTTTTCTCTCTTTTCTCGCCTATAACCGCTATGCTTTCCACAGGCCGTGCAGATTACAGTACTCCCTGGCTATGATCTGGTCAGCATCAACGCAAAAAGTGGCTTCGGGCGCTTGTCCTGGTTTTAGAAACTGGCGATAGGCTTTGCCGCCGGCTATAACCTCAATCCACTCGATGTAATGTTTTTCCTCCATGGGATGAGCTACACTGCCAACTTTTACCTTGAAACCTTCTGCGGTCTTTTCGATTGCCGGAACGTGTTTTTCTTTGGCTGCATCCACTGTGTTCTCAACAAACAGCTTCATAGCCTCTCCGCAACAGACCAGTTCTCCCCCACCTCCATGCAACACTTCTACAATGTTGCCACATGCATCACACTTGTAAACCTCCAACTGCTCTGCCATTACTCATCCTCCTTTGTGTTTATTGTTTGTTTGGTTTTACCGTTAGGGATGTTTCACCGCCAACAGAGTGCAACATCTTTAGCCAATCAGAGATTTCCTGAATGTTCTTCGCCATATACCAACGACCATTGTCGTAAACACCGTAGTCCGTGCCAAGCATGGCTGACGACATCCGGGTGGAGTTGGCAAAAAACAACCACTGTTCCACCCACTTTTTCTCCAAGGCCTCGTCAAAAATGCTGCTGTCTTGGGCCAACCCCTTGGCCACCCCCGTATCCCATCCTTGCATCATCAGTTTGGTAGCTGTTAGAGTCATCTCATTTGTGGTTTTTATGGTGTTTTCAAACCTGAGCCAGTGCCCCTCCACCCACTGTTGGCTGTGGCAGGCACGACAAACTTGCTGCAGCACCTTGCGGCGGTTCTGTTGTTCCTGATTGTCAATAAGATATGTGGAGGCCGGATCGCCATTGAGTTCAGTGGGTAGTGGCAGACCCGCCTTATTCTTGATCACACTCGTGTCTGGAGACTTCGGATGAGCATGCGCGTAAATCAGTCCAAAAATCCTCCAGGGGAGGCGATTGTTCATCCGATGGGTTCTTTCCGCAACCACATCACCTTCCTCTTTAACTACAAGGCTGACATGGCAGGTGGCGCAGGTCGGCGCGGTGAAGTCCTTGCCTACTGTCCAGGGAACCGCCTCGAAGTTCCACTTTTTGCCCATGGCATTGAATATATTCCCATGCTTGCTCACCTGGTAGATTTTATAAATCGGTACATCAGGTCCTTTGTGGCACTGGGAGCAGGTATACGGCTTCCTGGCCATCTCTATAGAGAACCGGTGCCAGGTGTGACAGGAGGAACATGACCCTTTGCTACCGTCTGGATTAATGCGGCCAACGCCTTCGTTGGGCCAGTTGCTCAAAACAGGAAATTCCATTGGGCCCAGCTCGGTGTCCCGTTCATCGAACCCTTTCACCTCAACCTTGGTACCATGACAGGCAAGACACGATTCTGCGCTTGTCTCTGGGCCTGGAGGAGTTATTTTAGTCTGCCCTTGTTCCAAGAATTGCACTCCATTGATCGTCCGGGCCAGATCCTGGTAAAGAGAATTATTTTCCAGGTTGCCATAAGCGTGAGACATCAAGTTTTCCCCGTATTGCTTTGCCTCCACTGGATGGCAGGTAGCGCAGTCTTCGGGTGTGACCACAATATGTACCTGATAGCCATTGTGCTCAAAAGTATCGCTGTGTTTATCCGCATTGATGGTATGACATTCAGCGCAGCCCACAGCACTTTTCGCCAACTCCTCCGGCACCTTTTCCGCAGAGATCCTTCTTTCTAGCTGCGGTTTTTCTAGCCCTTCTTCAGGGCTGGTTTTGGCGTGTCGGCTTTCTTTCCAGGCAGCAACCATGCCTGGAGCCACCATGGCATGACACTCCACACACTCCTCAGTGGCATCACTAATTTTAGCTGCCTGAGAATGCGAGGGAAGGAACAAAGTCAACAATATTAGAGTCAGTAGAACACGCATGATTCCCCACTCCTTTAGCCAAAGCACTAAAATGACCCTAGTCTAGGTTTATACGGCGAAAATATGAGAGAAAGAGAGGTTAAACGAGTTCTGCCACCGCAGCCAATACTGCCTCATAGTCCGGCTCGCTAGCAATTTCTTTAACGAGCTCCAGGTATCGTATGGTGCCCTCTTGGTCTAAAACAAAGACCGCCCTCGCCAAAAGCCGCAGATCTTTGATTAGCACACCATAGGCCTCGCCGAATGCACCGTCCCTGTGGTCAGAAAGCGTCACAACTTGATCGACCCCGGCTGCACCGCACCAGCGTTTTTGAGCAAAGGGCAGATCCATGCTAATGGTCAGGACCACTACATCATCGCCCAATCGGCTCGCCTCGCTGTTGAACCTCCTCGTTTCCATGTCACACACGGGAGTGTCCAGAGATGGCACTGAGGAAACGATGCACACCTTGCCTCGAAATGACTCCAGGCTCACCTGAGACAAATCGTTGTCGACGGCAACAAAGTCAGGGGCCCTGTCGCCTACTTTCAATTCGGGGCCGATGAGAGTTATCGGATTTCCCTTCATAGTAACAAGTCCGGCACGTTCTTGCATATTATTCTCCTTTGAGGATGATGGTAAAGCTCTTTTGTATGGCACCCCTTTTAGGCTGGGGAATTGACCGAAGATTGGTTAGGTATCTCCAAGAGTAAACGTAACCCTATTGCTTAATATTAAGTCACGGCCAGACCCCGGTCAACCCTTGGATGGGCAAGGCTATGGGGAGATATAATCCAGGAAAATCTTTTTGTGCAGAGCTTCCTTCTTGGATCTGAGTAAACGGGTATTATCCTTTCTCACCTGACGCGCCTCCTCCACAAAATAGGCTAGTACTTTCAAATCCTCTGATACGTCTTTTCCCATCTTCTGCTGTGCATCTATTTTTGCCAACACTGAGATGATCCCGAAGAGGTAGAGGCTAAGATTGGTAAGGCGACGAAGAAAGAATTGCTTGTTTTGAATTTTTTTTCCATAAATCAACATCCCGACACACAGCAGCCATCTTATGGAGCGAGCGTTGGCTTTGGCGAGTCTGAGCGCCCGCTTCATGACCCTGTTATGGAGTGTGAGCTTCCATTTGGCTCTAGCAAACATGGTTTTGAACAAAAATGCGAGCTTAGAGGTGGTGGTCCGGTGAGTAGCTCTTATCTTTTTTTCAAGATTGCGCAAAACGTACAGGGGTGGATAGATGGAATGGATCTCTGTTGTCCCCTCAAAGATGGTAGTGACTCTGAAGTCGCGCATTCTCTTCTCATAAGGCTGAGTAGCTAGATAGCCTGAACCTCCGGCAACTTGCAGTCCATTATAGATGGTTTCCCAGGCCCTAGTGGTGCCGAAGAGTTTGCAGTGGGAGCTCTCGATTGCAACAGAAGAGAGTGGGTTATTTTCTAACAATCCTGCTGTAAAAGCGGTAATCGCTGAGGTCACATACCCGTCAACTTTAGCCTTGACTATCTTTTCTTGGATAAGTTCAAAGGTATTGATGGGAACTCCGAACTGGATTCTGCGGGCAGATTGCTTCTCCATGTCACGCCCTGACAGACGAAGGGCTCCGGCCGAACCAGCTCCCAGGGCGACTCTACCGTAGTTTAAAATAGTCATGGCAATCTTGAACCCATCACCGGGTTGACCAAGAAGATTATCTACGGGAACCCGCACATTTTTGAACTCAATGGCTGCCGTAGAACTGGCCTTGAGCCCCATTTTCGGGACATCCCGGCCTACCTTTACTCCGTCCCAAGCGGTCTCGACTATGAAAGCACCCATGAACCCCGGTTTACTCCTGTCTACCTGGGCAAAGACTGTTAGTCCTCCGGCGTAATTTGCGTTGGTTATGTATGTCTTTTGACCGTTTAAGATGTAGGAGCTGCCATCATCGGAGAGTTCGGCCCATGTTTCTATGTGTTTGGCATCAGAGCCTATTTTGGGTTCAGTGAGAGCATATGAAAAAATCATCTCTCCAGAGGCTGCTGGAACCAGATATTTTTTCTTCTGCGCTTCAGTGCCAAAAAGCACTATGCCCTTGCACCCGATGGAGATATGAGCCAGGGAAATGAGTGCTAAAGCCAGATCACTACCAGTCAGCACTTCGACCACCTTAAGGTACTGTCGGAGGCTCAGGCCAACGCCACCATACTCCTCTGGTAAGTTCAGGCCAAAAAAACCTATCTTCTTAAGCTCCTCCATTAGATCTGCGGGTATGGTCTCTTCCTCTTCCAAATAGGAAGAGGGATATCGCTCGGTAATCTTCTTATATTTCTCGATTATTTCTCTGGACTTATCGTCTTCCTCCAGATCTCTGAAGGAATGGAATCGCTCCATATCCAAGATGCCGAAGTAGATATTTGTCAGAAAGTTGTCGAAATTCATTCTCCACTCCTATAGCTTCAACATTAGATATGTTTAATCGGCGCCATTCATAATCATTACATTAAAATGGTGCATGTCCGGGTGGCACACAGCTGGCAGGAATGGTTAAGCTAAGAATATTAAAGGGAAAGGCACTAGACTTGAGCTGCCTGCTGTGCAAGGCGCCGCGGGTTTCGCGCCACGGGCGGTTTAAACAAATTGGATCAATATACAAAAGACAGTCGTAAACAATATCCCCACGGGATAGAGGCTAGCTTGGTTAAATAGATTCATTGCTTTACTAGTGTCTTTTTCTGCGAGAAATCTCTTGAGGGGAAGCAAGAGAAATACAAGTCCGGAAGTAATCGCACCAACCATGTACACCGCCTTAAAGGCAAGGGGGGAAAGAAATACCAGGCCAATACCCAGGACGAAACTGGCCACAAGTGCGACAAGAATGATGAGTACCGAAAGGTTCGGTCCATAAACCACAGGAATGGTCTTACCCCCCAGTCTCTTATCTTCCTCCATGTCTACGAGATCATTGGGGATATTTTGTCCCCCTACTTCCCAAAATGCAACCCAGATGAAAACAATAGCGATAAACTCCAGTGGTGGATCGGGGTTTACTGCGTAAATAGCAGCCAAGCTTCCGAGATTCTTAACCGTGG
>JAJDNB010000065.1 GCA_022340905.1 Deltaproteobacteria bacterium | reverse complement strand
CTCTGTCTTTTTCGCCGCGTCTCCGTCTCGCTCGGCCTCTCGTCTCGCCCGTCTCGCCTAGTACCCCATGCCGCTTAACTCGCATTCCAGATTGTATAATAAGATGTGTAAAAAGCTTGACACTTTTATTAAAATGTATATACTTTTACACATGAGTAAGAACTCGACAAAAAGAGAACAAGTGCTGCAGCTAGCTCGGGAAATGGGAGTCCTAAGGGTCAGTGATCTGACTTCAAGGGGTATACATCCTGAGTACCTTCGTCGGCTTCACAAGCAAGGACTCCTAATAAGAACTGGTCGCGGATTTTATGTTGCAGCTGATACAGACTTCTCAGAGCATCACGCTCTGGTACATGCAGCAAAGTGGATCCCGCACGGGGTAGGGTGTCTGCTTACCGCGCTGCAGTTTCATGAAATAGGGACACAGGCACCGCATGAGATATGGATGGCTCTAGACCGAAGGGCGGCCCATCCCAGCCTTGATTATCCCCCACTACGTATCCTGCGCTTTTCCGGAAAGGCCCTGACCGAAGGGATCGAGGAGCATCAGATTGAAGGAATTACAGTGAAAGTGTACAACCCCGCCAAGACAGTGGCCGATTGCTTCAAATACAGGAACAAAATCGGACTTGACGTTGCCATCGAGGCTCTTCGCGATTGTCGTAGGCAGAGGAAGTGTACCAACGACGAACTATGGCAATACGCTAAAGTCTGCCGGGTTGCAAGGGTGATGAAGCCCTATATGGAGGCAACATTGTGAGTAAAGAACCCCCATCAATCATCACCGCCTCGATTCGGCGAAGACTTTACGACTTGAGCCGGGAGAGGGGGGAGGATTTCCAGTTAATTCTCACCTGGTACGCAGCAGAAAGGCTCCTCTATAGATTGTCACGGTCAAAACATTCGAGGGAGTTTATCCTCAAAGGAGCGATGCTTTTGAATGTCTGGATGGATCGATCGCACCGGCCGACCCGCGATCTCGACTTTGCAGGGCAGGGCGATTCTTCCCCAGAGCATTTGATTACTGTGTTCGATGAAATCTGCCAGGTCGAAGTTGAGCCTGATGGTCTTCAGTTTGATCCCGGAAGCATTCAGGTGACTGAAATCCGTGAATTTCAGGAGTATCAGGGCCAGCGTATAAGACTAATCGCCAATCTGGGCAAAGCTCGTGTCAATCTGCAAGTCGATATAGGTTTCGGCGATGCGGTGACTCCAGAGGCAAGGCAGATCACCTATCCAAGTCTTCTGGAATTGCCGGGGCCAGTAATCTTGGCCTATCCGGTTGAAACAGTCGTTGCGGAGAAACTTCAAGCCATGGTTGCTCTGGGCATGGTGAACATTCGCATGAAGGATTTCTACGACGTCAGTGTGATCTCGAGGCAGTTCAGATTTGAAGGACCAACCCTTACTGAGGCCATCAGAGTAACATTCGATCGACGCCGGACAGAGATTCCCAAGTCAATCCTTACCGCACTCAGCGATGAATTCGCTAAGGATACTGAAAAAGGTACTCAGTGGAAGGCCTTTCTCAAACGTGGTGGATTAGAGAAGATTCCAGTCAATCTTCAGCAGATCATCGAGGAACTAAAAGTTTTTCTCGTTCCTCCGCTACATGCCGCCGGTCGGGGCCTAGATTTTAACTTCTGCTGGACCAAAGGCGGCCCGTGGTCAACAGGCGCAGAAAAAGATTGAGGCACGCCATCCCTCCCTCTGCCAATACGGTAAGCGGTAATCGGTACAAGACGTTATTCGTCAAGAAATTAGTCAATTAGTCAAATAGGGAATTGGTCAAATAGGCAAATAATTTACCGTTTATTATCTACCATTCACGACTTGAACGATTTCAACGGTTTTAACGATTTCTACGATTTCTACGAATTAACCATTTAACCTTTTGACCAATCGACCAGACCCCATGCCCTATGCTCCATGCTGTAGTGTCCTTGACACCTCCCACACATTGGCAGTAGTTTATCCAAAAGGCGCACCCAGCCGACTCAAGTCCATCTGATCAAGAACGATTCGATCCATTTACGGTCGAAGCAATGGAAGTCTTGAGGTGTCAAATTTACACCTCAAATTGGAAATCACAAATTGTGACCACCACAGGAAGAACGATCGTCTTCCATTGACTTCTATAATTGTGTTAGCGTAGCAAGAGATTACAGACTTGAGATCACAAATTGTGACCTCATGTTCCAGGCACGGGGCGGGTATTCTTGCATTGCCTAGTTAAGACGGCTGCCAGCTGTCCGCTGCTAGCTGGAAAAGGGGACACCATGGGAAAGAAGAAGGCACTCGTACCAAGAATTAAAGTTGAACATGTGCAGAGAACAATCCTGAGCATCCGAGGTCAAAGGGTGATTTTGGACGCCGACCTCGCGAGGCTTTATGGCGTGAGCACCAAGCGACTGAATGAGCAAGTGAGACGCAATCGTAATCGCTTTCCTGATGACTTTATGTTTCGATTAACTCCTGAGGAAAAAAATGAGGTGGTCGCAAATTGCGACCACCTATCGAACCTCAAATTTTCGTCTGCTCTGCCCCTTGCTTTCACTGAACATGGGGCCATTATGGCAGCCAATGTCCTCAATACCCAACAGGCTATAGAAGCCAGCATCTTTGTGGTGCGAGTATTTGTCAGACTGCGTGAGATTTTAGCTGCGCATAAACGGTTGGCCCACAAGCTCAAGGAGCTTGAAGCTCGTGTGGGCGATCATGATGAACAAATTCAGGTTATTTTTGAAGCTATCCACCAACTCATGACCCCACCTGACAAGCCATCCAAAAAAATCGGCTTTGAGGTCTAACCTTTCATCAGGTAGTTAATTAGGAAATTAGGGAATTAGTCAATTAGTCAAATAGGGAATTGGTCAAATAGGCAAATAATTTACCGTTTATTATCTACCATTAACGACTTGAACGATTTCAACGGTTTTAACGATTTCTACGATTTCTACGATTTCTACGAATTACCCATTTGACCATTTGACTATTTGACATATTGACGATTTGACTTGCTGTCCTCTGACCTCCGATCTCTGACCTCCGATCTCTGTCCTCCGATCTCTGACCTCCGACCTCCGACCTCCGACCTCCTTCTCTCTGTCCCTCCATCTCTCAGTCCCTAAGTCTCCCCGTCTCTCCCTCCCAAATCCCTCTGCCAAAATTGTCAAACCCTACCCCCGTTTTACTCTTCCAAACTACGATTTCAGAACTTTTCCCGATTATCTTAATTGGCCTTTTATTGGTCCTTAATTGGCCTCTTATTCCTCCTTCATAATCCCCGTTCCGATCCGACTGACATTTTGTCAGTCCCGCAGCCCATTTCTCCAAACTTTCAAACCTCCTGTTTTCTCAACTTCCC
>JAJDNB010000055.1 GCA_022340905.1 Deltaproteobacteria bacterium | reverse complement strand
TCCCCCTCCTGCCCTAGTTTTTTCGCCAATTCATCACCACCTACGAAGGAAAGGCAGTGGAAAATAGGATGGAAGCCCCTGCTTCGAGCCAAACGGATAAACTTGGCACAGGGGTCATAGGTGCCGATCATGATCACCACCTCCGCCCCTGAAGGCAGTATTTGCTCCAAGGCCTGTTCAACCTCGATACTTCCTCGTCTATAGCTGCCTGTGGCCACCGGCGTTAGACCATATTTTTTTAGGGCAATCTGGGTGCCGGTGAGACCGTCGAAACCATAGTCATCGTACTGGTAGAAAACAGCAAACTTCTTTAACCCGAGTGATTCCACCAGCTCGTCTACCACGGCACCGGTTTCCTGATAGTAGGAGGCTCGAATATTGATTATGTACCGCTGAAAAGGGTTTCGCAGGATCTGGGCTCCGGTAAACAGACCTACCAGAGGAAGGCGCGCCTCCTGCACCAGCGGCATGATCTTTACCGATGTGGGTGTACCGACATAGCAGAACAGCCCGAAGACGTTGTCCTCAACTATGAGCTTTTGGGTGTTTTCCAGGCACCGGGGCGGATCATACCCATCATCGTAGGCGATGACTTGTATGCTCCTCCCATGTACGCCTCTCGCTTCGTTTACGGATCGGATGTAACACAGGGCGCCATGAAGGGTCTGGGTTCCGAGAAAGCTGGCATGGCCGCTGAGGGCTAGGGAGGAGCCCAAGCGAATTTCATCAACAGTCACGCCCGGTGTCTGCACGACTTCAATGTCCTGGTTGGCCGCGCCACTGCAGCCTGTTACCAGACAAAGGAGCAATAAACCCAGACAAAAAAGCCGACTTCTCATGTGCCCGTCCGTATCTGTTCAACGATATCAGAAGTCTCAACCAGCTGGAGGTGGCTTGCCATGGTCCTTATTGTGTCAAAATCTATTTGCTTTTCTATCTGCAGCTTTTCTTTGCTATCCATGTGCGAGTATAGGGCTAAATAGTGATCTATGGCTCTACGCAAAGTTTTGCACTCTTGTAAAGAGAGCTCAATTTTGACCTGGTGTATCCTTTTGTCTGTTACCTGCATCCCTCTGTCCCTCCACTACCTCTGCAACTTCCGAAGTTACCCCCACAGTCTCCAGAGGAAGTTCAATAAGTATGGCTGTCCCCTCACGTGCCTCACTGGTGATCTTGATCTCCCCTCCATGATCGTCAATTATCTTTTTGCTCATGGCCATATCCAAACCGGTGGTGCTGCACTGCTCATCGGCAAAGGGGTTGAACATGTTCTCCAATTCATCTCCTGGAATCCAGCCACCTTTTCCCAGCAAGTAAATTCCCACTGTGTCCCAACAAAGTTCGGTTTGTAGGGAAAGCTTTTCATTCTTTTCCATGGATTCCACAAGTCTTCGAGTGATGGTGACCAGAGCTTCCAACATGAGGTCCAGGTCAAAAAAACTATCCGGTATCTCTTTGTCTAGATCCATGGAAGTCTTCAATCCCTTGTTTTTTAACTCCTGCGCCATAATATAGTGAGCCTGCCGTACCAACTCGTTGTAATTGTGTCTC
This sequence comes from Deltaproteobacteria bacterium, assembly GCA_022340905.1. GTDB lineage: Bacteria > Desulfobacterota > Syntrophobacteria > BM002 > BM002 > BM002. Next base: position 5,541 of record JAJDNB010000055.1, on the reverse strand, counting down.
CCCTTGTTCTGCTTCAGGGGTCGGATGAAATCACGCATATTTCTGAGCACCGCCTCCAGTCGCCTGACCTCGTTCACAATGATTTCCACCTTGGGTTTCAGACTTTCGGGAAGCTCTGGAGAGTTCTGAATTACCGTGGCGAATCCTCCGATGGAAACGAGGGGATTCCTAATTTCGTGAGCCAGGTATGAGGCCATTCGCCCTACGGTGACCAAACGGCTGGAGTGGGCCAACTTTTTTTCGCAACTTATCTTTTCTTCTTGCACTTCGATGAGATCCCAAAATAGTCTGGCACTCAGGTGATCAATAACTTTCACCTCCTTTGGTTTGCTCCTCATGATTTCTTCCAAAACATCTATGCGTCCGGTGATCTCGATAAGCAAGTGGAGATCTATAAAAGAAAAAAAGTCTCTATAGTCCGTGGTTGTATAGATACCCTGCTTACGGGCATAGACCACACCGGCCGCATCTTCTCTCAAATCGGCCACACCGACGATGCAGAGGTGTAAGTTCCGCAGTCTGTGATTTTCGAGAAATCTTATCAGCGCTCTGCCACCTGAACCTCCGCCCACCAGGGCTATATTGAGGCAGGAGAATTCTGTTTTATCTTGGAGTACTGACTGTAAAGATTGCATAAAAAATCATTCATCCCCTACCCCAAATCTGGGTGAGAGCAGAGAGTGTTTCCGACCTAATCAAGCTCGTCATGAATGCGATAGATCAATTTGAATTTGTTTTCCAGATCTGCAAAAAGAGCGTCTTCATCGCCCACATCTTTGGTCCGGATGTAGAGATGTCTAGACCCTTTCGGCGCCTGCTCATAGGTGGTAATCATGCTGACGATACGGCCTCCATGCGCCCGGATTACCTCGTTGACTTTCCTGATAGAACCTGGCCGGTCTTCTATCTCCACACAGAGCTGCAAGGGGGCCTGATAGATTCCAGAGAGAGAAACCATCGCTCGAAAAACATCGCCCTTGGTGATGATCCCCTGCAAGTCGCCTTTTCGATCAACCACGGGTAAGGCAGATATGTCGTGTTTGAGCATCAACACCGCAGCCTTTTCTGTGGTCTCATCGCCGCTGACAGTGTAAGGATTCTTCGACATCACTTTCTCCACCTTGAGCTTGTCCAAAAGGTAGTAGAGCTCGTGAATATCCAGGGTGGTCGCTTTGGAAGGATGAGCCTCTTTTAGATCCCGGTCAGAGACTATGCCCGTGAGACGCCCTTGCCTGACCACCGGCAGATGTTGAAATCCCTTCTCCTTCATCAGTTTTGAAGCTTTCATGATGGAGACATCTTCTTCTACGGTTATGACCTCTCTGCTCATCCAATCTTTTACCAGCATGTTAAGATCTCCTCGTTAAGCTCTTTGGATTGAGCTTTGTTAGCACGTGCTCAATTACTTTTTTCAAGAGCTCGACATTCCCCGTTTTTTCCACAAACGCTGCAGCGCTTTGCACAGCTGGATGACTGCTTTCCTCCGTCGCGAAGGTGTGAATAATCACAGGTAGTTCTGGATACGCGCGTTCGATCCTTCTCAGAACAGCTGCACCACCAAGATGAGGAATCTCCAAATCCAGTATTAATAAATCAACGGGAGGGGCTTTGCTGATCTTTCTCATAAGATCACGGCCGTCAGCGGCAACCTCCACCTGGCAACCTTCAGCCATGAGTTCACGGCGTAGGAAGTTGCGCACGTGCCTGTTGCGGTCTGTGATCAAAACGGTAAAACCATCCAGCATAAAACCACCTCTCACTGGTTTAAAACCTTAAGAGCAACCGTTATGCCACAGTCTTGCTGAGATTTAAGTGACCTAATTTATTGTATTTATTTCATGGCGAGGGACTTGATAAAACTGGAGTGACTGCCGGGGTTTTTTACAACTTGTAAAGGAAAAACCGTTGAAACCGTTCAAATCGTTAAAGCCGCAATTGGTCCAGGGGTTATCGGTCATGGGTGATGAGTAATAGGTTGAGGAGAAAACCCATAACCTCTGACCCATAACCTATAACCCGACAAGCCTTTGTGTTGGCCGTTTTAGTTATGTGGTTGACATGGCGATGGTACTAACTGGTGACCGAGGTTTCTATCTTGAGTTGGTATTTCTCTATCTTCGCTTGCAGGGTGGGGCGGGAGAGACCCAGGAGCTTGGCGGCTCGGGATCGATTGCCGCCCGTGAGGTTGAGGGCTTCACTGATAAGAATGCTGGCAGTGTCGTCCATCATGGAGTCGAACAGACCTTCACCGTGACTTTTCGCCAGCTTTTGTCTGAAAAGCTGACGGAGGGCTCCGGTCACTGATTCTTCATCCACGCTTTTGATTTCACTGCCTTCCGCCATAACCTGGGTCAAGTCTTCCGCTGCCAGTGGAGTACCTCGACTGAAAATCAGTGCCTTCTGCAGCGTGTTGGCCAACTCCCGGACGTTTCCTGGCCAGGTATAGCCTCGCAGCAAGGTCTTGGCTTCCGGGGTGATACCCGGATTATCCATTTTCACTTCACTCGTCAAACGCTTGAGAAAGTATTCGGTCAAAAGATCAATGTCTTCGGATCGTTCGCGCAGCGGTGGCAGCCAAAGGGTAACAACTTTGAGACGGTAGTAGAGATCCTCCCTAAAGCTTCCTTCTGCAATGGCAGCCTCCAGATCCCTGTTGGTTGCCGCGATGATCCTGACATCTACCGGGATGGGCTCCCTGCCACCTAGTCTTTCGATACTTTTTTCCTGAAGCAAGCGCAATATCTTGGCCTGGATGCTCAGGGGCATGTCCCCTATCTCATCCAGAAAAATGGTGCCGCCATTGGCTTGTTGAATTTTTCCCAGACGACGACTCACTGCTCCAGTAAAAGCGCCTCTTTCATAGCCGAAAAGCTCACTTTCAAGGAGAGTCTCGGGAATAGCCACGCAATTGATCACCAGAAAGGGTCTCTGTGCCCTTTTGCTGTGCTGATATATTGCTCGAGCCACCAACTCCTTGCCCGTCCCAGAATCACCCCTAATCAGTACGGTGGCATCGGTGGACGCGACCCTCCCTATGGCCTTATAAATCTCCTGCATTGGTTTGCTCCGGCCAATAATGGCATCCGTCGACGGTTTATCCGGCACTATGTCCAACTCCACCCGGGAATGCATAAGTCGACCGGCCTCCAAGGCATCCTTTACGAGAGCGAGTATGTCGGGAATGTTAAAAGGTTTGAGAACGTAATCGAAAGCACCCTCCTTGGTGGCCTCTATAGCCGTTTCAGTAGTGCCGTAAGCCGTCATTATTATTATGGGCAGCTTGGGATCCACTTTGCGCATGGCCCTCGCAGCTTCCAGGCCGTCGATTCCTGGTAAGCGCACATCCATAACCACTAAATCAGGAGGAGACTCTCGCACCATGGCCAGACCTGATTCACCATTGGCCGCTGTCTGCACCGTGTGCCCTTCCTCGGTGAGAAGCTTTTCAAAACTCTGCCTCAGCTGAGGATCGTCATCAACGATTAGGACCTTGCCCAAACTGCATCCTCCCGGCATGGCAGGGTAATGGTAAAAGTCGTGCCTTCACCCTCCCTGGATTTCAGAGATAGCCAACCACCGTGCTCCTCGACAATGCGGTGGGCAATGCTAAGCCCCAGGCCCGTCCCCTCTTCCTTGGTGCTAAAGAAAGGTTGAAATACCTTATCACGAACTGATTTTGGAATACCAGGACCGTTATCTTTCACCCGGATTACCACCACCCTTCCCAAAGGTTCAGCTACGCCTTCTTCCTCGCGAATGACAATTGAACCGCCTTCACCCATGGCCTCACAAGCGTTGACCAGCAGATTAATCAAAACCTCTTTTAACTGCTCGGGATCGGCCTTTACCTCGGGCAAGGGGTGTTGTCGGTCCAGCTCCACCTGGACACCGTAGGACTCCAACCGATGCCGAAGGAGCTGCAGGGCCATGTCCACTACCTCGGAAGGACTGATGCTCTGCATTTTCAGCTTGGGTGGTCTGGCAAACTCGAGAAAGTTTTGAACGATAGTGTCAATGTGACGAACTTCCTCCGCAATCACCTCGAAGTCCTCCCTCTGGGTCTGAGATAGTTTCAGCGACCGTTCTAGGGAAAAAAGCCTCATGTTCACGGAAGTCAGGGGGTTACGGATGGTGTGTGCCACTCCCGCAGCCAGTTTTCCCACCATGGCCAGTTTCTCCGCCTGAAGAAGGTGCGCCCGGCTCTGTTGTAGTTCGGACTGGGTCTGATCCACATTCTCAATGAGATTGTGGACCCTCTGGCGTAGGGCGGTCATTTCCATGGGGAGAGGGCCGTCCATTTCCATGCCACCACTTTCCATGGATAGTATTCTGATTGGTTTGAGAATCTGATTCAGCAGAATATAGGCCAGCACTAAACCCAAGACCAGGACGCTTGGTAGAGCCACCAGGGTCAAACCTTTGATGAAACGTGTCTGAGCACGACTCTCGACCCGAGCCTGCCTGATTTGTTCCTTTTGAATTTCCTTGTATTGATCACAAAGACCCTGGATGGCGAAAAACTGCTTCCTCACCTCCCAGTGCCGCTCGGCCCCGGCTTTCCTCTTGCCCACCTTATAGAGCTCAATTACCTGGTCTCGGGCATAGGTATAATGGATATACTCTGATTCGATTTGATTGAGGATGCTCCGCTCCTTATCTATCTTAGCCGAACTGCGGGCTTTCTTTAGCCAGGTATTGAAGGACTCGTTGAGGTGCCCCAATTGGTTGAGCCAGTCGGAGTTGCCGTCAAGGAAATAATAGGTTGTCAGACCCTTTTGTCTGACCAGGGCCGTCTCCAGCTCTTCCGCCGCCTGCAGCCCCATCACGGCAGTATCAATAACCGAGGCGAAGAGATTGTCCATTCGGTAGGTGTACCACATGGTAACCAGGCCACCGCCCAAAGTGGTCAATACCAAAGCCACTAGAATCAGTAATATTCTAGTTTGAAGACTGACCCTCTTCCAAGCCACGCTTCATAACCCTCGGTTTGTTGTTCTAATCCAGTGTATCCTGGAGACATGTACTTTTTTGTCCGGTGAAGAATTCAAATGATCACTGAGATTACACACGATATAAATCTCTTCTATCCAAATATGGTCTGCGACTTTGTTAATAGATTTACCGCTATGAAAGATTTCTTGCAAGAAAATTAATGATATAATTTTTAACATCTTACCACTCCTCGTCCCTGTTACCCGGGAGTGCAATATTTGACAAAAGGGAGGGATTTCAGATTTTCCCGCAAGTACAGCGACAGTAATGGTCGCCGGATTCAACTGGCAAAGTCATTCTTGTTAGATTCTTATCCAGCCGAACCAATTGTGGTGTCGTTGCGCACCTTGGCTTCAGTGTTCTGGTAGATCCAAGCAAAAAAAGCCAGGGGTCATTCCCCTGGCTCACTTGATTGTTTGGCCTCAGAATCACCCCAAAGAGATTGGATAGTCTCTCTGGGACTCATCTAATTGATTATACCACCCTAATGGCCGCCGCTGCCCAGCAGTCCCGAGGCACCGAGGCAAAGGACCAACACTTCCAGGACAA
>JAJDNB010000033.1 GCA_022340905.1 Deltaproteobacteria bacterium | reverse complement strand
GAGGTGGGACTGTCTGAAAGTAACCAAGCGAGAGTGAAGATCAGAGTTTTGGCTGACTACGCTCCCAGGATTCGAACCAACAGTGTGGCTACTGTCGAAAGTCCAACGGTTATTGGGAGCGAGTATATCAACATAATTCCGGGTACCACAAAAGCACCCCCCATTCCACCTGAAGGTGAAATCCCTACAAAAGAAAAGAAGAAATTGATGGAGTATCTCGAAGAATATGAGGTTGGAAAGAAACTGGAAAATATCGGAAAGATTCTGGAAGATCTTGCTAAGATTACAGGAACTGTTGCAGCCGGTAAGGGATCAGTTGGCCGACTGGTAAAGAGTGACGAGCTCTACCGGCAGATCCACGATGAGTTGGATGACATTGCTAAATTCGTGGCGACTCTTCAGGAAACGGCTGACTCCCTTGTTGAAACGGGGGCAAACATCGAGGCAGGTTCCAAGAATCTGGCAAAGGCTACTCGGGAAGCTCCCGAGATGGTGGACAAGACGCAGGAACTCTTGGATAGGTTGCTACGGGTGAGTGCCCTCATGGAAAAGGCCATGGTCGAAGTTCCTGAAATAAGTGCTCAGGCGAGAGAAAGCATGCGGGAGGTAAATCTGATCTTAGAATCGGTCAAAGAGAACTTTCTCATCCGTCCAAATGTGCCTCCCCCTCCTAAGTCGGAAAGCCACAGTCTCGAAATCAGGGGAGATTGAGAAGGATGTTTAGAGTCGCAAGTCGGAAAGGTTCTCCCTCAGGAATGAAGGTGCTTCTTTGGGGCCTCGGAGCTATTCTTATCATATGTCTCACGAGTTGTGGCGGGGGCCGCAGAAATCAACTTCCACCCCGTTTAAAAGAGGTGAAAGAGCTGGCTAGTGAGGGAAGCTACTGGTTTCGGCAGGGGTGTTTTAGCAAAGCGGAAAGGAGTTTTTACCAGGCCTTGGAGGCTAGTCAGTTGGTGGATAACTTGGCAGAGATGATTCGGGCCCATAATAATTTGGGGGCAGTGGCTCTTGTGCAGGACCATTACTTGGAGGCGGGTGAACACCTGCAAAAGGCACTGGAGCTCAACAAGTTGTTTCAAAGCGAAAACGAGGAATTACTCGCCTTGGGAAACCTCGGAGTATTGGCATATAAAGCCGAGCGCTACGATGAGGCTGAAGGCCTATGGGAAAAAGCGTTGGTTATGGCTGAGGAAAAGGGGCAAAAACATGCTATGGCGACGAATTTAAATCATCTGGGGATGTTGAAGAGGAAGCAGGAGCGGCTAAAGGAAGCGGAATTATTGCTACAAAGAGCCTTAGCAATAGGTGAGAGCATTGGCTCAAAATCATCTTTAGCCAATACCCATATGCAGCTGGGACTAGTGGCGAAGATCAGAGGTGATTTCTCCAAGGCCGAAGCGGAGTTGACTAAAGCCCTGAAAATTGACAAGGCCGCCGAGAATACTATCGGAATTGCCCAGGATCTAGAGGAGATTGGACTGTTGCGTCAAGAACAGCAGCAATGGGAAATGGCCTATCTCAGTTTTGATCGAGCCATAAATCTTTACGCCCTTATGGGTAAGACGGCAAAGGTGGATGAACTCTTCGAGCTCCTAAAAACAAACCAGGCCAGGGGAGGATTTCCAAAGTCATTAGACCAATATGAACCCCTGCTGGTAGAGCCGGGTGAGACCTGGGAGTCACCGCTGTGCCGTTAAATCACATAGGGCATAGAGCATAGGGTAAAGAATAAACTGTAGTGTTATTGCGTGAGAATAATGAGGGATTTGACGAGGAGCAAGGTAAACTGAGGCTGTTTAAAGGTGAGTCAAGCGAGCGCTTACTGTAACGGTCTGTGTCATGCGCTTGGCTCTATGCTGCACCATGGTGCAGCATGGGGTGAGTGAAGGGATTCGAACCCTCGACCTCCGGGGCCACAACCCGGCGCTCTTACCAGCTGAGCTACACCCACCACCAAAAATGGCAGGCTCGTGCCTGCCTCGTGTTTTAGATAGCACACCAGGGTAATCGTGGCAAGGATAATTTCATGAGATGAAATACGAGGAGGAAGTCGGTTGAAAACTTACTTAGTCACTGGTGCCGCAGGTTTCATCGGCTTTCATGTAAGCCGAGCCCTGTTGGAAAGGGGAGATTGTGTTCTCGGTCTGGACAACCTGAATGACTACTACGATGTATCTCTGAAAGCAGCACGATTGAGCCTGCTGCAAGACAATAAGCACTTCACCTTTTACAAAGAAGATCTGGCCAACAGGGAAGGTCTCACCAGAGTTTTTAGGGAAAATAGGATTCAGGTGGTATGTAATATGGCGGCACAGGCAGGTGTTCGCTACTCTCTCGTGAATCCCTTTGCCTATCAAAGCTCCAATCTGGAAGGCTTTCTCAATATTATCCACCTGTCGCAAGAGTACCACGTGGAGAACTTCGTCTACGCCTCTTCTTCTTCCGTCTATGGCAACAACAAAAAGGTACCTTTCAGCGTTCAAGACAGGGTGGATACTCCAATATCGCTTTACGCAGCTACCAAAAAGGCGAATGAACTTGTCGCTCACACCTATAGCCACCTCTATGGTCTTCCATGCTCAGGCCTAAGGTTATTTACCGTCTACGGACCCTGGGGGAGACCCGATATGGCTCTGTTTATATTTACCAAGGCCATTACAAGGAATCAGCCAATAGAGGTATACAACTTTGGTAAGATGAGAAGAGATTTTACTTACGTTGACGATATCGTTCAGGGGGTGCTGGCGAGCATGGATCGATCAGTCCCTTATGCCATCTACAATCTTGGCAATTCTAGAGCTGTTGATCTTCTTTATTTTATCGAGTGTATAGAAAGGGAACTGGGAAAAAAGGCTGAAAAGAAAATGCTTCCCATGCAACCCGGCGATGTGGTTGAGACCTATGCGGACATAAGCGAGAGCGAGCGAGATCTAGGGTTTCAACCGAGTACAAGAATCGAAGAGGGGATAGCCAGATTTATCAGCTGGTACGGGTCTTTTTATGGTGAAGAGAGAGAGTAGGGAAACATCTTTTTCTCTCACTCCTTTGGCCATATGTGACTGAGCTCTCGCGCGATCTTTTTCAAGCAACGGTTGGCCAGGTCATCATACTTCAGACCTCGGTTGAAACGATGATATAAGTAGGATCGGCCTACTACGGCTGGCCTGGCATTCGCGCGAGCGGACCACACTAGGCGACTGCTTTGCAAGTCGGTCAAATACGCCACCATGGACACCTCTTTGTAGCTACTTTCCTGACCAGGCCCCGATTCGTCGCTATTAAGGGAACCTGGCGGGATGAAGATGGAGCCTGGTTCAGGACCAGTGCCAGAGCTGCCCACAGAAGTTAATGCTTGGTCTTGTACCAATTCGGTCTTGGAACCCCAAAATTCAATCACGATTTTTAATAGAGCCCGGTAGTCGTCTACTATGAGCAATTTTGTAGCTCTGTCTATATCCTCCTCCCCCACCGCTTCCCGCAAAGAGACACAGTTGATGCCCCTATCGCTAAGATTCTGTAAAACGTTCTCTTCCACGACAGCCAAATCATTTAGATCCAAACCGGCCTTTTCCTGGACAGTGACAACGAGCACCGGGGCTGAAAAGTCGGCAGGGAGTTCGCGATTCTGAACCTTGACACTGGTGCTTACATAACAGCCACTGAGGAAGGATAAACCTAATAATACTGCCAGGACCTGTACTCTCTTCATCTTGGAAGCCCCGCAAGGTGTTACCCAAGGCCACATATTAAGGATCATCCGGTCTAGAAGGTACGATAGCATGAAACATCTACTAGAGGCAACTGGCTCAAAAGCGCACAGGGCGATGTTCATTTTAGAATAGGGGTAGGTGGAAAAGAGCTAAAAAAAGCATTTGCACCGTCCTTGGAGAGCCTGTATAAAAGAAAAGAACAAGGATTTGAAGACCTGCACATCAAGCTGGTATTGAAGTGAACTAAGGGGGTTGGGGAGGAATAGTCTATGAGTAAACACGAACTGGAGAAGGTGAGAGAGAAGAGAACCAGCCGGCGCATTCGTTCTCTAAACTTAACCTCTTACACTCCAAAAAAGGATGACAAGCAAGAGTACATTGTCTCCATTGGTAGGACTCTCGACGTGAGCGAGGGAGGGGTCAAGGTGGAGACTCACAGGAAATTGGCCGACGGCACAGAACTGGAAATGGATATAGCCATTGAGGACAAGATCATCACTGCCAGGGGAGAGGTTGTACACACTGAGAAACTTGCAAACGGTCTTTTCGGAACAGGAATTCGTTTCACTTCCATAAGTGAAGAAGATCGCAACAGCCTCCGGTAGACGGGGGGAAGACGACAACCCTTAGACCCCGCTCAGGACAAGCTGGCAGATTGCAACTGGCAGCTGGTAGCACCGGACGACACGGTGACCGGGAGAGACGGAGACGCGGCGAAAAAGCACTCTAGAGGTCAGAAGACGGAGGACAGACGACAGCAAGTCTAATGGGAGATTAGAGAATTAGGTAATTAGTTTAAACCACAAGTGCTTAACGGTTCACCGCTTACCGTTTACCATTTAGGAGTTCTACGATTTTTACGACTTCTACGTTTTTTACGAATTAACCAATTTTCTAATCAACTAATTGTCTAACTCCCTAATTCTCAAATCCGCGAACAGCAATCCGAAATTAAGGAATTACTACTTGTAAAAGCTGGAAAAGAACCATGTGGGTCTTGATTACTATATTCGCCACCTCTTTTGTCATAGCCCTCTCCGGGGCCCTCATGCCGGGGCCTCTCTTTACCATCACCTTGAGTGAGAGCGCAAAGAGGGGTTTTCTTGCCGGACCGCTCATTGTCCTTGGTCATGGTATTTTGGAACTTGTCTTGGTGCTCCTTCTTCTACTCGGCCTAGCACCTATATTCAGAAACGATCATGTCATTGGCAGTGTGGGGGTGGTGGGGGCGGTGGTTCTCATTTGGATGTCTGTTGCAATGATTCGCAGTCTGCCGTCTTTGAGCCTGGAGGGCATATGCAAAGACGGCAAATCCATTAATCCGGTGTGGGCAGGCATACTCATGAGTGTTGCCAATCCTTACTGGACCATATGGTGGGCCACCATAGGCTTTGGCTACATCCTCTATTCTATTGAGCTGGGACCGATGGGGGTGGCAGCTTTTTTTGGAGGACATATCCTTGCCGACTTGGCCTGGTATGCGGCAGTTTCTTTTACCGTAGCCCACGGACGCAGGTTCATGAGCGACAGGATTTACAGAGGGGTTATTGCCTGCTGTGCCCTGGCTCTGTTGGGATTTGGCATCTATTTTGGATTTTCTGGAGCCCAGCGGCTGATCTAGACTAGCTTGCAGCTCGCAGCTGACAGCAGGCAGCCAACGCTATGCGTCAATTGTCTTCGCCGTCATTAGGTCATAATGCTACGCTGTCAGGTGTTGTAAAAGATAGAGGTAAGAGTACGAAGGTCAATTTTGATTGTTTTTCTCCTGAATTCTTGATTCTGACTTCTGGCTCCTTTCTTAATTCCCTTTGCCTTGGGCCTGTTGCCCTGAGCCGATAATATAATAGTTGACTATCCAATGGCCATGTGATACTTAACCCCGGTTAATCTACACTGAAATCCATACAGTTTACCTCATAACTCCTTGCTCCGGTTTGAAGGCCGGGGCTTATAAACCCGAAAGGAGCAAGCATGAGACGTTACGAGACACTTTTCATCGTCACCCCCGACAGTTCAGACGAAGATCTCCAAGCAGTGGCCGATAAATTTAAGGGTGTGATCACCAGTATGAACGGCAAGATAGCCGCCTATGACGAGCAAGGTAAAAAAAGCTTGGCCTATAACATAAAGAAACAAAGCAAAGGCCATTATGTGTTAATGGATTATCTAGGGCAAGCCGATGTTGTTGCCGAGCTTGAACGGAACATGAGACTGGACGATCGGATACTTAAGTATTTAACGGTTAAACTAGCAGACCAGGTTGATCCCGATACGGTGGAGGAAGAAAAACCCAAGCCTCGGAGAGCAGCCGAGACCACAGACGTCTCTGAAGAAGAAGATCAATCTGCCGAGGCCCAAGAAAGTGAAGAAGAGGAAAGTTTAGAAGAGGAATCGGAAGAGGAGTAGGCAGGAAGGAGTAGATGGTGGCTTACAGAAGAAGACGAAGATCATTTCCCCGGCGCAAGGTTTGTCGATTTTGCGCTGATTCAAATGTGAAGATTGATTATAAGGACCCTAAATTACTGAAATACTTTATTACCGAGCGAGGGAAAATCATTCCCAGGCGCATCTCCGGCAACTGTGCCAGGCACCAGAGAGAGATAACCACGGCCATCAAGAGAGCCCGGCATATTGCCCTGATGCCTTACACGACTATTCAGCCTCACTAGTTGAGCGATTTTAGGTTCTATTGCATTCCTGCAGTTAGGCTGTGTCCTGCTTTCGGTAAACCAAATAGGGGCACTCATTCTTTCCTACAGGGAGCTTCACTTTTTGGACAGTAGGTTTCCTGAAGGTAGAAAATTCTGTTCGTCCTGGAACGGAGGTTCTTTACATGAAAGTCATACTCAAAGAAGACATCCCCAAACTCGGAAGGATGGGGCAGACGGTCGATGTGGCTCGGGGTTATGGTCGCAACTATCTCATCCCTCAGGGAAAAGCCATAGTGGCCACTAGCAAGAATCTGAAGGCCTTGGAACACGAGCGTATGTTGATCCAGCGCAAGGCAGAGTTGGCTCGCAAGGAAGCTGAGGGCTTAGCCGAAAAAATCAGCGGACTCACCCTCTCCCTATCCCGAAAGGTGGTGGAAGAGGATAAACTTTACGGCTCGGTTTCCGTAAGTGATATTTCTCAGGCCTTGGAAGAAGCGGGTGTTGAGATAGAGCGTAAATTGATCAAGCTGGAAGAACCCATTAAGAGCTTGGGAGAATTCAAAGTTCCCATTAAGGTGCATGATAACGTGACGGCCGAAGTCATAATTCAGGTTCTCAAGGAAGAATAATAGCCCGGATGTTCCATCAATTGCAGTCGCAGCAGACGATTCATGAAACATCCAGGCTAGGCCGGCATAAAGGATTTGGTCTTGCAAGACCAGGGAAGATCATGAACGAGCAGGGCGGCGACCCCTCAAAGGTTCCTCCTCACAACATCGAGGCTGAGCAGTCGGTTATCGGCGGCATTCTTCTCGACAATGAAGTCTTGCCCAATGTCCTGGAAATCCTGCGGGGTGGGGAGTTTTACCGGGCCGCTCACCGCACCATCTTTGCTGCGGTTATGGAGCTTTTCGAAAGGAACGAGCCCTGCGATCTTGTTACTCTCAGCGATCTTCTTAGGTCCCAAAAAAAACTGGAGGAGGTAGGAGGTGCCAGCTATTTAGCCTCATTGGTGGACAGAGTCCCTTCCTCGGCCAATGCTGGCCAATATGCTCGGATCGTCAAAGAGAAGTCCATGGTTCGCACCTTGATTAGTCGGGCAACCGAGATTGTGGCAAGTGGTTTTGACAGCAGCTTGTCTGCTGAGAACCTCCTTGACCAGGCTGAGCAGGCCATATTTCAAGTCAGTGAAGACCGCATCAACCCCTCCTTTTTTCCCATTAAAGAGATAATCAAGCAGAGCATCAAGACCCTTGAGATGCTCTATGATCGGAAAGAGATGGTAACCGGTGTTCCCACTGGCTTCAGCGAGTTGGACCGGCTAACCTCTGGTTTACAGCCATCTGACCTGATCATAATTGCCGGCCGGCCAAGCATGGGGAAGACAGCCCTTGCCCTGAATATCGCCCGCAATGCTGCGGTTGAGGGAGACACGCCGGTGGGTATTTTCTCTTTGGAAATGAACAAGGCGCAGCTCGGTATTAGACTGCTTTGTTCGGAAGCCCGGGTGGATTCTCAGAAAATGCGCAGTGGATTTCTAAGCGAACGAGACTGGCCGCGTCTCACCAGGGCGGCTGGCACCATAAGTGAAGCACCAATCTTCATAGATGACACGCCGGCAATTTCCGCCATGGAGCTCAGGGCCAAATCCCGTCGCTTGAAGCGGGATCAAAATCTAGGGCTCATAATTGTAGACTACCTCCAATTGATGCGGGGATCTCATGGTAGCGAACGGCGTGAGCAAGAGATATCCGAAATATCTGGATCACTCAAAGCCCTGGCCAAGGAGCTTGACGTGCCGGTAGTGGCTCTTTCTCAGCTCAACCGCAGGGTGGAGGAACGGCATGACAAGCGCCCCCAGCTCGCTGATCTGCGTGAATCAGGCGCCATAGAGCAGGATGCTGATGTGATCGCATTTATCTACCGCGATGAAGTTTACCACCCCGATAGCCCCGAACAGGGCAGAGCGGAGGTAATCATCGGCAAACAGCGCAACGGGCCTACGGGGAGGGCCAAACTCACCTTTCTTACTCAATACACCCGTTTTGAAAATCTGGCATTTGAGGAAACAGGCTAGAAAAAATTCTTTTGCTGGTGGCACCCTAGCTTCGAAACAATCATTTCTGTTGTAGATGTGTGATGTGAGATGTGAGATTTGAGATATGGCGGGCAGTGAGCAGTTTTGCTTGTTCCATCACACAGCGCATATCCCCCATCGAAAATCTCCCTTTTAGAGAGCTGCGCTAGAACTACAGAATTGAATTTTCACGAAAAGGAGTGGATGGTTGTGTACTGGAATCAACATTTGGAGACCATGCCTAGGGAAGTCCTCACCAAGCTCCAATTAGAACGCTTGCAATGGACCCTGCGACAGGCGGGTAAATCTCAGCACTACGGCAAAATCTTTGCGGACAGAGGAATAGAACCTGGAAAAATTAAACATCCCGAAGATATTCGCCGGCTTCCTTTCACTACCAAAGAGAACCTGCGTGCCCGATTTCCTTATGGTTTGCTCTCCGTGGATCTCAAGGAGGTGGTCAGGCTTCATTCCTCTTCTGGTACTACGGGCCAGGCTACAGTTGTTTTTCACAACCACAAAGACATTGAAAATTGGGCTGACCTGATAGCCCGATGTATGTACATGACAGGAGTGCGGCAAGATGATGTATTCCAGAATCTTACCGGCTACGGTCTTTTCACTGGAGGGCTGGGATTTCACTATGGAGGCGAGCGGTTAGGAGCTCTAACCATTCCCTCCGGTACGGGTAATACCAAGCGACAGATACTCCTTATGCAACAATTTGGTACTACTGTCATCCACCTGATTCCCAGCTATGCTATGCGGATTATGCAAGTGATGGAAGAGTTGGGGGTTGACCCCTCTTCTGATTTGAAACTACGGATTGCTTTTCTCGGAGCAGAACCCCATTCGGAAGAGGTTCGGCAACGGGTAGAGCGCTATTTTGGGGTGGAGGCTTACAACTCCTACGGCCTTTCAGAGATGAATGGACCGGGGGTTGCTTTCGAGTGCCCAGAAAAGGTAGGAATGCATATTTGGGAAGATGCATTCTTGGTGGAAATTGTCGAGCCCCAGACGCTGGAGCCGCTCGAGGAAGGGCAAGAGGGGGAATTGGTTCTCACCACGCTAACACGTGAGGCCATGCCCATTATCCGTTACCGTACGAACGATCTCGCCCGCATTCTTCCGGGGCAATGCCCGTGCGGCCGGACTCACCGCCGCTTGGCTCGGATTATGGGTCGCACAGATGATATGCTCATTATCAAAGGAGTTAATATCTTTCCAATTCAGGTGGAGCAGACCCTGATGGAGATTTCTGAGGTGGGACAGAATTACCTTATAATCCTGGAGAGGCGTGACGGCATTGACACCATGCGCATACAAGTAGAGGTTAGATCCGAAATTTTCCAAGAAGACATGCGCTACCTTAAAGGTCTTGAGCAAAAAATCGCCCACGAGCTTCGCAATGAACTTCTCGTCACCCCTAAGATAGAATTGGTTGAGCCCAATACGCTGCCTCGCTCTCCGGGGAAGGCGGTTCGAGTTGAGGACCGCAGGATGTTTGAGACAGCAGGCAGCTAGTGGCAGGCAGAGGCCAGAGGACGGAGGGCGGCAAGGCGACCCGCCCGCCTCGCCTGATGGCGAAGCCGATGGCGGGCAGGCGCGGTGAGGGGGAGACACGGAGACGCGGCGAAGAAACTCCAGAGGTTGGAGGTTAGACAACAGAGGACAGACGACGGAAGACAGACGACAGCTAATACCTGAGAATTCCGCAATCCGCAATCTTACTTCTCACATCTCACATCCCTCATTTGCAACCATCAGAGTGCTTGGTACCCGCATGGTTTATCTTTAATCCTAGAACGACTTCTGTTGCAAAATTCTCCCCTGCAGATTAAAATTTACATAAACACTTGGAGGTTCGTTTATCCGAAAAGTATATGGTCACACCGCCGGTTTGAGTGCGGCTTATATTAAGCGTGTGCAGAAGTTGTACCGACGACGTCTGCCTCCCCAGGTAATTATCCCTCCTGAATTCTCGCGTACCCTAGCCAGACTCTCATTCGAGGTCAATCGACAATTGGGCCTGCTCATCAGTCGCAGCGGCGACATCGAACGGGTAATTGTTGGGGACCACCGCTCGATACTCATCCCGGAGCTTTCCGCTACTCGCGGTCATCGCAGTCGTTTTCGCGGACTGCGCTGCGTCCACACCCATTTAAACGGAGAATCTGTCACTGAAGATGATCTAATGGATCTAGTTTTCTTGAGGCTTGATCTGATGGCGGTTTTGGAGGTAGACGAGCACGGCGGCGCCCGTCGTCTTCTCGCTGCCCACCTATTGCCTGAAAACGTCAATGGCAAAGGGTGGGTTGTAATGGATCCTCTTCCAGCCCATGATCCGAAACTGGACTTCCTTCAATTGGTTCAGTCCTTAGAAAGCGAGTTCGCCAGGAAGCAGGCTTTACTCGAGGTACAAGGCAGCCAAGATCGGGCTATACTGGTCAGTGTTACTAGCGCCCCCAAAAACGAGGCCGAAACCTCTATGGGAGAGCTAACCGAGTTGGCCTATTCATCAGGTATTGCTGTTGCCGAGACAATTATCCAGAGGCAGCAAAAGATAAATCCAAAGTATCTGTTAGGACGGGGTAAACTCAGCGAGCTGGTGCTCCGAGCCCTACAACTGGGAGTTGACCTGCTTATCTTTGACCAGGACCTTAATCCCTCACAAGTG
>JAJDNB010000028.1 GCA_022340905.1 Deltaproteobacteria bacterium | reverse complement strand
GAAGATGGGACTTGTTTCCATGCTAAGTGTGCCCATGGCTGTAAAGGAACGAGTGATTGGTGTAATCAACTGCTACACTTCAGTGGACCACAAATTCACCGAGACGGAGAAGAACCTCTTCACCGCGGTGGCCAACCAAGCCGCGGTGGCAATTTTCAACACCGAACTGATGGTAAAAACTAAGGTGATTCAAGAGGAGTTGGAGTCACGAAAGCTGGTGGGCAAGGCCAAAGACGTTCTTATGCGGCGAAGAAATATGTCCGGCGAGGAGGCTCACCGGTGGATTCAAAAGCGCAGCATGGACTCTCGCAAGTCCATGCGTGAAGTGGCTGAAGCCATCCTTTTATCAGATGAGCTATAACCAAGGGCATAGAGCCCAGGACAGAAGACAGAGGACAGAGGACAGCAGGTCAAATCGTCAATTTGTCAAATAGTCAAATGGTTATGAATGGCCGCAATAGAATTAACTATTAATTGTCTAATTTCCCAATTGACCAATCGACCATTTGACGAATTTTCTAATCTCCTAATTCCGCAATCCCTGCCCGCCATCGCGAGCCTGCTCGCTCAGGCGAGGCGGGCGGGCGCAATCCGAAATCCACGATTCGTGATCCGCATTGGGATTTTTTCATGCCATTCCGCGAACTGCTAGTAGATAGTAAAATTCGCCTCACTCCAGCTCAGCGTCGGATCATGCAGTACATCGTAGACCACTACGACGAAGCCATCTTCCTCACGGCCTCGCAACTTGCTGGGAAGGCGGGGGTAAGCGAAGCAACTGTGGTTCGGTTGGCTCAAGCCCTGGGTTTTGACGGGTATCCGGGCATGCAGAGGCAGTTCCGCCGGGGCTTACAAGATCGCCTTTCCACTGTAAGCCGACTGGAGCATACTGTTGACCACGTGCAGCAGACAGGCGACGTGGTTGTAAAGGTTCTCCAGGAGGACATTCACAACCTGTCTCAGACCCTGAGGAATCTCTCACTTGATATCTTCGAACGAGCGGTGGCTGATTTACAGCGGGCTAAAAGGATTTTTGTAGTGGGACTGCGTGGAGCTCATGCGCCGGCTCTGACCTTGACAACATATCTTCGTTTTCTGGGGAAACAGGCTTCTCTTCTCCTACCCGGCCACGGAGAGATGTGGGATATCCTCCAGGGGTTGGGCAGATCCGACCTGGTTGTGGGCATCAGCTTTCCCCGATATACGCAGGTTACCGTGGAGGTTATGGAACATGCACGCAAGAAAAAATCTCGGGTGGGAGCGATAACCGATTCTCCCCTGTCGCCTTTGGCCCGTCACGCCCACTGGGTACTGACGGCAACCTGCAAGTTGGACTCATATATAGAGTCGTTCACAGCTGCTACCAGCCTAATTAACGCATTGCTCACAGCAATGAGCATCCGGGAACCTGAGAAGACATTGCGCATTTTGCGCCAGCGGGAGGCGCTGTGGGAGGAAAAAGGAGTGTACTTGTCTAATTCAGGAGTCAGAATTCAGGAGCCAGGAGCCAGGAGTCAGAAGACAAAGGACAGATGACAGCAAGTCAATTAGGAGATAAGAAAATTGGAGAATTAGGTAATTCGTCAAATCGTCGATTAGGTAAATGGTCGATTGGTCAATTGGGAAATTAAAAAATTAATTGTGTTGAGGCCATTCATAACCATTTGACTATTTGACAAATTGACGATTTGACCTGCTGACCTCTGATCTCCGATCTCTGACCTCTATGCTTCATGCCCCATGCTTCTATGCCAAAATGACAGCGCAGCCTAGTGATCCAAATCTCAATGCCTTCTGCTCTGTGCTCCCCGCCCGCCATCGCGAGCTCAGGCGAGGCGGGCGGGTTCGCGTCCTTCGTGTTTAGTTCTCTTATCATTTATCGCTATGCTCTATGCCCTATGCACTATGCGCGAACAAAGTGAGCTGAGTGAGCTGAGTGAATCACATCCTCCAAAAGGATGAATTTCATGAAAGATATGTTGCATCTTTTTTCTTGAAACTGATGAAGTATTTCTGTTATAATCCCACGGCTTTGTCAATGAAGACAATGTTCCGTGAGGCCGGAGATTTCAACGAGGAAATTTGCGGCGATTGGGATTGCGCCCTTTACTAGCCCGGATCTTTCGTGAATTGCTGCCGCGAGGCCACGAAGATGGGCGTGCCACCGTGCAACCGCAGGGTGTTGGTTCCGAGGCGTACTTGAACAGTACGTCGCAGGGGCCGACACCTGAGGACGCCAGGAAGGACGGCCATATCCGTGGTCGCAGCAAGTGATTCATCAGATATCCGGGCTGCAGGTACTCATCTGTCACCATCCTGAGTCTACCTCGGATAGTTCATTCACCTCGCGCTAGATCCCAGTCCAGGGTAAGAACGGAAAGAACGGACCGAAGAAGTTCCCACCTCATTCTCCCTTAAAGGAGTTGCACAGCAGCACACCACTGAGATGCAGCAGTGAAACGGCTGCGGTCTCGGGGCGTCGTTTTGGTAGCTTGAAACATCCAGGCTAATGAGAATGTAAAAATCATGGAGAGCAGCAAAAACTTTAGGCCAAAAATAACCATATTTCACTGCATCAATGCCTTCAGTGATGGACGTTCTTCAGCTTTGAGCGACGGAGATAATTTTGAGGTCCGCCTGGTTAAACTTCCTTGCTCCAGCATGGTAAAAGACGTTTATCTGCTGCGCGCCTTTGAGGCAGGAGCGGATGCAGTGGTGGTTCTGGTCTGTCCTGAAAGACAGTGCCGTTATCTGGAAGGCAATATAAGGGCAAAGAAACGAGTTGAGCGGCTCAAGATTCTGCTGGATGAAATTGGCTTCGGCTCCAAGCGATTGTCAATCTTTAATCTCGCCATTGGAGACGATGCCGGAGCTGCAGAAATTATCCAAAAAACCCTGTCGGAACTGGCTGATTTAGGCCCCAGCCCGGCCAAGTAAATAAGCAACTATTCAATCCCGAGGAGTTAACAGATGATAGTAGGTGAACAAAAACCAGTCAAAGAGATAATGGAGACTGTTGCGAGGTACAAGAAACTTCTGATTTTGGGCTGCGGCACCTGCGTGAAAACCTGTTTTGCCGGAGGGGAAGACGAGGTAGCCACCCTGGCATCTGCTCTGCGTCT
>JAJDNB010000026.1 GCA_022340905.1 Deltaproteobacteria bacterium | reverse complement strand
AGGAGAGCAGAGGAATAAGCCATTGTCGCTCACATTTCTAATTAATCCATCGAAAGAATGTGAAGCCCTGTGAATCCTGGCTCTCAGATCACATTCAGTTCTCGGTTGATGGCGTCTTTCTTTGTTAATGGGAAAGTTCATATTGCATCCCTATTTGGCCTTACGGAACCCGTAGGCTGCTGTGATGATGAAACATCCACCTCCTCCACCGTCTCCGCCGCTGCTAGTGGTGGTGGCCTGGCTATCACAATTAATGCACACTTCGTTAGAATATCCGCTCTCGTTGTCTTCGAGATCGTAAGCAGTAACTGAGAAGTAGTAGGCTTCTCCCTCTTCAAGGTTTGCGATTGTGACACTGGTCCAGTTCCCCACGTCCAGGGTCACATCGTAATCTTTACTGGAAGTGCCTTGGTAGACGTTATAGCCCGCAACATCGCCCGAACTGGCTTGCCATTCTAAGGTAACTTGGGCTGAATACACTGTTCGAACAGAGCAGAAGAAACTGATGAGGAAGGTCGCGACAAAGATACTATTCAGGGGGCGAAGATTGTAGGAATGAAACTTTGACAAAAGGTTATAGCCTTTCACTAAAACTTCTAATCGGATGCACTTCGGTATACGGAACACAACCCTCAAGCATCACTGCTAAAGCGGATCATGCTCTTGCCGCACGAGTACACTTTTGTATCGGGTGGCTTTGGGACCCTTCCCGCCTAAATGGGCTAATTAGTTGTGCCTTAACTACCTAAGAAGCTTTTGTACTCCCGTAGGGGATGAGCCCCACAGAAGTATAGAAACAACAGGCGTGCCAAATAGAGAGGAAAAAATCTCTTAGATAATCGAGGTTAGGATGAGAAATTGATTTGCATGATATATTAGTTAGTTATTCTGCATGCGCCTGTCGGGTGGATTGGTATCCTTGAGTCTTCATTGAGAGGAAGAGAAAGAGATCATCAACTACTGATGCAGAAATTGATACCTAATCTGGACTAGCAATGAAATACTGGGCTAATCAGAATCCAAGCTGAGGGGGGGCCAAACCCACCTGATCTCCGTCATGAAGTACCGCATCGAAATCGACTATTCTACCGTTCAAAAAAATGACCTTGACTTGCTCTTGGTTGAATCCCAATCGCGCGATCAGACTTCCCACTGTTTCTCCTTGGGAAATATCTTGTTCGTTACTGCCGGTGAAATCACATGCGTCACCCTCTGACAACTTGGCAAAACACTTCAATCTGACCTTCATGGCGGAGCCCTCCTTATCAAAGTGGGTATTTGTGGCAGAGAATCACCTCACTAGATCAAGCTTAAAAATGAATTAATCCCTTTTCAATACGAAAATCCACCATTTTTCCGATAATTTCGCAGGCTCGAAATTGAACATAAAAGCTGTAGATCACATCTTTTAATTCAGTGTCCCTTTTAAAATCAGAGGACACAATGTGCTAACCGGGACTCAAGCAATATCCCATATCCCATGGCCTATAGCTTTCTTAAATGAATGTGAAGATTGACTTGGGGATAATGCCGGCAAAGTCGATAAAGTTCACTGCGAAATGAGCTAACATGATGGCAGGTAGGGACCGCGTTTTCAGGTATGCAATCATAAACACAGCGCCAATGGTCGAGGTGATTAGGATGTCGTGCAGACCAAGACTCCAGTGGATGAGACCGAAAGCAATGGCGGAAATCACCACTATGGCAAACGAACTCTTCGTGTACCTGCTAACGAATGTATGCATGTAACCCCGAAAGATGAGTTCTTCAAATACCCCCACCATCAAAAGTCCGAAGGTAAGATCTATCCAGTTCCAGACATGGTTTGTAATTGCTGGCATACCACCGAGGGGCGGATATCCGGGAAGCTTGGCTACTAACTGATATCCATTTTGATCTATTATGGTACCAACGAGTGCTACAATCAAAAATATGACTAAGAAGGAAGGTATTGTTTGAGTTGTTAGCCCGAACTCAGAGACTCGCATATTCTTGCTGCGGATCAACCAAAGCACCACCAGAAAGGGAAAAAGCTTGACGCCCACATAGTCTATAAACAGCCACCAGCGCCAGTTTGTCACATACATATTCGCAAAATCGTTCAGATAAAAGGGGCTAGTCAATAAGACCAAAGCCAGGATGTAAGTCCTATTTTTTCCATCTTCTTGCATAATCTATGTATATGACGACTAATGTAGACGTAATAGCTCATAGTACAATAAAAAACGCCTCTTTGTTAGAGACGGGCTATGTAATCTGGCGGGGACTCCGAGCCTGCGCCGACAAACAAAAAGACCTAGCCTAGGATATGCATAGCCTTGAGAAAGAGATTCGGCGATCATGTGCGGCAGTGCAGCCGATTCCGGGACATCACTTACCACCTCTCGCAATTTCCGTTATCTGGAGAGCCAAGGCGATTAAACGGTCGAGACAGGGGTCGAGACTCTCTGAGAGCGCAGGGTCTACCTCGCCATAACGCTTTAGCTTGGAAGAGAGCACTTCGTTGAGACTAGACCACGTCAAAGCCATCTTTGCATTGATATAACTGAGTGAGTCCAATTCCTTAGGCTGCAGTTCAAATTGCCTGACGAGGAGCGCGATTTCTTCGTGCATTTGCTCAATCAACGTTTCGAAGTGGGGACGAATGGTCTCCGGGACAGGGATATAGTGAGTTAGGAGACCCTCTTCAGGCCTTTCGCGGATGAAATGGCCCACTCTAAACAACACCTGTTCGAGGTTTCTTAATTGGACCTCGAGAGCCCTTTTTTGAGAGTCATTGAGTACCATGTTCACCTCACATGCACGGCGATTTTCGATCTCAAATCAGAAAGCTCATTTGAACAAATACCCGAGTCAAAAAGGCGCCACCGACTACTCCAGCAGACCGCACTAAGCAAAGAGCCCTTGTCCTCGTCTCGGGGGCGGGAGTGTCCTCCGCTGAGAGCATGGTATCAACAAAATTGACCACGGCCCTTGAGCCGAACTTCAAGTTGGCTGCCAGCGCTACCCTTAGAAGTCTCGCTTTCAGATGTCCCGATCACCCGGTCCAGTAGAATCTGGTTTAAGACAACCCGAGAAGCGACGCAGGGCCCGCAGGTGGGCAGAAAACTCTGCTCCTTTCGGTTCTGGACGCGCTTGCCATGCCGATTTGCGCGAATATTCGGCAAGCTCCCACTCAAGCACACCGAGCTTCGCCGCCTGCACTTGGCACAGGAACTCCCCCACCGAGGAATCAAATTCGAAGGCAAAAGCACGGACGAAATGCTTGAGGCAAAGCCCATATCCTGCCTCAAACCTTGCTCGCTGATTCCGTTGCTCCAGCAACCTAACCAGCAGAACAAGAGTGCGATCCCGCAATGTATTCAGGAGATTGCACAACGGGCAATGGAAATCTCGCGCCAGGGTGTCACGGCCTACCCGGATAAAAGGATTGCCCCCTCGCACTGTGGTCATCAAGGCTTGAACAGGCCGCTTAAAGTCAGGCGGTGGAGGCTTCTCCTGGAACTTTTTGATGCAGAAGCGGACTCGGGTCAGGGCAACCTCCAGCGCCTTCTCCGCCGCGCAGCGTGCAAGGGAAAGTCTGGCAAAAGGCAGAATGGCCCACACATGATCCGGGCATGTCGGCAGCACGTCCTCAATGTTCTCAGAGCGTTGCGCGGCCATATCGAGCCAGGCAATCCAACCGAGCCAGGCCCGTCCAATTTCCAGGCAGATGGGGCAAGCATCGGTCCGACTAATGTTCCGTACCAACCGCCCCACTGGGTCACCTGTCGGAGAGATCTGATCCCCGCCGACGAGCGGCGCGAATCCACCCAACCCTCTATCGTGGCCCACTGCCAGGTGCAGGGCTGAGGCATAGACGCTATCGGAGTGCAAAGGCTCAACCACATCCACTTCCTCGAGTGCTGAGAGCGTCGACGCCATGCAGGCTTCGTGGATGATCAACAAACGCTCGAGCGTGACGTTACCCAGACGGGGTGCAATGAGCCGCAGGTGAGGCAGGCAGAGCATTCCAACCTCAGCGTAGCGCTCTTCGGTACGTGGGTCTTCAATCAAATTAGCAAGAAAAAAGGCAGCCCGCTCGGCAGCTTCGTCGTGTGCCCTACAAGCTGGGCAGCGATCTGAACTCCCACTACTGCGGGCAAGACCGTCCTTCCGGGAATTACCGCTTCGGTAGTCCAGCAAACTCTTCCTGAGGTGACGAGCGAGAATCTTGTGTACAGTCGCCAGTTGTGAGCGGCCGTTGTCCCTGCCAATCAAGTAATGGGCGTGCGACCTACAGAATCCGAGCGAGGAAGTAAGTTCCTCGAGCACCTGGGTCTCTCTGTGGCTCTCGTAGAAGAACCTGAAGAAATACTCTCGGTCTGATCCGCTCACTGAGTGACAGATGGGACAGCCTTCTTTTCTCAAGGCAGACAAGAGCACCAGTTCAGGATAGCCGAGTTTCTCAGGCGAGCGTGCGGCCCGAAACCTCTTAAGCGCACGTTTCAGCTTGCCGGCTGGTTTGTTATCAAGCGCGACCCGCGCCTCTTCTTGGTTGAGGATCATAGAGACACCACGCTCACCACTGTTTATTGAAATGATAGACCAAACGGCTTATATCTTTCGGAAAGTTGCACCAGCCTAAAGAAAAGCCGTCTCTCCGTTCACCTACCTTTAGCTTCCAAACCCGGACACGTAGTCTCATAGGGATCTCAATGCTGCCAATATAGACAGGGAATGAATTGCATAATAGGTGTCCTCCAGGGTTGAGATACCCCGTTGCCTTGCAAAGCCACCATTATGGTTCTGGCAGCCTTTGACAAAAGAAATACATTGATCGAGGTAACGCGGTTTATAGGAGAGAATATGGCAGGCCGCCAGACCGCCGTGCACTTGTTCCAGGTAAGACATGGATGTGCTGGGTACACCGGTAAAGCCGTGATTCGGGTCTTCACATCTTTTTATAAAATTCTCCACATTCAAGCTGTCAACAGGATAATTCAGTTTTTTCAGGGTCGCCAGTGCTTGCGATGTTTCCAGTAAGGTGGAGCGGGTGTTGCCAAAACCTTTATCCTCTTTCATGAAGGCTAAAATGGAAGCGACGATGTCCTTCATTATTTCTTGCTCTAATTTTATGTTCAGAGACAAACAGAGATCAATTAAGCAGTACAGGTTATTGAACATTGAAACAGTCCAGACAGGCAGTTCATTAGAATCAAGAGTGCAATTTCGGGCAATGTTCCTGATATAGTTTGTTGGGTCGTAATCGGGCCTCCCTCTCAAAACTATTAGACTTTTGAGCGTATAATACGCTGAAAAGATGTTGTCGTATGAACCATCTTCTTTCTGTAAATTTTTTAGGTATTGCATAGTGTCAAGGTCTTTCCTATCCATTCCAAGCAAAGAAAGAGCCGATAAAGCGTAATAGGTATCTGAGCCATTCGGCTCTTGCAGCCGGTAAAAACAGAATCCACCTTCTCGACAACGACGGGCCATAATGTAATTAATTGCCCGCTTCTTAAGTCTATCCTTGTCCATTGATCCTTAACTCTCAGCGTTTCCACCCCTTGTTTGGCGCAATCAGGCTCTGCGGGCCTATCGCTCCACCATTAGCGGGTGTCATTAGACCGTTACTGGAGTAAAGTATGCAATTGGTTAAGCGCTTTTTTCATCTCTAAAACGATTTCTTCCAATTCTTGAGCAGCTTCTTCAGATAGCTTGCCATAGCCGCGCATGTGGTTTGGACTCAACTCCTCAACAGTAATATCTGCAAAAGTGACAGACGTACGGATGAGTTCGCTGACGTTTCTTCGTGGATGCTCCATCCGAATACCCTTGTTTTCGAGAAAGTCGCTCATTACCCTTCGAATGTGAGCGACAGAATCCATAATGGCTTTACGCTGCACGGGTGCTACATCTTGAATATATTTTTGAAAGAGAGATCTTGAGTTGGTATTCTCCATTACATGCTCGAGATCTGAAAGCAAGCCATCCACGTAATGAAAGTGATTTAGCAGGGTACGTTTATGTTTTGCGTTCAGCTGTGTCATTTTTTCGTCGATAAGGCCGCGCCCGCCTCGGCTCTAATCATCCTTGCAGGATGGTTGGCGAGGGTACGTATGAAGTGCCGTGCTTGAGGCGTGTCAATCGCACCGAGCGCCTTGATTGCTTCCCTGGCAAGGTAAAGATCGTCGGTCTCCTTTACAATCTCGATCAGCGATACAACCGCTCGCGGATCTCCTATCTTCCCAAGTAGCCATGCGGCCCGTACAGGAGTAGTCGGTTCGGGGTGGCGCAGGGCAAGAATGAGCTTCTCAAGATAGTCCTTTGAGTTCCAGAACTCATGTATTACTAAGCCACAGTTGGGACAACGGATTAGGTCCTCGTTGAAATCGTGCCAACAACCTGGACAGAAGAATGTGGCCATCGCCTCACGCCATACCAAAACTTTTAGTTGATATTGCTCAAGCCTGCAGTCCAAAAGAGCTGAGCTTCGCCAACTCTGCGGTAATGCTAATCCTTAATTGTCGTTGGTGAAAACAGTCAGGCCGTCCCAACCCACCTAGATCGATCCGCACGTCTTGGAGGCACGATAAAAGAAGAAAAGGCAAAGGTTTTGACCGCTTCACAAAAAAACTCCCACCGTTTTTCACCTGGTGGGAGTTTTCTTTCCAACCTACACCGACCATAACTCCCACCGAAGTCGTTGGACTCAGTAGGAGTCATCAGCACCCTTAAAGAAGGGGCAATTCACGGCAGACTCCATTGCCACTAAATAGTAGTCTAGTTACAAAATAGGCTGAAGTCAACGGCTGATGCGAAGGTAGCATATCATGTCTTGTGTGAGGAAGGATACAGTGCGCTCTCGGTCGTGACCCACTAAAAGTATGTAATACCAACCAAAATGATGTAGAAAGACGGAGCGATTTAGGGATTCTTGCCAACCTCTTCAGGTTTCCCAAGTCTCCATATCACTCTTCTCCACTATGCGCGGGACACGTTTCGTTGACTTAATTTTCCAATATATGTAGTTTTGTTAATCTACGTTTTCCATGACATCAACTTTCAACAAAGGAAGAATTTCATGAAGCGCCTCGTACTAGCCACTCTAACCGCTGTAATAATGGTAGCGCTGGTTTTTCCATCTGCCGGCATTTGCGCTCCAAAGGATCGAGACGTATCAGGAGACGCTCCCAGGATAACCATGGAGGAACTCAAATCCATACTTGGGGATCCTAATCTCGTCATCATTGACAGTCTTATTGGCGATCAATGGGAAACCGTCGCCCAAAAACTACCTGGCGCGGTGCATGAAGACCCGGAGGATGTCGACTCTTGGGCTGATAAGTATCCCAAAGACAAGACCATTGTCACCTACTGCGCCTGACCCGGCGAAGCCACCAGTGCCAGGGTGGCACGTCAACTGATCGCCAAAGGTTTTCAAAAGGTCTACGTCCTAAAGGGAGGTCTCAGGCGATGGATCAAGGCAGATTATCCGACGGACGTTAAAATGATTGTTAAACGCGAGTGCGTCTCCTGTCATTTGAAAGTGACGCCCGGAATAGTATCGGATTGGCTGCTGAGCAAACACAGCAAGAACTTGGTAACGTGTTCCGTGTGCCACGGCGTCGACCACATGTCAGCGGATGACGTTGATCTGGCGCGGCCCATTAAACCGAGCTGGTGCGGCAAATGTCACGAATCCCGGTGGAACCAATTCAAGGCCGGAAAACATGCCCTCGCCTGGTCAGCGATGAAGGCAATGCCGACTGTGCACTGGCAGCCCATGGCCCTGGTGGAAGGGATGAAAGGCTGTGGCGGCTGTCACAAAATCGGTGTCAAGAGCGAAGAGGAAATTTATAGCTTGAGAGAGCAGGGGACTGGCTTCGGCTACGCCTCCTGTGACGTATGCCATACCCGCCACACTTTCTCCGTAAAGGAGGCCAGACAGCCGCAAGCTTGTCAGACGTGCCATATGGGTTTTGACCACCCGCAGTGGGAGATGTACTCGTCATCTAAGCATGGCGTCAGGTTCTTGTTGAAACAGCAGGGCATCCTTCCCGAAAACGCGGCTGCAGCTACCTGTCAGACCTGCCACATGCAAGAGGGCAACCATGAAGTCAGAACTGCCTGGGGATTCATGGCTCTGCGACTACCGATGCCAGATGATAAGGCGTGGTCTGAAGCCCGCAAGCTGATCTTGCAGGCCTATGGCGTGCTGAAGCCGGATGGCAATCCTGGCGAGCGGTTCGACTTGTTCAAGGCGATGGATGTGATGCGTCTTACCCAGGAGGATTGGGGAAAAGAACGTGATAAGATGGTAAAGACCTGCCGCCAGTGCCATTCCGGCAAGTTTGCCAATGGGGAGCTGGAAAAGGGCGACAAGATGATCAGGGAGACTGATATCCTGTTGGCGCAGGCTATCCGCATTGTGGCAAATCTCTATGCTGATGGCATTCTCAAGAAACCGAAGAACTATGCCTATGCTTATCCCGACCTGCTGACCTTTCTCGACGCGCCCACTACCATTGAGCAAAGATTGTTCCTAATGTTTGAGCGGCATCGTATGAGGACCTTCCAGGGGACTTTCCATGTGAACCCAGACTACACCTATTGGTACGGGTGGAGTGAAATGCAACAAGACTTGACTCATATCAAGGAGATGGACCAAGAATTGCGTCGGAGGGCGCAGGTAGAAAGACAGCCGTAAGCGAATGTGAAGATTACATTCCTTAATTTACACTTTCCTCATCTGAAACTCAGTACAAAATATTGGGAAGAAAAAAGGGGAGCCAAGGACTCAGTATTTTTTCAATTTAAGCCAGAATATTGTACCTTGGTTTAAGAGGAACAGTGGGGGTTAAAGTATGGTATATACACTCAGTCCCAAAAACCAACGGAGCTATTTGCCCGGTCCGACTGCAGTGAACTGATTAGATTGCACTCTATCTAGTGAATTGTGTCTTCTTCTTGAGGCTCTGGTGGCCATATGTTGAAAAGGTAGCTTTCACCCTCCATCTCAGCTCGCTCGTATAGCTCTAAAATCTTAGGATCGTCTGCATAACGATCCTTCTCCGCAATGAAGGAATCATGGAGCGAGTGGATGTGCCAACCATCATTTCGGATAGCTCCCTTGGCGATTCTTTCAGCCTCGCGTTTGGAATCACTTCTGATCCAACAGTTCACAAATGCACCACCGGACTCTTTGAAGTGCTCATCTGGTGCAACTTCGAAAAGGAAGTAGTAGAT
>JAJDNB010000025.1 GCA_022340905.1 Deltaproteobacteria bacterium | reverse complement strand
GCCAAAGAGGCCATACCGGCAGTGGTGCACATCGATGTGAGCGAGCGTCAAGAGGTGAGCAATCCCTTCTTACCTTTCGAAAACAATCCTTTTTTCCACTATTTCTTTGATGTTCCTAACATGCCCCGCAAGTTCAAGCGCGAACTCAGGGGGTTGGGGACGGGAATGATCATAGACGATCAAGGTCACATCCTAACCAATTATCACGTTGTTGGCGGTGCTGACAAAATAGACGTCCTGCTCGCTGACGGCGGAAAATATCCGGCAAAGGTTGTCGGTACGGATCCGAAAACGGACTTGGCAGTGATCCGTATACGTGCTGACAAGCCACTTCCCCATGTAACCTTCGGGGATTCAGACAAGATAGACGTGGGAGATTGGGTGGTGGCCATAGGGGAACCTCGCGGTCTGGACCAGACCGTCACCCAAGGAATCATCAGTGCCAAGCATAGGCAAGGGATAATGGATCCCAGTAACTATCAAGACTATCTCCAAACCGATGCAGCCATCAATCCTGGCAATAGTGGAGGCCCGTTGTTGAACCTCCAAGGGCAAGTTATCGGGGTTAACGCCGCAATCGCTTCAGAATCCGGAGGCTTTGAGGGTATCGGTTTTGCCATTCCGAGCAACATGGCGGTGCACATTGCCAATACCCTGATTGCCCACGGCAAGGTGGAACGCGGCTGGCTAGGGGTTAGCATCCAGGATCTCACTCCGGAGTTAGCAAAATCTTTTGACTTGGAAAGTACCAAGGGTGTGCTCATTGCCCAGGTGGTCAAGGGTAGCCCTGCAGACAAAGCCGGCTTGAAACGTGGCGATGTGGTAGTCTCCTTTGACGGCGTGGATACACCCGATACAGGATCCCTTCGCAACAAAGTGGCCGACACGACCATTGGCAAAGAGGTAAAGGTAACCGTTCTCCGAGAGGGAGAAAGAGTCGACCGTACCGTGAAGGTCGGCAGCCAGCAACAAGCAATCGAGCTCTTGAACGCTTCGCTCAAAGAGCGATTGGGAGTGGTGGTGCGGCCTGTAACTGCTAAAGAGGCCGAGAGATACAATCTCGAAGAGGGAGAGGGTGTAGCAATCAAGGCGTTGCAAAAAAATGGCCTTCTGGCCGAAGCCGGTTTTGAGGTAGACGATATCATTTTAGAGATAAACGGCCAGCCGGTCTATGGGGTGGAGGGCTTTGTTTCACTGGTGAACGAGCTAAAACCAAAGCAAAAAATCGTCCTGTTCGCCCTCGACCAACGTACCGGTCAAACGGGTTATGTCCAACTCAGGATTCACTGAAAATATTGGTAGTTAGCTCAGTAGTTTTTAACCCGTCGTTGGCTTGTTGGATGTGAAGCAGCTGTTGAGATGAACCTGGGAGAAAGAGGGATGATAAAAGCGATCACTGCTGAAGAAGCCGAAAAAACGGAAGTGCACAGCCTCTTTGGCAAACTGGAAACAAGCGAAAGTGGGCTGTCCACTTCCGAGGCTGAACAACGTCAAAGCCAGTTAGGTTTTAACGAAATCTCTGAGAAAGATACCAGCCCTGTGGTGGAGTTCCTCAGATACTTTTGGGGTCCCATTCCCTGGATGATCGAGGTGGCCGCTATTCTCTCCCTCTTGGTGCGCCATTGGGCGGATTTCACCATCATCGTCGTTTATCGCCACTTTCGCATGGAGACTCAACGTCATCAAGTATTTCTTAACAGGGTTAAGGGGTTGATTAACCCCCTAGCGGCTCACTAGCCGCACTACTATTTTGGGACAGATTTGGGGCAAATCAACATGGATAGGAGAGGGTCACCAGGCAAAAAGCAAGCTCGGGAGGTAGTCATGGCAAAAAATAGAGACAATATGCCTCAAGAGGACGAGAGCATATTTGATAAGCTGAGTTCTTCATTTGGTGGCATGTCGCCAAAGGGAGATCCCGGCCGAAAGAAAATGCACTTTTCTTTCTGGTACTTTCTTCTGGCCCTTTTGGCCTTTTCCTTGATTCAAGACTATATCGTTGCCCGGCACACAGATACCATCCCCTATTCCCAATTCAAACGTTATGTGGTGGCCGAGAAAGTAAAGAACCTAGTTTTGACCCCGCAACGGGTCACCGGAATTATTACTACAGACGGACAAGGTCGAAAAAATTGGCCCTTTGTGAGTGTACGGGTGAATGACCCCGGATTGGTGAAGCTTCTTGATGCTCATAAGATTAAGTATACGGGTCATTATGAAAGCAAGTGGTTGTCTGCCTTGATTTCCTGGGTCATCCCCATAGCTTTCTTTTTCATCATCTGGAAAGTGCTTATTAGTCGGGTAGGTGGTGGCCCTCAGGGGGTACTCTCTATAGGCAAGTCCCATGCCAAGGTCTTTGCAGATACTGGGGTGGGGACTACTTTTAGGGATGTTGCCGGTATAGACGAGGCTAAGCAGGAACTGGCTGAAATAGTAGAATTCCTCAGGACTCCTGAAAAGTTCACCCGTTTGGGAGGTAAGATTCCCAAGGGTGTCCTGCTGGTAGGCGCGCCGGGCACGGGCAAAACCCTCCTTGCCAAGGCGGTGGCAGGGGAATCCGGCGTTCCCTTTTTCGGCATGAGTGGTTCGGAATTTGTGGAGATGTTCGTCGGTGTGGGTGCAGCCAGAGTTCGGGATCTCTTTGCCCAAGCTAAAGAGCATGCTCCCTGCATTATCTTCGTCGATGAGCTTGATGCCCTGGGCAAGGCAAGGGGAATTAATCCTATGGGGGGACACGATGAGCGGGAGCAAACCCTGAACCAGCTCTTGGTGGAAATGGATGGATTTGACGCCACTGTTGGGGTTATTATTATGGCTGCCACCAATCGCCCGGAAATTCTTGACCCGGCCCTGCTCCGTCCTGGACGCTTCGACCGGCATGTGGCCATCGACCGGCCTGATGTTCGCGGGCGGGAGGAAATCCTCAAGGTTCACGTGAGAGAGGTAAAGCTCTCAGCTGAAGTGGATTTGGCAAAGGTTGCTGCCCTGACTCCGGGTTTTGTGGGGGCTGACCTTGCCAATCTGGTAAATGAGGCCGCCCTGCTATCAGCCCGACGAAACAAAGCCAGCGTCGGCATGGCAGAATTTCAAGATGCTATTGACCGTCTGGTTGGGGGGCTGGAGAAGAAAAATCGGATGATGAACCAAAACGAAAAACGCATTGTGGCCTATCATGAGAGTGGCCATGCTTTGGTGGCCATGAGTTTAGCCGCTGCCGATCCAGTAAACAAGGTGACCATCATTCCTCGGGGCATTGCCGCCCTTGGCTATACCCAACAGCTCCCCACCGAGGATCGCTATCTTATGACCAGGGAGGAACTTTTTAGCCGTCTCTGTGTCCTAGTGGGCGGCCGGGTAGCCGAAGAAATAATCTTTCAGGATATATCAACCGGCGCCCAGAATGACCTGCAGAAGGCCACCAACATCGCGCGCAGCATGGTTACAGAATATGGCATGAGTGAAAAGCTAGGACTGGTTACCTTCGAAAAAGAGAGACATCCTTTCATGCTCGATACGGGCAGTGCTCCTGCGAAAGAGTACAGCGACGAAACTGCTCGAGATATTGATGCCGAGATCTCGCAGTTGGTGGAAAAAGCGCACGAGCGAGTGAGAAAGATGCTTACGAGAGGGAGACGGCAGCTGGAGATTGTCGCTCAAGAGCTCTTGGAAAAGGAGACCCTCACAGGTGATGAACTGCGGGAACTAGTGGGAAGTGAATTTGCCGCAGGCAAAGAGGATGACTCAATAGAGATGAGATTGAACCGTAAAAGTTCGGTCGCCCATGTTTAGTACCTAAAAAATTAGACTTTCATTGGAGAGAGGAGCAATCCACTTTATTGGCTCCAAGAGGGTGAGCTTCGCCTTCAAGAAATAGTTCTACATGGTAGAGGCAAGAGATTAAAGGAAGTGGTCCAATGAGGTACAATCGTCTCACACACTGGCTCCACGCCGGTATCGTCTTAGCAGTAATAATCCAGTTGGTTTCCAGCCGGGTGATGAAAGTTCCCCAACCAGGACGACTCCTTCGCCTGGTTGTGGGGTAGTTGCCCGCGGAAAGGAACGAAACGATTCCACTGGCCGGAGCTGTTCCTGGCCTAGGATTAGTGGTGGCCACGGCTATGGCCCGAGGGAGCTCTTTTATTTTTTTTGGTATGGCTGCCGACGGCCACACGAGCGGCTTCATCGGGTCGGTAAAAGAAATCCATAGTTTCATCGCCAATTTCATCTGGGCCTATTTCGTTGAGCATGTGTCCAGGGCAGTCCTTCATCAATGGCGAGGCGAGTCCTTGATAGACAGAATGTTCAACTTGCTGGCAAAGTGATCCAGTGTCAAGTTTGATGAGCCGGCTTTCTCTAGTGGCAAGATGACAGATTGACGCAATTACGCTATGAGGAACATATGGTTATGAAAAAGCGGATACTCTATACCATCGCTGGATTGATTCTGGTAACCGGCGTCCTTGGCGGAATCAAGGCTCTACAGATTCACGAAATGATCCTCCACGGAGAACAGTCTGTGCCGCCTCCTCTACCGGTTAACACTGTGGTAGTGCAAAAACAATCCTGGCAGGAACTGCTCAGTTCTGTGGGTTCACTCGAGGCTGTTGAGGGGGTCATGGTGACGGCAGAACTCACCGGCAAAGTGGTGAAGATCGGTTTTGAGCCGGGAACGATGGTGCGGGCGGGCGATCTTCTGGTGCAACAAGATATCTCTTCAGAGAAGGCGCAGCTCCGCGGGGCGGAGGCCGCGTTGGAGCTTGCCAGGGTCAATGTTGAACGGATGAGAAAGCTTCTGGCCGATGAAACCATAGCCCAATCCCAGTATGACAACGCCGCAGCGCAGTACAAGGAGGCCAGAGCCCAGGTCGACAACATCCGGGCAACCATTGAGAAGAAGACCATCCGTGCGCCCTTTGCCGGCCGTTTAGGCATCCGTCTGGTCAACCTCGGCCAGACCCTCAATGAGGGTGATCAGATCGTCTCGCTCCAGTCACTTAACCCGATTTTCGTAAATTTTTCCCTGCCCCAACAGGAGCTCGCGCAGATCCGACTGGGACTCAAGGTGCAGCTGACTACCGATGTGCTTCCCGGCGAGATTGTGGAAGGAAAAATTACGGCGATAAACTCGCAGGTGGACACCTCCACCAGGAACATAGGTGTGCAGGCGACGGTGGCAAATTCGCAGGAGCATTTGCGTCCGGGCATGTTCGTGAAGGTGGACGTGGTACTACCGGTCGAGGACCAGGTCCTGGCCATCCCGACCACAGCCGTACTCTACGCCCCCTATGGCGACTCGGTATTTGTGGTGGAGGAAGAGAAGAGCGAAAAAAACGGCCAGCATGGTAAGATCGTGCGCCAGCAGTTTGTCCGTCTCGGAGAGAAGCGCGGCGATTTCGCCTCCGTGGTCTCTGGTTTGAAGGAAGGCGAGACTGTGGTGAGCACCGGCGCTTTCAAACTGCGCAATGGTCAGGCCGTAGTAGTGGACAACACTCTGGCCCCTGGGTTTCAGTTAGCCCCCAAACCTGAAGAGAGTTGATTTGGAGGCAAACGTAGGGACTGCGGGGGGGCCATTGCCCCAGAGTCTATGAGAGCGGTGTCATACCATGAAAATTACTGATCTTTTTATCCGCCGCCCCGTGCTCGCCGTGGTGGTCAACCTGGTGATCATCATTGCGGGGTTGCAGGCGATTCACAGCCTCAACGTCCGCCAGTACCCTCGTAGCGAGAACTCGACGGTTACGGTGACCACCGTCTATGTCGGTGCCAGTGCTGCACTGGTGCGCGGATTCATCACCACCCAATTGGAGAGGGTTATCGCCGCCGCTGAAGGCATTGATTACATCGAATCCCAGAGTTCCCAGGGAGTATCCACTATTAACGTCCGCTTGAAGCTCAACTACGACCCCATCAAGGCCCTGGCGGAAATCAGTTCCAAAGTGGATCAGGTCCGGGATGACTTGCCCCCGGAAGCTGA
>JAJDNB010000009.1 GCA_022340905.1 Deltaproteobacteria bacterium | reverse complement strand
TAAAGTGCTCGCCCTTATGGATGCAGTGGAAAAAGTCGGACTGGATGTCATGTCAGCAGGGGTGGCCCTGGCCTGGACTACGGAGGCGCTGGAAAAGGGTATCCTTTCAGAAAATGATACCTTGGTGCCGCTCAAATTTGGGGAAGCTGATCAGTACAGGGAGGCGGTGCGTCATCTTGGAACAGGCTCAAACGACTTCTACAGACTGCTAGGCCAAGGCGCCATGAAGGCAGCGGAGCACTATGGCGGTGAAGATTTTGCCTGCGTTCTCGGTCAGGAAATGGCCGGCTATGCCACTGGTGAGGTCTTTTACACCTCCCAGGCTTTGGGATTTAGACATTCGCACCTGGACAGCGGCGGCTATTCATACGATCAAAAACGAACCTCGGAAAGAAAGGTTGAGGACGCGGTGGATTTTCTGGTTAAGGATGAACAGGGGAGGGTGCTTTTGACCTCCATGGTTGCCTGTCTTTTTGCCCGAGAAGTCTACAAAGATGAGTTGCTCGCGGATTGCTTGAATTCTCTGGGTTACACGACTCTGGCCGACAATATGCAGCAGGTGGCCCAGTATATCCAGAAGCTACGCTGGCGACTTCGGCTGGCCACCGGTTTCGATCCGGCAGCAGTAAAGATTCCCAAGCGTTTTACCGAAGTGACCAACTGGAAAGGACCAATCGATCAACCATTCCTAGGTGAATTAAAACAGAAGTATGCTAAACGCATTGTTGAACTGGGAAAAGAAGAACCGGAAGAGAAATGATCATCACCGCATCCGTTCTGCTGCTAAGAACTAAGTGCCAAATATCAAATATCAAGCACCAAATCTCAAGGCTGTAGGTTTCAGGTGTCAGGAAGAAGAAACATATAGGCTGAAACCTGAACACTGAAACCTTAGTCATTGTGACCTGTGATACCCATCAAGTTCCGCACACACTCAAGCCCCATATTTCATCAACCTTTCCGCGTGGGCCAGAAGCAGTGGCATCACCTCTGTGCTGTGAATCCGCCCCAACCCTCCCGTTAGACAAGACGTCTCCCCGAAAGTTTGGCAAGCGTCGGCCCTTACACTTTCTGCTGAAATACAGATGGGAACCGGATGCCAGGAGTGACTTTTGAGCCTGCAGGGGGTGGAGTGGTCTCCAGTGATGCAAAGAACATCAGGTTTAAGATCCATGAGGCGGGGCAGTAGGCGATCGAAATGTTCTATTACTCCCACCTTTCCCTCGAAGTTGCCGTCTTCTCCCATGGAATCTGCTTTTTTCACATGGAGAAAGAGGAAGTCGGTGTTGGGAAATTCGCGCTCCACCAGTTCAATTTCTTCCTCAATGGTAGACTGCCCTTCCTCGATCACCCGCATGCCGGCCAACTTAGATACGCCCTTGTACATTGGGTATGCAGCTACCGCACAAGCTCGCCACTTGTAAAGTTCACAGAAATTCGGCAGGGGCTCATAAATATCAAAGCCACGCATCATGACGAAATTAGCCTTCTGTTCGTCTGCCAGTATTTCTTTTGCTCGGGCGATAAATGTGTTGGCGAGATCTGCGGCTTCCTTGGCCTCGGCAGT
Organism: Deltaproteobacteria bacterium; assembly: GCA_022340905.1. Taxonomy (GTDB): domain Bacteria; phylum Desulfobacterota; class Syntrophobacteria; order BM002; family BM002; genus BM002. The sequence goes on along the minus strand of JAJDNB010000009.1, from coordinate 1,796 downwards.
GGGATTCTGCTCGGTGGGTGCAACTTCTAGTGGCTTGTGGCCAACCTGTTGGGGATCGCTGTCGCATAAGCGGCCGTCTAGTTTTTTCCCCCGGAAAATTGCCGCAGCCCGGTATTCTTTGACATGTTGCATCAAGACCTGGACTCCGTTTATTTCCTTTATGTTTTCTGCAAGCAACTCGGTCACCCGTTTGCCTTCCTCGTCGGGTATTCGTCCTGCCCGCCGGTCGGCAATGGTGCCGTCGGCCGCCAGGGTAGCGAAATTTAACCGGCTGGCCATGTCACCCTGTTCGAACACGAAGGGGGTTCCGGCCGTGTCGAGAACGCCCCGCCCGATCAAGTAGCGAAAGGGATCGTAGCCGAAAAGTCCAATGTGTGCAGGCCCGGATCCAGGGGTAAGTCCCGGCCCCAGAGGATCGTGAAAACCGCAAATGGAGGACCGTGCGAGTGCGTCCAGATTCGGAGTGTGGGCCGCCTCCAGAGAGGTTTTCCCATTGGGTCCCGCCAGCCCACCCAAGCCGTCCATGATTACCAAAACAACTTTAGTTTCATTCTCAATGGCCAATGAAGAAAGAAGATCCAGATCCATGTCGATTCCCCCATCCATTTTTTTTGTTAAGATCAAATTAAGGCTCAATATTTCATTATAAGACCCTATTGTGTGATTGCCAACAAAAGGAGACTGAATATCCTCTCTGTTTGACTTAGTAGCAGTGATGATCTAACCTGGCTCGAGACTATGGCAGCCATTGGAAACTCTACCTGATACTGTGCCGAACCGACGTAGTAGGGGTTAAGAGTTGTTCTTCTTTTTTTAAAGACTATCCGTTGCGACGCCGTGTCCTTACAAGCTCAAAAAAGAGTAACAACAGTTGACTTCTGTTGATTTATCGGAAAAAGTTATTACTATTCATAAGCTGTATGGCAACAAAAAAATAATTCCACATAATTCCAATCGCGAATAAGCAGCATGCTCTAGTAAGCATATACATTTGCCCTTTGTTACTAATTTTCAAGAAAGGATGGTGAACAATGTCTTGGCAATTAGGATCAGAGATTCTTAGTGTTGAGGGTCGTGAGATTCTGGACAGTCGGGGGAATCCCACCGTTGAAGTGGAGGTCGGTCTGGCCAATGGAGTTGTTTCACGAGCAGCGGTGCCTTCAGGGGCCTCCACCGGCACTCGGGAGGCGGTGGAACTACGCGACGGTGACACTAAGCGCTATGGCGGCAAGGGCGTACTCAAGGCAGTGGAAAATGTCAATGGTGTTATCAGCGACACCCTGCAAGGCTTTGATGCCCGTTATCAGGTAACCATCGATAAAATGCTTATCGAGCTGGACGGGACGCCAAATAAAGGCAAACTCGGGGCTAACGCCATTCTGGGGGTCTCTTTGGCGGTGGCCCGGGCCGCGGCCATGGCGGCTGATCTCCCGCTCTATGCCTATCTCGGCGGTCCGGGCGCTGTGCGCCTTCCCGTACCTATGCTCAATATTATGAACGGTGGAGCTCATGCGCGCTGGCAGGGGTCCGATTTTCAGGAGTTTATGATTGCCCCCTATGGTGCTGGGAACTTCAGCGAAGCCATGCGCTGGGCCGCGGAGATCTATCATGCCTTGCGCTCGGTGCTGATGGATGCAGGCCATCATGTTGGCGTTGGTGACGAGGGGGGCTTTGCGCCCAAAGTCTCTTCCAATGAGGAGCCCTTGGAATTAATCGTCAAAGGTATTGAGAAAGCCGGCCTCAAATCCGGCAGCGATGTGGGCATCGCCCTGGATCCGGCCGCCAGCGAATTCTTC
>JAJDNB010000278.1 GCA_022340905.1 Deltaproteobacteria bacterium | reverse complement strand
ACAGAGGGCTGCAAGTCAAATGGTTATGAATTGCCTTAATGACGAGTCAACCATTTGACGATTTGACCTTTTGACTAATTAACGAACTAACGACTTTTACGACTTCTACGATTTTGACGAATTGACTTTTACTCTATGCTCTATGCCCTATGCTCTATGCCCCATGCTCCATGGCCTATGCTCCATGCCCAGCTACTCTACTGGCCACTGAATTCTTTGATTGCAGATAAGTGCTTGAGGGTATGAATTGAGGAACTGAATGGGTCTCCTTTGACATTCACCCACGTTTTGTAGCAAACTTAGATCTGCTCAAACGTTGCCAGGAGGTATCTGCTATGGGATTTTCAGAATTTGATCCAGCAGAGTTCTGGGAGAACCATGTAAAGAAGCTGCGATCCCTTCAATCTCGAATAGATCAAGCAGAAGTTCACCTAGAAAATGTAAGGGAGAAGAGAGCAAGTCCTCGGATCCGCTCGCTCAACCTTGCTTCGTATGTACCCAAAAAGGATGAGCGGCAGGAATATATCATCTCTATTGGACGAACTCTCGACGTGAGTGAGGGAGGAGCGAAAATAGAGACCCATAGAAAACTCGCTCGGGGGGTGCAACTGGAATTGGAAATAGCAGTGGAAGACCAAATTATATCTGCCAAGGGAGAGGTGCTCTATTCTACGGATCTCGGTCATGGTCTTTTTGGCATTGGGATTCGTTTTACTTCCATATCCGAGGAAGATAAACGTTTACTACATTCGTGATCTAGTAAAGGGTTGCACTGAATAGTTGTTTCATTCTTGGCAAGCTACTGTTATGATGATTGATGGAAAATGAAATAACAGGATGACCAATCTTATAACCAGCAATGTACAAGGGAAAAAATATGCCGATAATTAAAAATTTTTCTCGCTCAACCGTGATCTTGGAGCACGTAAACGACGAACCCATAGTGCTCAAACCCAGCCAATCAGTGGAGGTCCCAGCAGAAGCCCTCTCCCTCCCCCTGATCCGCCACTACATTGAGATAAAAAAACTCGGTCTTCTTTCCCAACGGCCAACAACGACAAGCTTTACTCTGTCGCGTTGAATGGTTGCCTAGTCTACCCAGCCAAATTTCTCTAAATTTTTCAGCCATTACCAAATGGCAAGTTTCTCTCTGGCCATTTCGCCAACGGTATGGCTGAATGATTGTCAATCTTTAGATAGTTGAAAGCATAGCATCTTGATATTACAAATTATCTGCCAAATTTTTCTTTCAAACCCTGGTGGCACGCCACTTGCTTGTGTATGAAAGTAACGAGGTGAGCACAAACACCTATGGCACTGATTACGGTGGGAAAGCTGAATCTAACACCTAGACAAAGAATCAGACACAACCTGGTTCAATAATTAAAAAAGAGGTTCGAGCTTCAGCCGCAACAGCATCAGCATGCAGATGAAAAGTGAAAAAGCCAAAGGGGAGAAGTGACATCACCTCGTCACGAGAGCCACGGGACATTTCCTGTGGCTCTTTTTTTGCTTAGCCCATATCCGGGGGTGCGCCTCAGATGAATTCATGGAGCATCCGGGCTAAACGGCATGGTAGTAGTCGAGCCCGAGATGGGTAATCTGGTCTTCTCCCATAAGATAACGGAGAGTGTTTTTTAGTTTCATCAGCTGTATGAAGAGATCGTGTTCAGGATAGAGCTCAGCTGCGCACTGCGGACTCTTGAAATAAAAAGAAAGCCACTCCTGGATGCCGGCCATTTCAGCCCGCTGCGCCAGGTCCATGAAGAGAACCAGATCGAGTACCAAGGGCGCCGCCAAGATACTGTCTCGACAGAGAAAATCCACCTTGATCTGCATTGGATAGCCCAACCAGCCAAATATGTCTATGCAGTCCCATCCTTCTTTGTTGTCACCCCGAGGCGGATAGTAGCTGATAACTACCTTGTGGTGAAAATCGCCGTACAAGTCGGAGTAGACCTCTGGCTGCAAAATAGTCTCGAGCACTGATAACTTGCTTTCTTCCTTGGACTTGAAGGAAGCTTGGTCGTCCAGCACCATGCCATCACGATTGCCGAGAATGTTGGTTGAATACCAGCCCGTAAGGCCCAGTAGGCGCGCCTTCAGTCCTGGGGCCAGAATAGTCTTCATAAGCGTCTGCCCTGTTTTCAAGTCTTTGCCAGTTACCGGGACCTGCTGTTTCTCAGCCAGTTCTACCAGGGCTGGTATATCAGCCGTAAGATTAGGAGCGCTGTTGATGTAAGGAATGCCACTAGTCATGGCAGCATAAGCGTAGAGCATACTCGGTGAGATGTTTGAATCGTTGTTTCTGAGTCCTGCCTCGAAATTGCTGAGCGAACTGTGTACTCCCGCAGGTTTCAAGTACATCTCTGTACTGCCGCACCAGATCATGACACAGCGAGCTACACCATTTTCTCGTTTAAATTTTTCAATGTCTTCTTTAATGGCCTCTATCAGATCCAGATAATGGGTCTGGGACTTCAGGTTTGAACCCTTGAGGTTTTTGACGAACCCGGGATCGAACACGGCCGTCCAGGGTCGCAAACCTTCAAGAAAAGAGCGGACCGCCTCGAGGTGTTCCGGTTTGAGAACATGAGCTTGCAGAGCCGCACGGTAACAGTCATCTGGGAACACATCCCATCCGCCGAAAACAAGATCATCCAACTGGGCAAGGGGCACAAAGTCCTTAATCCGGGGGATGCGATACTCGAAACGTTTCCCGAGGCGAATAGTTCCCAACTGGGTAAGTGAGCCAATGGGAAGGGCCAATCCTTGGCGAATCGCTTCCACCCCTGCCAAAAAAGTGGTGCTCACTGCACCCCCCATTCCCGGGATCAATACCCCCAGTTTACCTTCAGCCTTGCCAATTTCCCCTTTGCGCTTCATAACCCCTCCCCACTACCCTACTTTGTGGTCACAGCTAGATTGCAGATTCTATGTATTACCTGAACATTATACCAGCTTTTACAGATGTGATTACACAGGATCAAAAAAGCTTAAAATTCTGTATTCCAAAATCCGCAATCCTGAATCGAGAGTCGGCCTGGCATTGACTTTGCACGGCTTGGACATTGGGGGATGAACTACCATGAAGACGGAGGCAAACCATGGTAGACTCCAAAAATCCTTTAGATTGTATAAACTACCCTTCATGTCAAAATCTGGAGGCGGTGAAAAGAGACATACCCACCAGCTTTTCTGGCCTCCATGCCTTAGTGCTGCAAAGGAAGGCCCAAGCCATTTGCCTCAATTGCCAGCATTTTGAGTCAAAGGATCTGGCAGGAGCCGCTTAACCCAGATATTTCATGAATTACCTGCCTGTTCCCTTTCTCAAGCACGCCAGTACAATATTTCTCCAGGTTACATAGAGATCTTGTTCCTTACCAAGATTTGTCTCGGACGTCATCAAAAAAGAGGAGAGGGTAAAGGCTGGGCTCTTTGGAGTTGTCGCCAGGGATGACTGTGCAAAAGAGGTAGAGAGTAGAGAAGATATCAATATGGCTAAATATCTTATTCCTGGATCTCAGGAATTTTCCCAGACTACCCTACCTGAGTGCGGTCTTTGACTTTACTTCCTCAAGGTCTATCATCAAAGTACTCAGGGTCTGCAGCAATTCTGGAGCGACCTTCTTCGATTCCAGGTAGTTCAGTGCTGCTCTGGCAATAAATTTACGGGCCTGGCTGGAGATTCTGAGGAACCTAACAGCCATGCCACGGGGCGTAATATCGTCATCCGGACCGTATCTGTTAGACCAGATTACTTCCGCTCTCGCGTTCAGAGATTGGTCTAAACCGGGTATGCTAATATCCATGTCAAAAACTTCATGTAGCCTCAAAGGTTGCTGGCAGTGAATAAACACTCCGTTGGGGGTGACCTTTGAGGTCACCCCTTCCATGGTTCTCTCTTCGCTCTTCACCACTACGGGCCACTTAATGTCGGCCCTGGGATACCCACTTTTATTGTCTGCCATTGCTCACCCTCATGCAGTCTTTTTAGTTCTTATTACTGTGCCCAGGCTTATCAACGAATAGCGAAAGGCTCTATCTGGAGAAATGCCCCCATCTAGCCAGGTTAATCTGGCTGGATGGGGGCGGGCTCTAAGGTGGAGAGGAGGTTACCAAACCACCTTTTGGGTTCGGTTGTATTCGCAGGGAAAATGCCAAAGAAGAGAAAAAGCCGACAAGTTTATTGGATACAGCTAGTTAAATCCAATAGAGAGGAACAGATCAGGTTGGTGAACTGGCCAAATCCGGCCGAATAACCAAAGTCTATTTGGTCTATTGGCCAAACTAGCCCGGATATTTCAGGAAGGATCGCTACCACCTGAAGGGACAGGAGTCAGCTCCCGACCCCTTTCCTTTGTGTAGGAGACGTATATGTCGAAAGGTTTCTCGTCAGTTGCTATGCCGATTACCCACCCCGAACCGTTTGGGGCAGCAACTCCACTGCTGACTATCTCGCTTCCCGCACTGGTCAAAATATTGAACCTAAGATTGTGGTAAGAAGCTCGCCTTGTCTTCGGAACTACAGTAAAAGTGACGGTATATTCACCCAATATTCCCCGAGTTTCTGTTTCAATAAAAGGGACCAACTCAAAGTTAGCCCTCACAAACAGACTGAATCTAAGCTTAAAGGGTGCCTGCCACTTCCCTTGTCCGACAAACTCAAGATTGTCGTCTTCGTCCAGTTTTCCTCTCACAAGTTTTCCGTCAAATTTGACCAGTTTGTCGGCGAAGCCATCCGCAAAAGCAAGGCCACTGGAAAATGCGGCCATACCTAGCGACAGAACAACCACGACAACGATGAATCTTGAACTCTTGCAACTCATTTTAATGGTTGGGGCAAGGGTTTATCGTTGGGGTAAGCTACATCTCAAATTTTAATTAGTCAAGCCATTACCCCCGCCAGAGAAAAGGAAGCAAGGAAAGAGTTGGCCCATTGACAAAATATCCCATCCATTTTACAAGGAACTGACTCGCCATATTCGCAGCCACTCAGCCGATCGCTGCTGAGGGATAACCGCTGAAGGGGATGGTATGGCATGGCAAATCGATTGGATCGGAAAATGACTACTTTTAAACTGGAACTGACCCTGCAGGACCTCGTCTTGAAAGAATACACTCTCTCCGACGGAGCCAATCTAACCATTGGGCGTGTTCAAGGGAACGACATAGTCCTCAAGGACATGACTGTCTCCCGCCTCCATGCGGCCATTGCAGTGAAAGGACAAAACCTATTTGTCTTTGACCAAGGAAGTAAAAACGGCACTATTGTAAACGGCACACGAGTGACGTCGGCTGAGCTCAAAGACGGCGACATCGTCAGAATTGGCAAGAACTACGCCGTGAGGGTATCCGCCCCCACCCCTGAGACGAGAGAAGCAACCCTCACGGCGGAACATTCTCGAAAATCCTAGCCCCTGGTCAGTCTTTTCAGCTGCTTGCTTTCTGTTTAGCCGGTTTTGCCGGTTGAGCCAGTTAGGCCTGTCCCCAATCCCAAATCCACAATCCGAAATCCGTAGCACAAAATGTCTAAAATGTCCTAAAATGCCTAAAATACATAGAAATATCCAATCTGAAATCTAAATTCTGCCAGCTACCTCCTGCCTGTTGGCTGCTCCAACGTGCCTCCAGCCTGACATCCTACTTCTTACAACAAATGACAGCGTAGCGTGATGACCCAATGACGGCGAAGCCAAGTGACACGAATCAGCGGCTGGCAGCTGTCTTTCCCCATGCCCTTTGCTCTATGCTCCATGCTTACTTTACTGATTCACGATCATTCCGGCTTCAGGAGGATTTTACCGAACAATCCCTTACCTGTGAGCATCTTTGTGTGAGCCTCGGCAGCTTTTTCAAAGGGGTATACAGAGTCTATGGCAGCTTTTATCTTTCCTTGAGACATCCAGTAGAATCCCTGCTCCACCTCGGCCTTTGTCCCTTGGCTTGAACCAAATATACTTGTACCCTTGAAGAAGATGTGCCTGAGATCTGTTTTAGCATTATAGCCCGTTGTCGCCCCGCACTGGACCAACTTTCCACCATACTTAAGCAATGTAAGTTGCTGGTTAAAGTGGGTTTCACCGATATGGTCGAAGGAGACATCGATCCCTGGTAACACCCCTGTTTTTTGGGCAATTTCCTTGGTGATGGCACGCACTTCTTTCGGCCAGTCCTCCTTCCTGTGGTCCACAGCGTAGTCCGCCCCGAGTTCGAGACATTTGTTCAATTTGTCGCCGCTTGCCGTGGCGATTACGGTGCAGTTGTAAAGCTTGGCAATCTGGACGCCAAAACTACCCACACCACTACCGCCCCCCATTATAAGAACGGTCTGTCCAGGTTTGATCTCGGCCCTACCCACCAGCATGTGCCAGGAAGTGAGCAAGGTCATGGAAGCCGCCGCAGCCTCGTCATAGCTTACGTTATCCGGTATCTTTATGACATTGACCTCAGGGAGATAGGTAACTTCGGCAAATCCTCCCCACAGCGGTCCAGTCTCAAAACCCCAAATGGTCCTATACCTGCAGTCAAACTCCCTGCCATCGGTGCAGGCCGCACAAACCCGGCAGGACATGTTGGAGTGAGATACAACCCTGTCTCCAACCTTAATGTGCTGCACGTCTTCCCCTACAGCAATCACTTCACCCGCTGCGTCCGAGCCTGAAATGTGGGGCAAAGGTACAGGAATGGGCGTGCCTCGCATTCCCCAGATGTCGTTGTAGTTCAGCGCTGCTGCCTTTACCTGGAAAACTACTTGATTGGGCTTTGCTTTCGGCTCCTCAACCTCTTTCACCGTAAGGATGCGCTCAAAATCATCATCCGGGGCATACTCTTCGTAAACTACTGCTTTCATCGGCGCTCCTCCTTCTTTTTGGATTTCACTTTGAGGAAACTACTCATGGAGGCGAATAATGGAATCCATAACGCGATTTCCGAATTTCGCTACACCCACCATATCATTATTTCACTATTTGCTGCTTGTTTTTATCGGCGAAACTGTTATCTCTCAGAGCCTGCTCCTAGGGCTTCTACCCACGATGATAAAAGAGATGGAGCCAGGCTATTCCGGCTTTGTCCTTTTTTTGATGAATTTGACTATATTTTTGATGTTGAATTGCCCGACCACGAGGGTGACATTTGCTGCCAAGTCTGTAAGACGATCATGCGCCCGAATAACGTCGGCTTTGCCCTTTCCTTCTATGGTATCCAGTGCTGAGCCCAACTCATCCCGAATAGACTCCAGTTCGGTTATTAACCCGAGGGCAATTTTATTAAGCTTCGCCATCCCCACGTCCTTTTTAATCTTAGGTACTTTATGAGTAGATCTGATCTTTTTCTCAGGGTTCGCCCGAACCACACTGAGGTCCCCTTCACGAGGCTAGCACAGTCTTTAGCTCTCCATTGATCCAGTACTCTACGAAATACTGTCGGCACCGGTCGCAGCGGAAATAATAGCCTTCCATCCCACCCTTGTATTCTGCCTTTGGATTCAGAAGCCGCACACTGCCTCCCTGGGCACCACAGGATATGCATTTCTTATCTTCTGTCGAATTACTTCTGTAACTCTTCATGGACTGCCTCTCTGAGTGGGCAAAGAAATCGTGATCCTTCCCCCCAATAGCCGAATTTTGATTTATGGCACAGGGCCCAGCTGGCAGCTGCAAGCTCTCTGCTTTCGGCTAATACAAAGACTGCCTTGCACCAACCTTTTCTTTAAGCCTAACGGTTCCTGAAATGTATTTCAATTCCTCCGGGACGTATTGGACTCTACCTAGATGAAGCTAATTCACTGGTTGTCTTATCTCCTCTTCACCAAATTCTCTCTCCTTAATTCTCCGCAAAATCTCGATGCTCTTCCTGTATATCTCCAGTATTTCACCTGCGGCCCTAAGTGATCTATCAAGTTGTCCCTTGATAGACCTATCCTCTATTCTTGAGTGTGCCACCTGGATAGGTTGTAAGCTTGAAATGGTACCCTTTATAGCATTATCAAATTCTAATATTCGGTCATTAATAAAATGTAACTTGAACTCTTTTTTCAAAGCCAACACAGCACCCAATAAATTACCTTCAAAATACGCAACCGTTGCAATGTATCTCATCTCTGAAGAGGCATCAATCATCATATCTTCTTGTAAGGTATAATTTCCTTCTCTTTCTTTGACGATCTTTAAAATATCACCTTTTATGCCGAATAATTGTTGTGCTTTATCACCAAGTTGAAGTGACTGCATTACCAAGGCTGCTGTTGTTGCCTGCAATGGTTGATTTTTTTGTTGTACCGCAGGAAGATTGCTGGCAGGCAGGATAATAAATGATAGTAGTATTATCAGAATCCTTTTCATCTTCCTATTCTCCTTCCCGTTCTCACAACCTCTCCATGAGGAAATCTCCCTTTACCTCTTTAGCCGGCGGAGGCACAGAAAGCCTTCCATTGAAGCTCAGAAAGATTAATAGGCACGGATACTTGGCGAACTTATTTGTGGACTATACAGGCTAGAGCTAGGTGGGTGCAAGGGGAAAAGATAAAGTCTGTTGGGTAAAAAAGTCCCCCACCGACTCTCCTGCGGCGATGGGGGACCAGGGAAATGGTATGGGCGAGCTCTAGGCCCACCTCATTAAAAGTACAATGCAAACATAATGCCAAACCATTAACGGTTGAGGAAATGAGTCGGTTGTCACCCACGATCTCTGGACGGGCATTAGCTTTTAGCGGTGGTTTGCGATCAAGGCTTGGAGAAGCTTTCGCTCATCCGCAGAAATTCCTGAGAACTGAACGCCGATACCCGATCCTGGAGTGCTGTCGTCCATTGTGGCAACTGTCTTCCAAATGACTTTTGCGGATATATTCAGCGACTGACGGTGAGGAACCTTGATAATGATCCGGAAGCTGTCCTCTAAACCTGACGGATCTGGACAGAAAATGAAAGCACCACTGGTGCTGATGTTCTGGGTCTCACCGTTTATTGACTTACTCGTGGTCTGTATGAGGACGGGCCACTTGATCTTTGCTCTAGGCTGCCCACGACTCTTGATTCCTAAGACCATATCAACCTATCCGTTTCGCTGGACCAGCT
>JAJDNB010000276.1 GCA_022340905.1 Deltaproteobacteria bacterium | reverse complement strand
GCAGAGTCTCTAGAGGCTTCCTGCACTCCTCGAGCGCCAGAAGTATTGGTCCTTCTTACTCCTGTACGACGATCAAAACCGCCTATCTGTCGAGCTGCTCTAGAAGAATCGCTCCCGACCGCAGTGGGAGTCTGGTAGGCTTTCCCGTCATTTCTCTCAAGAGGGGTGAAGGACCTTGCAGTGCCCCTGTGGATTCTCTGAAGGTTCTGAGGCCGAGAAGCATCGGACCTCACCCCAGCACGACCATTGAAAGTTGGGATCTGACGAGCAGGTTGGTTTCTGGGAATCCCCGCGGAACCTATGGGCGATTGAAAAACGGCGGAATTTCTCTGCCTCAGTCCTGTTGAAGACCTCATGCGCTCACTGCTGCGCTGGAGGATTGACCAAGCTCCTCTTCGAGCCTCAGCTGTAAAAGGCGGTCTTCCATCGGTCCTCCTCGGCAGCGCCGTAAATGACCTTCCCCGCCATCGGTTTACGGGATCAACCCTGTAAAACTTGCGATGACCATGGTGATAGTAGCTATTGCTCACAACTGCTACACGCTTGTGGACAATGGACACTTTATGAAAGTCATGGAGAATGAAAAATCCGGAGAAGAAAAAGCTGGAACACCAGAAGGGATAAGGAACCCAGGCATACAGGTACAGGTAGTCGAGGGGTGGAGGGTAGTAAGTTACCACTGGTGGGCCTTCCCTGTAATAGTAATTGTTAATAACCGTAGGTTGGGTGTACTCAGAATTCACCGGAGGTGGAGTCTCGGCATACTCTCCGGAGGTATCGGCCACCACAGATAAGCCAAGGTCTGCTGAAACGCTTTCTAAGGTTTCCAAGGCTTGATCTTTGCCCATGGGCAGCCTATCCGAATCCGCTGCAGCAGCCACAGCATCCTGTAGTTCCCCGAGAATGTCAGGTGTCACCGGGTAATCGGAGATCCAGCCGTTTTTTGGGGCGATCCCAACCGAGGCGAGCATGGATTCTGCCTCTGCCTCGTTTTCAGCTGTGCCGATGTCAAGCTCGCTGACCAGCCGGGTGGCGAAATCGCCTTCGCGGACAAGATTAGCTGCCACGGGGGGAGGGGCATTGGCTGTTTGCCTTGCTTGGGGATAAGCCGCGGGCGCCGACATGAGGCATAAAGCGAGTGCCAGCGCTATAGCTAAAAATTTCTTCATTTTTTCCCTCCCTTCTAAAATTTAAATATATCATACTCCAGCAAGGGTTCAAGAAAGTAGACTAGTACTTAGTTGCATAAATTAGAGCAACGTGTTATAGTGGGTCGTATGAATAGAAAAGCGACCCCAATTACATTGACAGTTGAGGAGGAGCGGACCCTTAAGCAATGGATTCGTTCGGCCAGGACCGAACAACGGCTGGTCATGAGAAGCCGCATTATTCTCTCTGCTGCTAAAGGAACTCCTACCAGGGCGATTGCTAGGGAGTTGAGTGTTCGACCGGCCACAGTGAGCAAGTGGCGTACTCGGTTTGCCAAAGACGGTTTGTCCGGTCTGCAGGACGCGCCGCGAGCTGGAGCAAGTCGGCGTTACGACGAAGCCATGGAGAAGAGTATTTTGGCCAAGCTTGATCAGGAGCCACCTTCTGGCCATGCTACGTGGAACGGAAAACTTTTGGCTGAGGCGGTGGGAGGCGTCTCCAAACACCACGTATGGCGAGTGCTCCGTAAACATGGCATCCATTTGCAGCGCCGAAGGTCTTGGTGTATCAGTACCGATCCCGAATTTAGCCCGAAGGCGGCAGACATCGTCGGTCTTTACCTGGATCCCCCTGATAATGCGGTGCTGATCTGTGTTGATGAAAAGCCTCATATCCAGGCCTTGGAACGTGCCCAGGGGTGGTTGCGGCTGCCCAATGGCAAAGCCTTGACCGGATTTAACCACGGCTATAAGCGGCACGGTACCACCACTTTGTTTGCTGCTCTCAATGTGGCCACCGGCCAGGTTAAGGCCGGACATTACAAGCGTAGGCGGCGACGGGAATTTCTTGACTTTATGAACGAGGTCGTCGCCGACAATCCCGATAGAGAGATCCACGTGGTTCTTGACAACCTAAATACGCATAAGTCCAAACGAGACAGATGGTTGGCCCGGCACAAAAACGTTCATTTTCACTACACCCCAACCCATGCCTCTTGGTTGAACCAGATTGAGATTTGGTTCAGCATTTTGAGCCGCACAGCTCTCAAAGGGGCAAGTTTTACCTCCCCGCAGCAAGTACGCAACGCCATCGATCGCTTTATCGCAGCCTACAACAAGGAGGCTGCTCCATTCGAATGGAAGAAGAAAGAAGTACACTCGGTACACCCTAAACAATATTACTCTGATTTATGCAACTAAGTACTAGCAACGGATGCGGAATTAGACGAGCTTAAAATTGCTGACAGTAATGGGCAGAACAACGACTGCAACCCGAAACAGCAAATCAGCAAAGCAGGATAAAGATTAGCCCATTAAACCTATAAACTAAGTATAGATTGTGCATTGAAACTTTGTCAACCCCGAGATCCTCGACGACTATTTTCATTGGCATGGGCTGAATATTGAGCTACAGACCCACAATGTTAAATCTCCAAAAGAAACATCTTCTGCTGAGCACTTGGGATCTTCCAAAGTTCCTGTGTCGGTTTCGCTCCTCAAAATTCATTAGTTCATTATCTGAGGGCTCAGTCAGGTAGAGCGAAACTTTGCATTACATCCCTTCATGTGACCTGACCCCGATTAATGTACCACTTTTAGAGTTAGAGTGTGATCCGTTTTAATCTGCAACCAAGTTGGATCGAGGAATTGCGCTTTTATTGCTTCAGGAGCCGGTGGTTTGTACTTCAACGCACTGTGTGGCCTGAAAATGTTGTATTCTTGCCGCCACTTTTCTATCAGCACCTGAGCTTCTTGTAGGGTATAGAAAACCTCCCCATTGAGTAACTCATCTCTCAGTTTACCGTTAAAGCTTTCATTATAGCCATTCTCCCACGGGCTACCAGGCTCAATGAAAAGAGTTTTTACACCTATTCGAGCAAGCCAATCGCGTACCGCTTTGGCCGTGAACTCAGAACCGTTATCTGAGCGTATGTGCTCCGGTACTCCGTGCTCTATAAACAGATCCGTCAGGCAATAGAGCACATCATCGGCTCTTATATGTCGGTCAGCCAAAATAGCCAAACACTCACGGCTGAACTCATCGATCACAGTCAGTATCTTAATCGAGCGCCCATCATGGGTACGATCCATAAGAAAATCATATGACCAGACGTGGTTTCTGTGTCTAGGCCGAAGCCTTATGCAAGAGCCATCATGAAGCCACAACCTGCCCCGCTTAGGTTGTTTTTGTGGAACCTTAAGCCCCTCCTGCCGCCAGATGCGTTGTACCCGCTTGTGATTGACCCTCCAGCCTAGCCGTCTCAAAAGGGCCGTGATCCGACGATAACCGTACCGACCATATTGACTGGCTAGCCTGATAATGTCGGCTGTTAGGGCCTCCTCATCACCTTTGACAACCGGATTATGTCTCTGGGTTGAGCGCGGCTGCCCAATAACCCGGCATGCTCGCCTTTCTGATATGCCAAGTTTTCCCTGAACATAAGCAACGCATCGCCGACGCCGGGCGGGGCTTAGTAGTTTCCCTCAAGTGCCTCTTGGAGAATTAACTTGTCTAAGGTTAACTCGGCAACAGCTTTCTTCAAATGGGAGTTCTCTTTCTCAAGTTCCTTAAACCGTTTGACTTGCGATACCTTCAAGCCACCATATTCCCTGCGCCAGCGATAGTAAGTCTGCTCAGATATCCCAAGACCTCTGCAAATATCCCTGACCTTCATCCCTTGAGAAAGACCAACCTCAGCCTCTCGAAGCATCCCAATGATCTGCTCGGGCTTAAATCGTTTCCTGCTCATTCTGACCTCCTTATTCATCTCTCCAGGCTGCCCTATGATTCTCTCACAAAACCTGGATCGGTTTAAGGGGATCAGGTCAGTTGCATTTCGGTATCTCGTTTGATTCCGCTCGAAGATGGAGCCAGTGACTTCAGTTTATCATTCGCTCAAAATGGTGTTTTCGGGATATGCAATCCTTCGCCCGTGTGTTAGATTAGTCAGCCTAGTCCCCGTAGGCTTTCCTGCGGTTGACCACAATGGTTCTCTGCGGTGGTCAGTGGGGATTTTTCATAAGCCCCTCGATTCTGGCGAGGCAGACTGTCGAGGGGCTTTCTTTTTCGCTAGCCCTGACTTGACCACCTACAGTATTTTTCAACAGAGTGGAAACCAGAAGAGTGCGGATCAAGGAATGTCATCCACAGATTCGCAGTAGTCGGCCGTTCCTCAATCTTTTTATTTCTCAAATCGGCACTGCCCACGTCACTTTC
>JAJDNB010000269.1 GCA_022340905.1 Deltaproteobacteria bacterium | reverse complement strand
TGGTTCAGAGTAAGGTAAAAGGGGCAATTTTTATCAGAGCGAAAGAAATAGTCATGGAAGATAGAAATTTCACTTTAATAGAGATGGTTCGTAATCCCAGGATGTCACTTTGCGAGGCGAGCGAGCTGACACGGGATGGGCATTACTACATATATCGATATGACGGAATAGAGGGGAACTTCTATCGAGCCACAGTACCCTCAGGAGCTGGGGACATTCACTTTCGGCTGCTCGAGCCGAACGAAAAAATTCCACTGGGTGGTTGGACCATGGTACAGAAAAGTGAGCTCTCCAACAATCACCTGAAACTGGTGAGCACATAATCTGAGCCTATTGCAGCGGTTTTTTCTTATTAGGCCTTCCTCATTGATTTCGCTGTCAAGAAAAACTGCAATATCCCAATAATTCATTGATTCGTTACTCTAGCCTGCACACAGCCCCCAGCAGTAAAGGGTAAAGGAGCATAGTCTGGCTGTGAGTCAGAGCAAGGCATGAAGTGAAATTGTTTGAAAAAAATGGCGCCTCGGGGCGCCATAGCTCAGTGAATCTGATTGTTCTTCAGGCTAGGTGATCCTTGTTGGAGGATCCTGTTTTTTCATGAGCTCGATATCCCGTGGGTTACAGAGTTGGCTCGGGAGTTCTGCCACCCGACCGCAGGCTATGCAGACAAAATTTATATGTTGTAACTTTGGCTTGCATATATGTCGGGGGTCCGTGGATGTTTGGCCACAATGATCGCAGACGTAGGCTTCATCCACTTCTACTGGATTGCACAGGTGACCAAACTTTTCCGTTGTCTTGCCGCAGGTTTCACACATGTGAACTTTCTCAGCCATCATCTCCTCCCTTCGCAATGCCACTGGAAACATGCCATTTGCTTATACCTCAGTCCAAATTTCATAAAAAGGCTATCGCCGGGTCAAGCACGACCAACATTAGTCGAGATTCTTCTTGTTTTTGAGATGAGATCGATCCTCGATCTCGCAACTTCCACTCATTCAGGTTGTAATACCAATTTTGGGCAGTATCCATTTATTCAGCACAATCCATCCTGCTAAAATTGCTAGTAGAATCCAAATGTTGTCCATGATTATTTCTCGCCTCTCCTTACATACCTAGGTGGATTAATCTATCCTTGCTGGCCATGATAACAGAAACAGCCCTTTGGTAAATATAATCATTCTACTGTATTTTTCACCCATCGCAATGGGGAAATAGTAGATTACCAAAAGCTCAAGCCATTATGTAACCTTATTTGCAATCATTTCAGAGCATGACCCTTTAGATAAAATATGATTAAATGATGGCAAAACGAGAAGCTAAGGAGATTTGACATGATAGAAGGCGCAGTTTTGAATGACGTACGGGGATTTACAAAAAGCAGGGTTATTTTAACGGCTGCTGAACTTGATCTTTTTACCCGGCTTGACAAAAAACAGGCCACGGCTGATGATTTGGCCAAAGAGCTCAAGTGTGACCAGAGGTGTTTGACCAGGCTTCTGGACGCTCTCGTGGCTCTGCAGCTTTTGTCAAAGCAAGACGGCCTTTATCAAACCTCTGAGCGCGGCGTTCTCCTCTCAGCGGAACATCCAGAGACTGAACTCCCCATGGTACTCCACCTAAATGGCCTGTGGGAGACGTGGGCCGGTCTTACCGAGACGGTCAAGACGGGGGCCAATTCAAAAAGAAAGTCAGTTAGCGAAAGGGGTGATGACAGCCTCGAAGCCTTTATTGGCGCCATGCATGTGGTTGGCCGCAGTTTGTCCAGAGAGATTGCCGATTCCTACGATCTCTTTCCTTTTAGAAAGCTGCTGGATATCGGGGGGGCGACAGGGACTTACACCATGGCATTTTTGGAGAAAAACCCTAAAATGACTGCGGTGCTCTTTGATTTGCCAGATGTCATCACCATGGCTGAAAAGAGGCTTGAGGAGGAGGGTTTACTGGAGCGAGTAGAACTGGTGCCAGGTGACTTCTACAAAGATGTGCTGCCCGAAGGGTGTGATCTTGCCCTCCTTTCAGCAATAATCCATCAGAACAGTCCGCAGGAGAACCTGGACCTTTATGGGAAGATACACCGAGCCCTGGTGCCGGGCGGCAAGCTGCTCATCCGTGACCACGTGATGGATCCAGATCGCACTTCCCCTCCACAAGGGACACTCTTTGCCATAAACATGCTGGTGAATACCAAAGGAGGCGACACCTACACATTTGACGAAATAAGAAATAGTTTGGAGACATCCGGTTTTGGGGAAGTGAAGCTGGTGAGAAAGGGTGAGCGCATGGACAGCCTGGTGGAGGCCAAAAAGGTGTAACCATCCTGTCTAATTTCCTCTTGCTAGATAAACGAGGTCCGTATGAGTGAAACTCGACTCCAGTGTCCAGAGTGCAAAAGCCCCCTCCAGGTGCACAGGTGGTGACGGAGGGTTGATTTACGCTGCAAGTCTTGCGGTAAAAGATATCCCTTGGAAAAATTCCTTGAAGCTATGGATGATGCCTTTGAGGATGAGTTGTCATATATCCGCTGTGACCGGTTTTAACTGGTATGAGTCAGGACTTTCCCCAAAAATATTACGGTGATATGTGGGCCGCGGGGAAGCTGCTCCACAACGCGCATGATTCGCGTCATTAATTGGCAGGGTTCCTGTTTAGTGTGCACCATATCTTGATGCAGACCCTGTCAAGGCTGATAGAGTGAAGATCGGTTGCTCAGATGCTCGTTGTTTCGCAGCTTCCCCTTTTGGCCTTTACTGATGTCTCTTCTGAGTGGCTGCGGAAGGTCTGTGCCACTTCCCCTGCTGTGGCTGGGGGAGCCCCTGGCCCGCCGAAGCGTGGCGAAGGCGGGAACAGGGAGGGGGTGCTGTCACCCGGCCACAGCTGGGCGAGAAGTGACCAGACCGCGAGCCCTGGAACGACAGAAGAGACATCAGTAAAAGGTACTTTTATTCGTATAGTAAGTGAAACTGGTTGTTAAATACAGTTTAGAAGAATAATCACTCATTTTTGGGGTAACTCCTGACACCAGTTGATTGATGCTTACTAGTTTTTGTTATATATTTAAAAGTTATTGTACCGGCAGATAACAGCTGTTTGTTGAGCGGAGTGTAACCATGGCCATTCTTCACATTTGCACCTACCCCGAGGAAATACTAGGTCAGCGAGCCGAGCCCATTACAGAGATTGATGAGGAGGTAATTACCCTAGTCGACCATATGGTAGAAACTATGTACAATGCTCCTGGTATCGGCTTGGCGGCCACCCAAGTGGGAGTGGCCAAGCAGCTGCTTGTGGCCGACATAGCTCCTCGCGGTCCTGAATCAGAACTCATTGTCCTCATTAACCCTGAAATAGTCGTCGCCGAAGGGGAGGTGATCTTTGAGGAAGGTTGTCTGAGCGTGCCCGACTACCAGGCCGAAGTAAAACGGCATGAAAAAGTTACGGTACGGGGGCTCAATCTCCAAGGAGAAGAGATCGAGATAAAGGCCGAGGGACTGTTGGCTATTGTCCTGCAGCATGAAATTGATCATTTGAACGGCATGCTGTTCATCGATCGCTTGAGTAAGTTGAAACGCGATCTCTATAAGAGGAGACGGAGAAAACAGCTTGCCAAGGAGCAGCCTTGAAGTAGTACTGTTCCCACTGGGGAGTCTATCTTTAAACAATTACCTTTTCACCACAAAGTTCACACATCCTCACAAAAAAAGCATTCGACACTGATGCCAGGATGCTTGTGCTCTTTGTGCCCTTGTGGTTAGTACTTCTTGGGGGGAAATGTGCTTCCATCGGCTCCAACCAACTGGGTCTAAAGAACAGGACGATTGGTTACAGGTTCTGTTTGCCGCAGAGTTGAGAGGGTTAGGGTGTACGACTTACCAACCCTGGTTTTTATGGGAACGCCAGAGTTTGCCCTAGCAAGTCTGAGGGGACTGATCGCTGCAAGAGCCACTATCCCCCTGGTGGTGACTCAGCCTGACAGGCCCAAGGGGAGGGGCAGGAAAATGGTAGCTCCACCGGTGAAGCTGCTGGCCCAAGAAGAGGGAATTCCCGTCTATCAGCCGCAAAAAGTTAAAAGTGGTGAGGCCATTGAACGCATTGCTGCCCTGGCTCCTGCGTGCATTGTGGTGGTGGCATATGGACAGTTGCTGCCAGCCGAAATTTTGGCATTACCCCAGCTGGGAACGGTAAATGTTCATGCCTCCCTTTTACCAAAATATCGGGGACCGGCGCCTATTCATTGGGCCTTGATCCGGGGCGAAGAAAAAACCGGGATTACTACAATGCTCATGGACATCGGTATGGATACCGGTGACATTCTCATGCAGAGCGAGATGCCAATCGATCCAGAAGATACGGCTGGTAGCCTTCACGATCGTTTGGCCGAGGAAGGGGCCAGTTTGCTGGTGGGGACCCTTCGTTCGTTGAAAACAGGAACTCTCAATCCAAGACCGCAGGACGACTCCCAGGCCACTTACGCACCTATGCTGGTGAAGGAAGACGGTGAGATTGACTGGAAGGAGGAGGCAAAGAAAATCTGTTGTCGCATTCGCGGGCTGGATCCCTGGCCCGGCGGATTTACCGTATGGAAGGGTAAACGCTTGAAGCTTTTTGGCTGCAAACCTTTGCCGATATCAACCCAGGCCAGGCCGGGCACGGTCATTGCAGTGAATGAAGGGGGCGTGCAGGTAGCCAGTGGAAAAGGGGTGGTACTCGTTAAAACCTTGCAGCTCGAAGGCCGCCGATCTCTTCCGGTGGCCGATTTCATTCGAGGATATTCCCTTAAAGTGGAGACCAGATTCGGTGAGTGACGTATTAGAGTCAAAGAATAAATTTTCAACTGCAACCAAGGAAGCACTTAAGGGAGTCAGTTGGATTCCGGAAAAGCCGCAAAAGCGCATATTTATCGCATTGCTGGGGGTCACCTGTGTTATTCTTGCAGTTCTGGCCTATGTACTCTGGTGGGTTCCCTATGTGGGACTGAGGAATATCCATCCGTATTTGCCCTTAATCCTGGCAGTAATACTGGGTTTGATTGTGTTCGCCGTAGCTGCCGGCTCCTTTCTTTTGACCTTGACCATTTTGGCAGGGCGCGATTTCATTCTCTCACGTAAACTGCGGGGAGCGGTGGTCAAAATTCTTTTTCCCCTTCTCGTTGTAATGGGTAAACTTTTTGGTCTATCCAGAGAAAAGATCAGCCATTCTTTTGTTGCCATCAACAATCAGCTGGTTCTAGCTCAAGACCTGAAGATGGGGCCATCGCGCCTCCTCTTACTCATGCCTCACTGCCTGCAGAACCATGACTGTCGAGTGAAGATTACCGGAAATGTGGAGAATTGCGAGGGTTGCGGCAAATGTCCCATCAAAGAGCTTCTGACCATTGCGCGCAAATACGGCGTGGAGTTGGCAGTAGCCACAGGTGGTACTATTGCTCGTCGCATCGTGGTTCAAAAGAGACCCAAGCTCATTGTAGCCGTAGCCTGCGAGCGCGATCTTACCAGTGGAATACAGGATACGTATCCTTTACCGGTCTATGGTATTTTCAACCGCCGCCCCTTCGGTCCCTGTTTTAACACCGGGTTGCCGCTGGAGGAGGTGGAAATGGCTATTCGCCATTTCCTGGACACCTCTGCCTCATGAATGCCAGGGCCATTGCCATGCACATCCTGATGCAGGTGGCCCGACGCGGCTCCTTTCCGGACGTCCTCCTCGATATATACTTCAAAGAGCATCCTGAATTGGACTCTCGCGACCGGGCACTGGTTACCGAACTGGTCTATGGGGTACTGCGGTGGCAGGGACGGTTGGATTGGATAATTGATCAGCAGATCGAGATAAAACCAGACAACGTAGACCTCACTGTCCGAGTAATCCTTCGTTTGGCCGTGTATCAGCTTCTCTTCCTCGATCGGATCCCGGCAGCAGCAGCGGTGCACGAAGCGGTGGAGCTTACCAAAGCGAGTCAGCCAAAGCATGTGGTACGTTTTGTAAATGGAGTCTTGCGGACAATTTCCCGAAAGAGTAAAACGCTGAAAAAAGCTGACCCTGGGGGAAGTGAGGAACATCGTCTGGCAATTCTCTATTCCTATCCGATCTGGCTTGTTCAGCGCTGGCTCATACGCTTGGGCAGTGAGGAAACCGGGTCTTTTTGTCAGGCCAGTAACCAGATTCCTCCCACCACAGTCAGGGTCAATACCCTCAAGACAACGGTGCCAGCTATGGTCGCTTCTTTCAAAGATCTTGGCTTTTTGGTAGAACCTGGAAAATTTGTTCCCGAAGCACTGCATTTGAGATCCATTCGTACTGATCTTTCGTCTCTTGACCAGTACGAGGGGGGAAAATTTCAGGTGCAGGATGAGGCCTCCCAGTTGATTGCACATTTGCTTCAACCGCAGCCGGGCGAGCGCATACTTGATGCGTGTGCAGGACTGGGTGCAAAAAGCACTCATCTCGCCCAGCTCATGGAAAACCAAGGGGAAATAATCGCCTTAGACAAGCAAGGCTGGAAGTTGACCCGTCTCTCGGAGAATGCTCAGCGACTTGCAGTGTCATGTATTGAGCCAGTGGAAATGGATGTGTTGGAACTTGAGCCAGATGAAAAGGAACATTCCTATGAGCGGATTCTCTTAGACGCACCCTGCACTGGTTTGGGAGTGATAAGGCGGAACCCCGACATAAAATGGAAGGTCAAGCAGAAGGACTTTCGTCGACTCCACCTGGTGCAGAAAAAATTGTTAGCCAAATTGGCTCCTTTGTTGAAGCCTGGTGGTGTGCTTCTCTATGCTACATGTACCGTGAGTGAAGAGGAGAATGAGGAGACAGTGCACGATTTTCTGGCAGAACATCCAGAATACCAGCTGGAGTCGGCTCGTCCCTATCTTCCACCAGGAAGTGTGGATGTGGTGAACCGAAGTGGTGCTGTGCAGACTTGGCCCCAGAGGCATGGAACGGATGGGTTTTTCGCTGCCCGTCTCCGACGTATCACCTGATAGCGGTCAGCAGAAAACTGGCAGCCGGTAAAGAATTCATAGAGAAACCTGCCAGCTGCGGGCTGCATGCTGCTAGCTGAAAAAGCATCACGGCGTTGCCTTATTGTCAGGATTTCGATATGGTGCATGACCGATGGCCATCTTAAATAAATTACTTAGATTTGGGGTCTACGGTGTCATATTTTTGGTGGCGCTCGTGTGCAGTCTTTACCTCACCAGCAAGTGGATCGTCCAAAGCGAAGAAGAAGTTCTCGTGCCCGACTTGGTTGGACACGATACGGTATATGCGTTAGATCTCCTCACCTCTTTGGGACTAAATATCAAGGTGGGAGGATTTATGTGGAGTGAAAGTGTGCCCAAAAACTTCATTGCCTCGCAAAAACCTGATGCCGGGACCTGGCTAAAGCAGGATCGGGATGTGAAAGTCATTATTTCACGGGGCTCAAGAAAGGTACGTGTTCCGAAGCTGGTGGGCATGAAACTGCGGGAGGCGAAACTGGTTCTTTCCCAGAATGGTCTGCAACTCGGTGGCATATGCAGGATTCCTACAACTCAATATCCGCGGGGTACGATAATAGCTCAACAACCAGAGTTTCTGCAGGAAATAGA
>JAJDNB010000252.1 GCA_022340905.1 Deltaproteobacteria bacterium | reverse complement strand
GCCGCAATCGGTGGCTCTGCAAGCGGCCAATAAAGCCTTTGCCAGACTCATAGAGCAATTAGCATTTGAGGAAACTCAAAAAGCTAGTGGCCATTAGTCAGCAGTGAACGCTAGGAGATGTTATCCGTTATTTGTTATACGTTATACTCAAAAGATCAGCCCATACCTTGCCTTCCTCTGACCTCTACTTCTTACAACAAATGACAGCGTAGCGTAGTGACCTAATGACGGCGAAGGCATATGACCCAAAAGGCCTTGCGCCCTTTGCCTTGCGCCTTCAATCAATCGGCAATCCGAAATCCCAAATCCGCAATCCAAAATCGCCCCATGCCCCATGCTCTAGGTCTGCCCAAATCTCCAATGTAAAGATTCTGACAAAAATCTTTGCCATGCTTGCAAAACTTAGTTTTTATAACTAGAATTCAACTCACCTGAGGAGTGCTACGAAAACTTACGATGAAGACACGGCTACTATCTCTATACTACGGACTGGTTCTCGGAAAACCCCTTGCCACCCTAGCATTGGTTCTTCTCATCACCGGTTTTTTCGGCTGGTTTGTTCCCGACTTAAGAATAGATATCTCTCCCGATTCGCTCGTCTTAGAGCATGACCGAGCTCTGCGCTACTACTACTCCATTCGGGCCCGTTACGGCTCCGACGACTATCTGATAGTCACCTATACCCCCAAAGAAGGTGGCTTGTTTGAACCAGACACCTTAAATGATCTGCGAAAGCTGAGTGATAAGCTGGCTGCCATTAAGCGGGTTGAGTCCGTAGTCAGCATCCTGGACGTGCCTCTCGTTCAGAGTCCACCAACATCGCTGGAGGAACTGGAAGAACACATACGCACTTTGGAAGACCCGGATACCAACCTCGCTCTAGCCGAGCGGGAGCTGCGCGAAAGCCCTCTGTATCGCAATCGATTGGTGAGTGCCGGCGGCAACACCACCGCAATGCAAGTGAATTTTCGTCGTGACCCGAAATATGAAAACCTGCGCAAGAGTAGAGACGCCCTGCGCGCGAAAGAGCTGGAGGCGCAGCTGACACCGGGAGAGGCGAAGGAACTCGAACGTGTCACCGATGAGTTCAGGCGATATAAGGCTGAGCTCATGGAGCAAGAGGAAGCGGATATCGCTCAGATCCGTGCCATACTGGAACAGTTTCAGGACCGGGCGGAATTGCACCTGGGAGGGAAGCCCATGGTTGTGGCTGACATGGTAGATTTCGTCCGCCACGACATCAAGGTATTCGGTATTGGGGTACTTGGCATCCTGGGGCTGCTTCTGATAATTGCCTTCCGTCAACCACGGTGGGTCATTCTGTCCATGATCACCGCTCTTGCCACCAGTCTGGTGACCATGGGGTTCCTGGGTCTAGCCGAGTGGCGGTTGACGGTGGTGTCATCCAATTTTCTCGCCCTGCTGCTGATCTTTGTCCTCTCTCTCAGCATTCATCTCATCGTCCGCTACCGCGAGTTGCATATGCTAAATCCGGATGAGGAGCAGCGCTATCTGGTAGAGGAGATGGTTCGCAGCAAGTTCATCCCTTGTCTTTATATGGTCCTCACCACCATGGTGGCCTTTGGCTCCCTGGTAGTGAGTGGCATCCGGCCGGTCATCGACTTTGGCTGGATTATGGGCATCAGCCTGACTGCGGCCTTGGTTCTTAACTTCACCCTGTTTCCCGCGGCGCTCATGTTGCTCAAGCCCGGAAAACCTCATAAGCCGCGGCGGGATTTAACCTCCAGTGTAATCTCTCTTTTTCCCTCTATGATTGAGAACCACGGGAACCTGGTGCTAGGGGTAGCCATGTTGGGGGTGGTATTAGGCGTCATTGGCATGTTCAAGCTCACAGTGGAAAATCGCTTCATTGACAACTTCCATAAGTCAACAGAGATTTATCAGGGTATGTATCTCATGGACCGCAAACTGGGGGGCACCATCCCCCTAGACGTGATCATCGACGCCCCGGCTGCTTTCTTGAAAGAAGAAAAGGAAGCTTCTGGGAAGCAAGGGGATGACAGTCTTGCGGAGGGGGAGAAGGAGCCATGGGGGAATGAAGAACCATGGGGTGACGCCGACTTCAAGGGAGAGGCAGGAATCACCGGCACCAGTTACTGGTTCAACGTATTCAAAGTAGATGAAGTGAATGCCATCCAGAACTTCCTCGATGGGATTCCTGAGATCGGGAAGGTCCTTTCGCTTTCAACCACTTTGGAGGTGCTAAAGCAAATCAACGGTGGCGAATTGCCGGATAATTTTGCTCTGTCCCTTATTTACAAGCGGTTACCAGATAAGGTCAAGAAGGAGTTGATTACACCCTACCTCTCACCGGATGGAAATCAGATTCGCTTTGATGTACGAGTCTATGAATCTGATGTAAATCTCAAACGTCAGGCCCTGCTGCAGCAGATTCGTCACCACCTCACCGGGGAGTTCGGACTTTCGGACGACCAAGTGCACCTGTCGGGCATGCTGGTCCTCTACAATAATATGTTGCAGAGCCTTTTCCGCTCCCAGATTCTCACCCTAGGAGCGGTGTTTCTGGCCATCTTTCTTATGTTTATCGTGCTTTTCCGCTCAGTCAAGCTGGCCTTAATAGCCATTGTGCCGAGCTTGGTGTCCGTTCCCATGGTCCTGGGCCTCATGGGCTGGCTCCATATCCCCCTGGATTTCATGACCATCACCATCGCGGGCATCAGCATTGGCATTGGAGTGGACGATACCATTCATTATGTACATCGTTTTGGCGAAGAAGTGGTGGCGGATTGGGATTACCAGGCCGCAGTGCGCCGTTCCCACACAAGCATCGGCCGGGCCATGTACTACACCACGGTTACCATCACCATAGGTTTTTCCATTCTGGTCCTTTCCAAGTTCGTCCCCACCATCTATTTTGGGCTTCTTACCGCCTTGGCCATGATGATCGCCCTGGCCGCTAATTTTACCGTGTTGCCGCTGCTTCTAGAGAGGCTGAAGCCATATGGAAAAAAACCAATACAGGGTGAAGGGTAAACAATGTCAATATGCGAGAAAGGATACCCAGCCTGGAAATGTAATTGTTTTTCCCGGTGTAAACAATTTCAACTAATTCACTAATCAACTAATTTCCTCATTCCCCAATCCGCAATCCGAATTCCGCAATCCGAAAGCAGCATTCCGGATTCAGCATTACGAAATCGCGAATAGGCATTTTTCTTGCTTGTTAATTTCTATCCCGAACTGTTCGGGGAATACTGAGTATTTTTTGGAATAGGGTAGGGTAATGAGCACAGAGGACGGTTTTTTCAGAGGTATCCTCGATAGCCTCCACGATGGTGTCTATTTTGTCGACATCAACAAAAGGATAACCTACTGGAATAAAGGTGCAGAAAGGATTACCGGCTATGAGAGTTCTGAGGCGGTGGGCATAAGCTGCGCGGACAATCTGCTCGTGCATATTGACGATAAGGGCATGAACCTCTGTAAAACTGGGTGTCCCCTGGCCGAGACCCTCAGGGATGGCCGTGTGCGGGAGACGGAGGCTTATCTACAACACAAGAGCGGCCACCGCTTGCCGGTCTTCGTTCGTGTGTCTCCCCTTCGAGACTCCAATGGCAATATAGTAGGCGCTGTTGAAACTTTCAGCGATAATTCGTCAAAGGCTGCACTTCTCCAGAGAATCGACGAACTCCAGAGGGAGTCTCTGGTGGACGCGCTAACTGGATTGGCGAACAGACGCTGCATCGACATGAAGCTCCATTCGAGAATCGATGAATTGCAGCGTTATGGGTGGCCATGTGGGCTACTTTTTGTGGATATAGACAACTTCAAGATCATCAACGACACCCACGGGCACAACGTGGGAGACAGAGTGTTGCAGATGGTTGCCCGGACACTTGCGAGCAACCTGAGGTCTCACGATCTTCTGGGGCGGTACGGGGGAGAAGAATTCGTCGCAATCATCACAAACATAAATATGGGCAAGTTACATTCTTTTGCAGACAGACTCCGTTTACTTGTGGAAAAGTCGGGTCTTGATACCGAGTACGGCACTCTACGGGTCACTATCTCTATTGGGGCCACTCTGGTGCGGCAGGAGGATACGGTAGAAGCAGCAATAAAAAGGGCAGACCTGTTTATGTACAATAGTAAAATTGGCGGCCGCAATCGTGTATCGATAGACACAATGTTCGAACAGAATGGACGGGATCTAATCAGGCAGGGCTGGTCAGCGAGCGGTCTCGCGGATGAGCGATTAGCTGCCAGCAGAATAAAGTTTCAAGGTCTTGGCAAAATTGATTTACCGCGATTGGGTAAAGAGCGAAAGCCGATAAAGAAGTAGGTTGGCATAGAGCATGGAGCTTAGGGCATAGAGCATAGGGCATGGGGCATAGGGTGAAAGACAACTGAGAGCTGACAGCAAGGAGCGCAGTCAACAGTTATCCGTTATTAGTTATACGTTATTCGGGAGTTTTGTCACTATGACCTGTGAGCTATGAACTGAATTGACGACTTCTACGACTTCTACGATTTTTACGACTTGACAAACTTACTAATTCTCTAATTTTCTAATTGACTGTTTCTCTAATTTGTCGACGTTATCTGCTTGATGACTCTTGAATAAATTCCCAACAACGGTGAGAAAAGAACGCTCAAAAATAATAAACTTGATTCCCGCAGTGAACATAGCTCCAGCTTGAGCAACGGTATCAGCGCGAAAGCGACTCCAAATCACCTCTCCCCTAACTGAATGGACATTGCCACTATCCGGCGCCACGAACTCCATTGTTAACTCCTCTCCGTTACTAACCGGGCAATTGGTCTTGATAGCCACACCTCCTTCGCTCAAATTGTAAACCTTGCCGCCAATTCTGCTGAGATCAGACCTCAGACAATTTATCAAGAAGGAGACTGGTACACGTTGATATTTCCGTCTGTTAGATTGGTTCTGCATAGCTGGGAAAAGCAATTTTCTACACGTCTGGCGAATGCTTTGAGGTATGAAGATCTACTCTCAACCTGTCTCAGTCCCCATACAGCCACAATTATTCAGGTCTTGGCAGAGACCACATGAACTTTACGCCAATTCCGCTTGTGTTTGCTTCGTCATCGCAACCATTTAATTTTGACCAGACTACTTGAGAAATGACCTGCATAGGACCGGATGGTCCGTTGACGGTCAACAGAAATATTTCGTTCGGAGGTAAAGTCTTTTCGCAACAGATAAACGCACCGTTTAGACTTATATTTTGAGTTTCACCTTGAATCATCCCGCTGTTCGTCATTCCAGAAACAGACCATTGAACTTGAGTTCTGGGATATATGCGCTTTTCATTATCCACTGTTGCTCCTCAGAGAGTGCTTTGCACTGTGATATTTATTGATATGGAGGTAAGATTTTGATCTTACAATAAAAATTGTATCAAGTTTTTTGACTTTTCAACTAAATTCAAAGAGCAAAAAACATGCCAAATTAGTAGGGATTAAATAAACTTTAAACGGTAAGCAGTAAGCCCTTCGACAAGCTCAGGGCGCTTCGCGCAGTGAGCGGTGGCGCTATGGGATAAAGGCTAGAAAAGCGAGAAAAGCGAGAAAGGCGAGAAAGGACACCCAGCCTAGAGAGGTAATTACCTTTTACAATGAATGACAGCGAAGCATAGTACCTAATGACGGCGAAGCCATATGACCCAAATGGCCCTGCGCCTTGCGCCTTTAATCAATCCGCAATCCGAAATCGTCCTACACCCGCACTGTTTCACCCAGAGGCGTTTGATCGGGAATAAGAAATCTGAATTCATGGATGGAAAAATCAATTCTATCGCCGCTTTTCAGTCTAACAGGCTCATTATGCCGGAGCTTATCGTTGTTCAAGCGGGTGCCGTTTGTACTCCTTAGATCTTCTAGGTAGAAATAGCCATCTTTATATTCGATGGTGGCATGAAAGCTTGAAACAGTTTCTCTAGAAATTATGATGTCATTTCCCTTGTCACGGCCGATTCGCAGCACATCCTTGTTCAATGGCAAGGTTAACGATTCCGGCGAGACAGCCTTTCCCACGTCAAGCAATACTGCCTGAGGCATAGGGGGTCCTGAATTGAAAAGACGTTCAGCCTTCCCATGGGGCGCCACGGGACGGGTAGTATGAGCTTTTCTCCTTCTTGCCACAAACCCCAGAACGGTCAATCCCAGTACAAGAACAATCCCGGAGAGAACCAAAAACAAAAGCGTGTTTTGTTTTCCAAAAAGTACGGGCCTGGCTTCACGCTGTTTTTCCTTTAGTGGTTGTTGCTTTTTAGGCTGGACAGCTTTGGTTGCTGCAAGGGGAATGTCGGTTGTGACAACAGGTGGTTTAGCTACAATTTCCTTGATCTTGGTAAAGACCATCTGAAGATCACCCACCTGGAATACCCTGAAATATTCCCCCTCTGTCCTGAGCGCCAGCGTCTGGATCAGACGGAAATCGGCATTGTCAGTAAAGGCGATACCGAAAATGCGGATACCCGTCTTTTTACTGTCTTGAGTGAGGTCTTCCTCTAGCCACTTCTCTTTTTCTCGGTCCTGACTTTTATTCCCCGTGTCTACAATTCCGTCGGTCAAGAAAATAATGATCTTTTTGGCCTGGGGGCGGCCGTTCGTCTTGAGTTCGTAAACTGCCCTTTCGATACCTGCCGGACTATTGGTGAATTTGCCCTTGAAATCGATCAAATCAAGACTCTTCAGAAAGCCTGCCTGGATTTCTGGATTGTCTAACGAGGTCAGTGGTTCAACGAGTTCAGCAGTTTCATCAAAAATGACCATTCCCAGACGTGTTGTTTCTCCAAGATCGCTTACGAAGTTCGTTACCACCTCCCTGGTTATAAAATCGGGGTCGTTGATTCTCATGCTCCCAGAGTTATCCAGAACGAAGACAATGTCCAGTTCCCCTTGTTTAGACTCCCTCTGGGGAATTTTGCCTACAGCACTTCTGGCTTTGCCTTGCGTAGAAGCGGAAACTACAGAAGCTCTATAGCAATCTATGCCGAAGCTTAGAGCTACAGCTAAGAACACCGCGCCCAGTATTATTTTTTTGATTTTTTTGTCCTTCATCTTTCTCCACCTGTGCCTGTGAGGTCTTTTCTGTACATTTCGATTTCAACTCGGCGATTTAATTCTGCTGCGGTATTTGCACCGCTAGACTCCGCTGGCCCTATGCCGATTGTCTTGATTCTGGCGGGTTCAATTCTCTTGCCGATGAGATAGCTTTTCACCACGTTTGCCCTGTATTCAGAGAGCACCTTGTTGTAACTGTATATTCCCGATCCATCAGTAAAGCCCTTGATTAGTATCTTTACCTCAGGTCGCTGAAGCAGAGCAGCAGCAAGCTCCTCCAACTTGTCAAAGGCATCATTTGAAAGCTGAGTCGAGTTAAATCCGAAATAGATAATGAGTTTATGGTCTTCTAAGAGTGGAAATCCTACGGAGTCGATCGTAGGTCTTTTGGCTTCTTCTTCTGTCCTCTGTCTTCCGTCCTCTTTCGTCTGTCCTCTGCCCTCTGGAGTCTGTCCTCTGTTCCTCTGCGCCTGCACTATAAAGGGATGGGAGTCTGTTTTTGGTGTTTTGTTCAGAATGGTGATGTAACCCATAGAATGAAGAAAATATCCAAAAAACAACAGAATGAACACAGATATCAGAGCAAAGGCAAAGCCGCTTTTGTAGTTATAGGTTGTTGTTTTGTCTGTAACTCTTTTCACTGCTTGCGCAGGCCTCTGTTCTCGCTCTCCTGGCAAAAGGAGTTCCTTTGAGCACTCTCGTACTATCTTTGCATCGATCTCTCGAACACCCTTGACGTATCCTGTTAAAAGAGAATGATCGCAAATGGTGTTGATCAAACGGGGGTAGCCCCGGGAAAAGGACATAATCTCCGGCAGAGCATTAGCTTTGAAGATCTTCCTCTCTGTACCAGCAATTTTGAGGCGATGTCTCAGGTAATCTCCTGTATCTTTCTTAGTCAGAGGTTTGAGGTGGTAATTGATGGCAATCCTCTGCCGTATGGCCCTGTTGATATCCTGCCGCAAAAGGTCGTTCAATTCGTTCTGTCCAGCCAGGATGATTGATAAGAGCTTGGTATTTTGCAGCTCTATATTCGATAAATGACGTATTTCTTCGAGAAGTTCGTGATTCAATCTCTGTGCTTCATCAATTATCAGCACCAACTTTTTGTTGTTTTTGTAAATGGTAAAAAGTAAATGGCTAAGTTTTACTAAAAAATCTCCTTTACTTTCGAACCGCCTGTTCATCCCGAATGAGTTAGCAAGGAAGTTGTAAAAATCTATTGTTTCCATTTGGGGATCAGATACCGAGGCGATAACACTGTTGTTTTTCCAGCGGCGGATTATGGCATTTATGAGGGTGGTCTTGCCGGTGCCAACGTCGCCGGTGAGAAGGATGAAACCCTTGGAGGCACGTATCCCATATTCCAGAGAAGCAAGGGCCTCCTTGTGCTGCTCTCCAAGCCAGAGGAACCTAGGGTCTGGAGAAAGCTGAAAAGGTTTTTCTGTCAATCTGTAGTGAGAAAGGTACATGAACTTTCTGTTCTCGGCACCCAGAAGCATTTAGAATGTGTGCGCCGCAGCGAACCGAAGCCATGTTTCAAATTTGGTAAACAAAAAGTGTGCCTTCTTGCGAGTATCGTATATCCTTATACTTTCCTGATACTTAACTAAAGAGGGGTAAGTGTTGGGGGAGGAAATATAGGTAATAATATGTCGATTGTGGGAAGAGAATTACCACTTTGGGGTGTTGTTGTTCATCTACGGTTCAGTGAATTATCCGGTTTTGCAAGCAGAAATTAGTGAGCGGTAAGCAGTAAGCGAGAAAGGCTAGACAGGCGAGAAAAGCGAGAAAGGATACCCGGCCCAAATTGGGACTTCCCTTTCTCGCTTTTCCCGCATTTCTCGCCATCACCGACTTCTACGCTTTCTACGACTTTTACGGGCTTCTACGACATGGGGCCCATGTTTCTGAAACATCCCTCACCTAAGCTTGTGGTAGAATGGTTTCAGGAGAATTACCGGTGAGGCCTTGTTGAGGAGCAGTGTGGATATGGATGCGTTAGGGCTTGCGGCCAAAGGTCGGCCAAGGCGGAAGATCAGAGGCTGGATAAAAAGAAAGCTGAACATGGAAAAAAAGATAGGGTTGGCTCTCGGCAGCGGCTCCGCTCGTGGATGGGCTCATATTGGTGTACTTCGGGCCCTTCGCGATGCAGGGATCCAGGTGGATTACGTGGCCGGTACAAGCATTGGCGCTCTGGTAGGAGCAGTCTATGCCTCGGGTGATATTGATAGCTTGGAAGAAGTTGTGCTGAAACTCGACTGGAAACAGATCGCTCACTTTTTTGACGTGGTTTTCCCCAAATCCGGTCTCATCGACGGCAATAAGGTGGCCGATTTCATCCGTGACCATGTAGGAGAGATGAACATCGAGGATCTTCCTCTCCCCTTCAGTGCCGTCTCGACAAATCTGGCCACAGGAGGCGAGGTGGTTTTACAAAAAGGCGACATCATAGAGGCCGTGAGAGCCAGCATCTCCGTGCCGGGCATATTCACGCCGGTGAGGAAAAATGGCACTGTTCTGGTGGATGGTGCCCTGGTCAATCCTGTTCCTGTTAGTGTGGTGAGGGAAATGGGAGCTGATTTTGTTATCGCCGTTGACCTCAACCACGATATCGTTAACAAGAAAGGGGTTGGCAAAACCTCGATTCCCAATCCCGCAGTATCGACTCCGGGTGAGAGTATAGGTCAAAGCCTCATCAAGAGGAGTAAGATACTGGAGGCCATAAACAGAAGATTCGAGAAAAGTGCTCTCCCCGCTTTGAAGCAGATAAAACAGTGGAGGTCAAAGGACCCTTTGCCTAATGTCTTTGAAGTATTGATGAGCTCAATAAATATAGCGGAAACCCAGATTACCTCTGCCAAACTAAAAGCCGATCCTCCGGACCTGCTGATTCGGCCCAACCTCGGTCACCTGACAATGTTGGATTTCCATCGGGCCCAGGAGGCTATCGCTGAGGGATACAGAGAGGCCCGTGCCAGGCTTGGCCCCTTGATGGAAAAATGAGCGAAATGCGGCCAATGGCGAAATCTCCATGTTGATAGCATTGACGAAATAGTCTGGAGGGCATGCTTTCCTTAGGGATATGACAAATTATCTTGCCGGGAGAGTTTTGAGATTGGTTGCCGAGTAAATGACCTCACAAGAATATTTCGATTAGGAGGAGGCAGAAGATGTTCGAAAAAATACTTTTCCCCACCGATTTCTCAGATGTGTCAAAAAAAGCCTCGGCGTTCATTATGGGTATGAGAGAGGCCGGCGCAAAAGAGGTAGTTGTCCTGAGGGTGATCGACCAGAAAAGAAGCGAGCTCACACATGGCACCTCCTGGGCCGGCAAAGATGAGCTCAAGTTCTTCGACAGCGTCAACAAGCAACTGGAGCAAGAGGCGAAGGAGGAACTAAAACCTATAAAGTCGAAACTTAGGAGGGCAGGGTTCGCGGTTAAATTAAGGGTTGAAAGAGGGGTTCCCAAGACGAGGATTCTGGAGGTGGAAAAGGAAGAGGACGTGTCAGTTACCGTCCTGGGATCTCATGGTAGAAGCAATATCGCAGAAATGCTTCTGGGATCAGTTTCAGAACACGTCATTCGGCACTGTAAGAAACCGGTTATTGTGATCAAAAGGTAGGGTTCCCTTTCCCATTCTTGAAGTGAAACTGAACGCTAGGAAGGATAATCAAGTAGTTGTCTTTCCCCACGCCTCTCTGCTGGATTAGTTAATCCCTGGTTATCTGGTTTTTAGAGAATTTACCGTTAGATCCTCCAGACTCTTGGCATGAAGATAATTTGCCTTGCAGCCCCGGCAATAGACTTTGTCCCTTAAGAGGAATATTTTATCAGCGGATGATCCTCCCAGATTGCAGCCACAATCTGTGCAAATAAGCGGAATTCGCTTCAAAAATGTCTCTTGTGACTTCTTCGTGTTGCTTTGTTCTCCCATGGAACACTTCTTTACTGTCGCAGGTAAACGCAAAGTAAAGCCAACCTCTCCTCACCTCAGCTATCAAACACCTTCCCCTTTTTCTGCTATTCGGCCTGCGCTCGCTCTCACCGGTCGATAATTTCAAGAACTACATGCTTGTTGAGTTTCCTCGAGGCCGCATTCAAAATAGTTCGCATGGCCTGGGCATTGTGCCCCTTTTTGCCGATTATTTTGCCCATGTCCTCCTTGGCTGCTTTCAATTCAATCACTGAGGTATCTCTTCCAGCGATCTCAGTTACCTCCACCTGCTCCGGATAGTCCACCAGTGCCTTCGCCATCATTTCAACCAATTCTTTCATCGCTGTAACCTCCGTGCCGATTTCTCTAAAGGGGAACTGCAAATAGTACTAGTGTTTATATGCCATACTACCACAGCCATTTGAGAATGGTTCATGAAATATCATTGCCAGGGGTGGCTCTGATAGAATGCTCCTCAATTGGGGGTCTTTTTTTGTTCCACTTTGCTATCATAAAATTATTGGTGAATGGTCCTACTCAATCAGGCGAAGGATATGAGATCTTTGGTAATCACCGCTACTCGGTTAGCGCTATCTAATTCTTGGGCTTGATTGCTATAGCGATCAGCGGGGGCATTTTTCTTGCATATTTTTTCTATTATAGTAATCTACTGCAAGTCTGATGCTTTATGCAGAAGTGACGGAAATACGCTACCGACCGACAATTGTTCCTAAGCCAAATATGCAAACTGAAAAACGCCGCCATCTCAGAGTAAACATCACATTGCCCCTTGTACTAATGACGCCATCTGGCTTCATACAGGGGGAGATTATAAACCTTGGCCTGGGAGGCGCACTCATTCAAATGCCAAAGGGAGTGCGGTCGGGCAATAGTTTCCCGGTCATAAGCGTTGGTAAATACTATTCACTCTGGATCGGTTTGAATGGCGATGGGTTATGCGATGAAAATCGGCTCGTATCTGTCATCGGCAAGGTGATTTGGGCAAATAATGGGACTGCGGAGACTGAAACCAAATCTCGCGAATTTAGAGTTTGCTTTGTGAGGCCTTCTGTAGGTAAAGCTCAGACTATGATAAAAACAATTTCGCAGTATGTTTGATGTGAAAGCGGTAATGGCAAAATAGCGTTTATTGGTTTTTAAACCTGCCTTAAGAGGTATATACACTTAATCTGG
>JAJDNB010000248.1 GCA_022340905.1 Deltaproteobacteria bacterium | reverse complement strand
ATAAAAAATCTCGAGATAGGGGAGAGATCGACATGTCTGAAGAGACCTTGCGCAGCCAACTATATGGAGCTTACAAGAACCGGGCCATGATGTACTATCACATCTTTCAGGAATTGAAGAGAGAGGTGGGGGACGAAAGAGCAGCAGAGATCATGAAGCGGGGAATTTATAACCGAGGCCTTGAGATTGGGGAAAAATATAAGAAATTTTCACCTGCAGACCTCGAGGGATTGAGAGATGCCTTTTTGGCTGGCTCAGCCGACCAGGGCAACATGTTCCGGCCTGAAGTAGTTCGTTGCGATGGGGAGGGATTGGACATCCAAATGCGCAGCTGCCCATTGAAGGAAGCTTATGAGGAAGCGGGATTGAGTGATGAGGAAATTGTCAAAATGTGCGATATTGCTGCCGTGGTAGACTATGGCACATTCGAAGGAGCCGGTTTCCGGTTTTTTGCTGACACCTGGAAGCCGGGAGAGGAAGGCTGTTGCCGTCTCCACATAAGACCGGGAAAATGAGGCACTAGGCATAGGGCATGGAGCCTAAGGCATGGAGCACGGGGCAGAGAGAGAGTAGCCACGAGTCAGAATTAAGAATCCGGTAGACTTACGTTGGAGTGATGGAGTGATGGAGTGATGGAATGTTGACTCGGAAGGGAAGAAAAGATATTTCCCTCCAGTTATCTCCTTGTCCCCATCATTCCAAGCTTCCATTATTCCAATGTTCCGATTAGGAGTTTTCATGTTTGATTGTGCCTACCTGATTGAGATTCTCACTCCCAAGCGGGTAACTTCGGACGCTCTGGAAAAGAGGATGAGCGGTTTTGCCGAGAGATACCGCAGGAGCTTCGATTCCGGCAGTGGGGTTTCAATCCCGGACAACCCCATGGGTCAACCCCGGTTTAGTCTAGTGGAAGTAATAGAATTCTCTGATTTGCCGGTTCATCCACAAAAAACCGTCATGAACCTGAACACCTTTCACACTAAGGAAGAGCTTGACGGCATGCTGTATCGAGCTTCAAATCTGGCTTTAAAATATCTCCTCGTTGTCAGAGGCGACGGAGGTCCGGCCCTAGGGAAGCTCGAGCCTGAGAGTATAGGGAGCAAGAAGAGTGTTGCCACCTCACCTGATCTGATAAGATACATCAACAGCGAATATTCGGGTGCATTTATCACAGGTGCGGCATTCAATCAGTACAACCCCATGCCTTTTGAATTGGATAGGCTAAAAGAAAAAATTGATGCAGGTGCCAAGTTTGTCATTACCCAGCCAGTGCTGGGAAAAGACCCGAAGGTGGACCTGCTCGTAGATTTCAACATACCAGTTGTTATCGAGGCCTGGATGTCGGAGAAGGTGGATTTACTCTTGAAAAGTGTGCGGAGAGAGAAGGACGAAAGGGCTGAAGGATACGATCCGCTGCAGAACTTACGCATTCTGCACGACGCCTACCCCAAAAACTGTGTATACCTATCTATGCTAAGCTTCGACCAGGATTGGAAGGCTATTTTGCCCAGGTTGTAAGAAAAAGGCGCAAGGTGCACGGCACAAGGCTAAAGGTTATCGCTATTTAACATTGCGTCCGGTGAATTAGGTATTGCCCCTTTCATTCAATAGAATCGATTAAACATGGATATTCAGCCGATAACACATGAAGAAAGAAACCTTGGCGGGGTGGATTATTTCCTCTTGTGGGCCGGGGTAGCAATCTCTTTAGCTGAGATTTGGGCCGGCGGCTTTCTCTCTCCTATGGGCTTCTGGTTGGGTTTCTGGGCCATCATTATCGGGCACGTTATTGGCAACACCTTCATGGCTTTGGGTGGCGTCATCGGTTCTGAATACGGCATAATGTCCATGGTATCTGTGAGGCCGTCTTTCGGCATTCTCGGATCTAATCTGGCGGCGATTTTGAATATTATCCAGCTCATCGGCTGGGCCTCCATAATGCTGATCATAGGTGGTCGGGCCGGAGCCATGCTGGGCAAGCCTATCGGTGGCATCCTTGCTTCAAGCCACTTCTGGATCGTGGCCATTGGGCTCGGCACCCTTATATGGGCTTTTTACACTGGTAAGCCTGTCTGGAAAGTTATGCAAAAAGCAGCGGTAATCGGCTTACTGTTGATCGTTATATTGATGACCTGGGTTTCCCTAGAGGAGTTTGGCGGTGGCGTTCTGACTGTCAAACCAAAAGCCATGCCGTTCATGATTGGCTTGGATCTGGTAATAGCCATGCCTATATCCTGGATGCCTTTGGTATCTGACTATTCACGCTTTTCGCAGAAAACGGCGCCGGCATTCTGGAATACCTGGTGGGGCTATTTTCTCGTTTCATCCTGGATGTATGTCCTGGGATTGATGGCGACCCTGGTTACTGGAGAGACCGACCCGGGAGCGCTGATCCTACAAATTATGGGCAGAATCGGCCTTGCTATACCCGCCCTGATACTGGTGGTCTTTTCAACCATAACTTCTGATTTTCCTGATATTTATTCAGCCACCTGTTCCATGCTCAACATCTCGAGGAGGATGAGTGCAAGAACGATTATGTGGATCGCCGGCATCCTATCTATTCTGGTGGCTCTGGTTTTCCCCATGGAGCAGTACGAGAATTTTCTCTTTTTCATTGGTGCCATGTTTGTCCCTCTCTTTGGTGTGGTGCTTACCGATTATTTTCTCATCCGGGCACGAAAGCTCAATACAGAAGAGGTTTATAGGGAAAAAGGTGAGTATTGGTATTTTAAGGGATTTAATATTACCGCAGTCATATCTTGGGCCATAGGGTTCATCGTTTATGAAGTCATCGCCACTATGAAATACTCAGTGGGTGGTTCTCTCCCCTCATTGATTGTAGCTGGATTGGTTTATTACATTATCACTCAGCTGGGCCGGCAAAAACCCTAACCCGAATGCATCGCCCATATTCATGGTCGCAGCAAGCGCTTCATGAAACATCCAGGTTAGGCAAACAGTATAAAAAGTGGCACCTATGGAAGATTCAGAAGAAAAAAAAACAACCATTGAAAAAGCGGGAGAGGATCTATTCAATTTTGCCGTGGACCGTGAGGACGTTAAAGCGTTAGTGGCAAGGTTGCCGGAAGATGGTCACATCCAGGGAGTCACCGTTGAATACGAACTTCAGATTCTGAAGATAATCAGCGTGGGCTGGTCAATATCGTATTATCTGGAAAAAAGCCCCGAAAAGACTCAGCTTGCAGAGCTGTACTGGCAGGCTGTGCAGCAATTCTCCAAGAGTCTATCCACATCAACCGAGGTTATGATCGGTCATGCAATTGATTATTTCCAGGTCCTCAAGGATCGCCTATATATGTATCTGGATGCCCTGTACAAAAAGCCCGATGCGTCTCAGCCCGTTGCGGTAATAGGACCGGAGTTCGCCAGGACCTGCGGAAATGCTGATGATGCCTTTACAATCCTCACCGGCGCCAAGATGTTCAGCGCAACCATTGGTAGTGTCAAACAATATTTGGA
Source organism: Deltaproteobacteria bacterium (assembly GCA_022340905.1). GTDB lineage: Bacteria > Desulfobacterota > Syntrophobacteria > BM002 > BM002 > BM002. Next base: position 12,958 of record JAJDNB010000248.1, on the reverse strand, counting down.
GGAGACCAAGCTGGGATAACCCCAATAGAGAGTTCGCCACAGGCGATTCATGAAATATCCGGGCTAGGCATGTGGTGTGGAAGATGTGGTGGCATTCAGGCTAGAGGCTCAATGGAACTGAGCTGCCCGCGAGCAGTCCTCGAAGTCCTTCTCTTGTGTTTCTTCGCTCATAATTCTGCGGATACCTTCACTTATAAACTCAAAAGCTTGCTCTAATCGCTTGCGTTCTTCTCGACAAGGAGGATTATTGGGATCGTAGGCGAGTTCGATGACATAATTCCAGCGCTCTTCTGGTTCGGCCAGGGGATCGAAGAAGACCAAGCTGAAGCCTACACAGGGAGCTTGTTTCTTGATACAGATATGCCGAACGGCCTGAGCCGTTTTCTCCACCCACTTGGATAAGTTCATCATTCCTGGTTTCATTGGATCGAAACCTTTTCCGTCGATAATTCAAAAATCGACTCTTCTTGGTCTGGAGAAAGCCGGTACGCATAAATACGCTTGCACTCTTTGCACTGTAGCCGCATGAGGTGTGAATCCTCTTCGATGAGTACCCGGTTACAGTCTGCACAAAAGAGTTCATACAGTCGTAAGCCAATAGAAATCCTGATTTCTCCTCCCGAAAAACGGGCGTCACGTGCTTTCATTTTGATTGATTTTTCCATCTCCCACCCCCTGCATATGGGCTCGAGAGAAGTTCACGTATACTAAAAGCAAGTATTATGCCAAGTGTTGTGTTTAGATTTAAATCCCTCCTATATCTTGGGCTTGTTGCGTGTGGCAAAGGGCAGAAGGGGTTAGATCAACGGTGGGAAATGAGTTTTTATTGTGGAAAGACAAGATGGGTCGCGTTGATTAGGGAGTTAACCGAAGCTTTTGTCCTGCCCAAATAGTGGATCCTTCGATGCCGTTGATCCTTTTGAGAGTTGCCAGGGAGACGCCTGTGCGTTGGGAAATGTGGACCAGGGTATCACCTTCCCGAACCACATAGTGATTATCAAAGATATCCTTCCTTTGTCCACTTCCACCTTTGCCGAGTTCCTGCAGGGCAGCAACAACCTTGGGACCGAATCCGGGAGGAACCTTGATACGGTAGTTACCCCTAGGCAGGTAGTCCCGAAGGAATTGGGGATTGAGCTCTTTTAACGCTTTAAAATCCGTATCTAGGGCAAGGGCAAGATCGGTAAACTTCAACCGACGGCCGATTTTCACCGGTACGGTGTCATACCAATGGGGCGGGTAAATATGTTCTGCGGGGAGGTGAAAGCCATATTGGCTCGGGTTTTCCATAATCGTTTTGACGGCAGCGATGCGGAAAATATATCTCTCTGTTTCCAGGGGCAGATCAAGTCTGTAAAAGTCTTTGACCTTTTGATTCCTGATTTCCCTTTTGAGGGACGCGTCGCCACAGTTGTAAGCGGCCAGGGCTAAAGTCCAGTTGCCGAATTCGCTATGTAATCGATCAAGATATTTGATGGCTGCTTCAGTAGAGCGCTCGAAGTCTAAACGTTCGTCTATGAGCCGGTTTTTCCGAAGACCATAACGCCGCGCGGTGCGGGACATAAACTGCCAGAGCCCAACGGCTCTTCTTCTTGATTTGATATCGGTAATGAGGGCCGACTCCGCAACAGATACGTACTTGAGATCTTCCGGCATTCCAGCCTCGGCCAGTTTCTTCTCAATGTAAGGGAAATAGCGTCCGGCCCTTTTGAGCCACATAAAAACTTGTGCTCGATCCCAGACCGCAATAGTTAATTCACGGTCCAGCATGTCCAGAGTCTTGCGATTCTCTAGAGGTACGGGCTCATGACAGAGACTGATTGAGTCTGGAAGGAGAAAGTTACTCAGGACTGCAGGATTTGTGGGCTCTTCGGCGGTGGATGGGGAGGATCTAAGGGCGAGCACCACAAGATTGAGCGCCAACAAGAGAGCTATCACTCCCAGAAGCAAAGGCATTAGCCGTGCACTACCGGAAGTTGGCAGATAAGAGCGCATTATTTTACCAGACCTTTTCCGTATCCAAAATTGTACCGTCAGTTGTTAGACTGTAGTTTCTAGCCCGGATATTTCATGAATTGCTGCCGCGAGACCACGAATTCCTTTTTGTACCCCTAATTAAAAGCAACTTTCATACCAGATTATTAGCTATGAGGCCTTAGCTAGAGTGAGAGAAAAATCAGAGATTTTGTTTTGAAAAATTGGGACTTCTGAGGTAAGAATGGGAGTGAGTCTTAGTCGAAACGTCTGATTTCGTAGGCGCAGCCCCAAAATCATGCCTGCAAACGAAACTGTTGTTGTACTGGGAGCAAGTCCCAAGCCGGAGCGCCATTCAAACCAGGCAGTCCGAGCCTTGGTGGAACACGGACATCGAGTTATTCCGGTTCACCCTCTGTTAAAAATAATTGCTGGGGTGGCTGCCGTACCGGCTCTGGCTCAGATAAATGAGGCAGTGAACACCCTTACCCTCTACGTTGGTCCGGAGCGGGGCAAAGAGCTTCTTCAGGAGATGATCGATTTGAAACCAAATCGGGTTATTATGAACCCGGGGACGGAATCAGACGAAATCGAAAATCATCTCAGTGCCAAAGGTATAACCGTACTTAGAGCATGCACCCTGGTAATGCTCCGAACGGGACAATTCTAGCGCGGACTATTCACCAAAGATCCGTGCTAGGAAACAACTGGAGAGATAGGGTTGGAGTTTGGTTAAATGCTCCGAGGAATGGAAGAACTCAGCTCTGACCCTGGGTTGAGAAAAAGGAGGATCACATGAGCGTTACAGTAACATGGTACAGCCACGCCTGTATTTTGATCAAAACAGAGGATGCCAATTTGTTGGTTGATCCCTTTGTCAGCGGTAATCCTTTGGCCCCACTCAAACCTGAGGAAATCCCGGCAGACTATATATTTGTTTCCCACGGCCACGGTGATCACGTGGGAGATACGGTGGAAATTGCCAAAAGGACTGGGGCCACGGTGGTTTCCAACTTTGAAATTCACAACTGGCTGGTGAACCAGGGGGTCCAACAAGCACATCCACAGCACATCGGAGGCGGATTCAATTACCCGTGGGGGCGAGTCAAACTTACAATTGCCCATCATGGCTCGGCACTTCCAGATGGTTCGTACGGCGGAAATCCTTGTGGTTTTCTCTTCTACATCCAAGGCAAGAAAATTTATCATGCTTGTGATACCGGTCTTTTTTACGACATGAAACTCATTGGCGAAGAGGGAATAGATCTGGCCATATTGCCCATCGGCGACAATTTCACCATGGGACCGGAAGACTGCCTTAGGGCAGTGAAACTGATTGAACCCAAAAATGTGCTTCCCATCCACTATGATACCTTCGACATGATCAAGCAGGATCCAGAAGCCTGGCGAAGTCAAGTGGAGAAAGAGACCTCCTCTCAGGTGACCGTGCTCAAGCCTGGCGAATCTATTGAACTTTAGTAAAATTGTATTCCTCTTGCCAAATGTAAAAGGGGGCGGACCTCCCGCCCCTATCACCCCAGATTCTTTTCTCTTGACATTTCTCGCTATTCAATAACAGATACACTCTTTAGTCGTCCTTTTGACCTCAGGGATAGTCTATATAGATGTCATTTGGAACCTCGATCTCGTGGAAGCAGCCCTTAGAAGCACCTGCTCCGTCTGATCTTGAAAGGACAAAATGAAAGAAGTAGCACGGCAACCCATGTACCGCTTCCTTATGGTTCTGACCATCAGCTCCACTGTGGGGCTACAAGTATGGCGAACATTGTTCAATAATTTTTCAGTTGAGGTTGCTGGATTGGACGGCCAGCAGATCGGCATAATTCAGTCGGTACGTGAAGTTCCTGGCCTACTAACGCTCCTGATAGTCTTTGTACTAATGATCATCAGAGAACACCGTCTCTCGGCAGTGTCGATCCTGGTTTTGGGATTAGGTGTGTCTGTGACTGGTCTGTTTCCTTCCTTTTTGGGGCTACTGCTGACCACGCTGATTATGAGCATTGGTTTCCATTATTATGAGACGACCAATCAGTCATTGACTCTCCAGTATTTCGACAAAAACACGTCTCCCTGGGTACTAGGAAAATTACGGAGCTATAGTGCTGCTTCTAACATTGCCGTAGGTATCTTGATCTATGTCCTGACCTCAGTGTTGAATTACACCCAGATGTATCTTTTACTTGGAAGCCTCATTTGCGCTGTGGCTCTTTGGGGGTTTCGTCAAGATCCAGTGGATCGGAGTATTCCCCTTCAGCACCGAAAGATGATCTTTCGGAAGAAGTACTGGCTCTTTTATTTCCTGACCTTTATGGGGGGAGCGCGGCGTCAAATTTTTGTTGCCTTTGCTGTCTTCCTTCTGGTCAAGAAATTCCAGTTCACCATTCAGGAAGTCACCGCTCTTTTTGTAATTAACAACGTGATCAACTATTTTTTGAGTCCCCTGATCGGCAAGGGTATTATCCGCTTCGGCGAGAGGAAAGTACTCTCTCTAGAGTACGGCAGCCTTATCTTTATTTTTCTGGCTTACGCTGTCGCGCAATCTAAAGTTGTCCTGGCGTTTCTTTACATTCTGGATCATATCTTTTTTAATTTCGCCATTGCCATTCGCACTTATTTCCAAAAAGTGGGAGATCCCCAGGACATCGCACCGAGTATGGCCATGGGGTTCACCATAAACCACATAGCCGCAGTTTTCTTGCCCGCAGTTGGAGGGTTATTGTGGATGGTAGACTATCGGATCCCATTTGTGGCGGGAGCGGGGATGAGCGTGATTTCACTGGTAGCGGTTCAAATGATCGAGGTGGAAGGTCGATCAGCTCTTTGATGTACGTAGCTGCGGTAATTAGCTTCTCGAGCACGACAACCTTGCTGTCAAGACGATTTTAAAAAAGGATTTGTCAATGCCCAACCGCTAAGGTGTATTCTAGGAACTTAGAGGGCATTGCTCATGGCAAAGCATCCACCGGAACCATTTCGGATCAAGACGATCGAGCCGGTTAGTTGGAAAACTGCAAGGTAGGTAAACAGGGGACGTTTCCTATTTACGAAGAGCTTGAACGGGGTTCAATCAGATGAAGCATACAATTAAGAGAGTGTTAAAAATGCTGTCGCCAGATTTTGATTGGGCGAAACATTGGGAAAGGCCGGACGCTGAGACCCTGGAAGAAGAATTCAAAAAGTGCGTTAAACTCGCAGGCTCGAAGGAGGGGAAGAACAACTATCAAGACTGCGGCAGTTACAAGGTAGAGGACACTCCCAGAGGCATGTATCGCCTTTTTTATTTACTAGAGCCAAAGGGGATTGATTTTAGCAATATGTACAGGGGAGAGCTTTTTTCCTTTGTTTCGGTCGATGAACAATACCTGGTGAAGGTCTCACTTTTCGAATATGAGTTGGGCCTGTATTTTCTTGCCCAAGAAGACCTAATCGACAAGAGTGAGGGTGTGTGCGTTCCTTCTGCCTGGCCTGGAGCTGACAACAAGGTAAGGTTAATTGATCCTGTGGGTATTGATTTTTTTGAGATGATAAAAAAAATCGTGGAGCACGAATTCGAAGTTTATCCAGTCGGCGAGTTCAAAGTATAAATCGCAAAGCGCAAAGAGCAGAGCGCAGAGCGAACTCTTTTGAAGCGTTTAAAATCTTGTTCAACTGGCTGTTTTTCTCTCCATCTCTTGGGCGATGCGTGCACCTTCCTTTTCGTCTACGAAATAGAGAATTATGCCCCCAGCCAGGAAGAGAACCACTATGGAAAGAATTGAATGGCGGGGATTGCCTGTTATTACCCCAACTAAACCCATGAGTATGGGCCCGATCACCGCGGCGAACTTGCCGAGCATATTGTAAAATCCGAAGAATTCAGCCGACTTATTGGCAGGAATTATGCGGGAGTAAAATGCGCGGCTTAATGCTTGCACGCCTCCCTGTACCAAGCCTATGGCGACGGCAAGCAAGTAAAACTCGCCGCTACTGTCCATGAACCTACCCCAAAATGTGACGCCAATGTAAATTGCAATGCCCAATAGAATTGCTCTTTTTGTCCCAAGTTTTTCACCGAGCTTGCCATAGAGGATTGCGGCTGGGAAGCCGACGAATTGAACGATGAGCAAGGCCAAAATGAGACTGTTCTCGGCAAAACCCAGGGACATGCCGTAGTCCACCGCCATCCTCACGATTGTGTCGACTCCGTCTATATATAGCCAGTAAGCCAGGAGAAAAAGGAAAACTGTTCGAAGCTTGCGGATTTCTGCGAAGGTTGTTTTGAGCTGTTGAAAACCACCGGTTACCATTGTCCAACCACTTTTCTTTTGCTTCACCAACGGTTCTTTCACCCAGATGGCCACGGGTAGAGAAAAAAGAGCCCACCAAGCAGCAACACTGAGAAAGGAGACCCGAACCGCTGCGCTGGCGTCAGCCAGGCCAAAAGATTCAGGGTTGAGGGTCATCAAAACGTTGAGTGCAAAGAGCAGTCCGCCTCCGAGATATCCCAAGGCAAAACCAAAGGCCGAGACCATGTCTTCTTTGCCAACGGGAGCAACACTTACCAGGAGAGAGTCATAAAAAATATTACCTCCCGAAAAACCTACTACTCCCAGAACAAAGACGATTACCGCAATCTGCCAGGCTCCTTGGGCGACAAAGAATAAACTGCCGGTCATAATCACACCCATGGCGGCAAAGAACAAAAGAAACTTCTTTCGTGCCCCTCCCTGGTCAGCTATTGCACCAAGAACCGGTGCCAGGGCTACTACGATGATGCCGGCTATGGAGTTCGCTAGACCCAAACGAAAGGTACTGGTAGTGGCCGCTACGTTGACATTCCAGTATTTTTTGAAGAATACCGGGAAAAACCCCGCCATGACCGTAGTGGCGAAGGCGGAATTGGCCCAGTCATACAGAGCCCAGGAGATGACTTTTCTGTTTGTGAGCGAACTTTTGGCTTTCAACGAGAAGTACCTTTCTCCTCTCCTCCTGAGGAGGGTCTGACAGAATGATCTTTGTTTCGGAGAAACCGTCGTGCATGCCAGAAAGATTAGTCCTGTTTATAATCCACAGACAGGAAGAATCCAAGGGCAAAAGGTTTGGCAGTCATTCTTGCCAGGAAAACCATAGGCAACGTTTAGACTTCGTCGCCAGTAATGGTTATGATGAGTTTCAACCTTTACGAGTGCTGACATGGATTTTGTGATGAATTCACCTGCAGCAGTAAAGGATAGGCGGTCTGGTAACCGCACAAAGGGTTATGTCATCGTCCGAGAAAATTGCCCTCATCAGCAAGGCTGAAGAACACGGAGCCCGACCCGCCATCATAGCGTCCGAGGGTACGTATACATACGACCAGCTACTGCAGAGGTCCAGGCAAATAGGACTTGCTTTGTTGGATGGCAAGGATGACCTCGGGGAAGCACGGGTTGCCTTCCTAACACCAAGAGGTTTTCATTACGTTGCCTTGCAGTGGGGAATCTGGCGCGCTGGCGGCATAGCCGTGCCACTTTGTGAAATACATCCGATTTCTGAACTCGTATACGTTATTAGCGATTCAGGAGCAAGCACCATTGTCGCCCATCCAGAATTTGAGGCTAAGCTTCGGGTGATTGCCAGAGATTTGGATGTGCGCTTTGTTGTTACAGAAGACCTGCTCTCTCCGACTAGAGGGTCGCTCCCCCAGATAGACCCCGTCAGACGGGCAATGATTCTCTACACCAGCGGCACTACCGGTAAGGCCAAAGGGGTTGTGAGCACCCATCTCAATATTCAGGCTCAGGTCACTTCGCTGGTTAAGGCCTGGGGATGGGTGTCCGAAGATTACATTTTACATGTGCTGCCCCTGCACCACGTTCATGGCATAATCAATGTTCTCACCTGCGCTCTGTGGGCGGGAGCCAGATGCGAGATTTTACCTAGATTTGACCCCTTGCAAACATGGCAGACTTTCGTCGACAGAGATCTCACTCTCTTCATGGCGGTGCCGACTGTTTACGTGAAACTTATTGAGGCGTGGGAAGCGGCACATCCACAGGAGCAAAAGCTGATGCAGGAGGCTTGCCAAAAGTTTCGCTTGATGGTTTCCGGTTCGGCTGCCTTGCCGGTTTCGGTTTTGGCAAAGTGGAAAGCTGTTACGGGACATACCATCCTGGAGCGTTATGGCATGACAGAAATCGGCATGGCACTTTCCAATCCACTCAGGGGTAAACGGCTACCCGGTTTCGTGGGAACCCCCCTTCCCCAGGTTGAGGTAAGACTTGTAGATGATAGCGGGAATCCAGTGGAGCCCGGGGTGACTGGTGAGATTCAAGTTAAAGGTCCCGGTGTATTTCTCGAATACTGGCAACGACCAGAAGAGACCAAAGCAAGCTTCCGCCACGGGTGGTTTTCTACTGGTGATGTCGCCGTAGTCGAAAAGGGAATGTACCGTATAGTGGGAAGAAAGAGCACAGACATTATCAAGACAGGTGGCTACAAAGTCTCGGCCCTGGAGATCGAGGAAGTTCTCCGTGCCCATCCGGCTATTAGGGAATGCGCGGTAATAGGCATAGAGGATCCCGAGTGGGGAGAGCGCGTGGGCGTTGCCCTCAATCTCCACAGGGGAGAAAATCTTACCCTCGAAGAGCTGCGAACCTGGGGCAAAAAAAGACTTGCCCCCTATAAGATCCCTACTCGGGTTGTTTTTGTGGATGACTTTCCCCGCAATCCCCTGGGCAAGGTGAAAAAGGCTTTACTGAAAAAGTTATTCTGAAAAGCAGAAAAATAAAATCTTTGAGAGAATTTATTGGCTGAAGAGGTGTAATTCTTTTTCTCCTCCGCCGACTAACAACCATTCGCCACCTCAACCAGTGGAGAGAACCTTAACCCGGATATTTCATGAATCCCCTGCTGCGACCACGGATATGGCCATCCTTCCTGGCGTCCTCGGGTGTCATCCCCTGCGACGTACCGTTCAGGTAGGCCTCGGAACCAATCCCGCGGTAGCACAGGACGGTTGTCAGGTGACACGCCCATCTCCATGGTCTCGCGACGGCAATGCATGGAATATCCGGGGTAACGGGCTGATGCAAGCAAAGACCGAGGTGAATGAGAAGGCCCTGCATTTTACAGAGGTGTTTTGAAATCATGCATACCCTTTCTTCAACAGTCTGGCAGAATTCTGGCCCTCGCCAATGGAAAGCCAGTTTGATTCTCAGGCTGATTTTCTTGGCAATCGTCATTATATTTTCTGCGTGCGATAGTTTTCAGGGAGAATATCAGGAAAATGAGAGGAACAAGATGGAAGCGATAAAATACAGTTCTGCACGCCAGGTTTCTCAACCACTAGTGGATCTACATGTGCCAGCAAAGGTCGAGACAGCTACTTTTGGTTTGGGGTGATTTTGGGGTCCGGATGCTCAGTTCGGGAGCATAGACGGTGTTGTTCGAACCAGGGTCGGATACTCGGGAGGAACAACAAAGGATCCCACGTATCATAATTTGGCAGACCATACCGAAACGATCCAAATTGTCTATGACCCTGCTAAGATTTCCTATGGGGAGCTTTTGGATATTTTTTGGCAGAGCCACAAACCGGGAAGAAGGCCTTGGTCCAGTCAGTACAAGGCGGTGATCTTTTACCACAATGAAGAGCAGAAAAGGCTGGCTTTGGAGAGCAGGGATCAGGTTGCAGCTACCCTTGAGGGAAAAGTCTACACTGAGGTCACTCCTTTTACCGCCTTTTATCTGGCCGAAGATTATCACCAGAAGTATCGCTTGCAGCAACAGCGTGATCTTTTTCAAGAGTTCAGAGCCATGTATCCGAACATGGAGGATCTGGTGAACTCTACCGCTGCAGCGCGGGTAAACGGTTACCTGGACGGCCATGGGGATGTGCAAGAAATTGAGGCACAAGTAGGCGGTTTCGGACTGTCTCCGCAAGGTGCAAACAAACTTGTGGACATGGTTAAGAGGTCCAAAACACGATGGGGACTGTGGTAGGAATCAGGCTGGCCAATGGAAAGAGAGATTGGACCTTTTTCCCATGCAATCGGGGAAAATACGACCCACTGAGAGGGAGAGTGAACTTTGTTGCTTTGGCCTGGAACAATTGGTCCTATGGCAAAATTTGGTGATTTGGCTAGAAAACTAATGGGGTGAACTTTTTATAAGTTATTGGTATTTGAGTATTTTCCGTATTCGCAATCTATTGGCATCACTTCTGCACACTTCCTAGAGACGTAGACAATTTATGCAGGAGGTGCGGGATGATCTCGGCGGTGAGTATATTCTTCGTGATTGCTATTGTTCTTACCCTAGTGTTGATTTTAAGGATCATATATTCCTTTCACCAAGACGACGAAGTAGTCGAGATAGAAATACGCGAAAGGGGAAAGAGGGGGCCCCTGTAAGTTTTTACAAAGAAGCTCAGGGTTTGAAGATGTGATCCGCAAAAATAATGGCGCCCATGGGCGCCACTTTTATTGGCTTGGCTGAATATTTAGCCCGGATATTTCATGAATGACTTGCTGCGACCACGGATATGGCCGTCCTTCCTGACGTCCTCGGGTGGCGGCTCCTGCGACGTACCGTTCAGGTACGCCTCGGAACCAACACCCTGCGGTTGCCAGGTGGCACAGCCATCTTCATGGTCTCGCGACAGCAATTCATGAAATATCCGGGCTAGGATCGCTAACCTATGCATTGAGCCAAAATTTTTAGTAATTCATCACTCTCAGGCGGTTTTTCAATGTAACCTTCCGGCTCTGGTACAGTTTCGCCTCTGTGAATATTTAGCATCTTCATGGAATGGAAAAAGGTTTTTTTGGAAATGGCAGAGATCATGATCACCGGGATAGCTTTCAAATTCTCATCTGTTTTTATCTCGCGATACATCTGGATCCCACCGGACTTAGGCATTAACACATCAAGGATGATAACAGCCGGCTTGTGCTTGCGGGCCTTCTGCATGCCATCTTCGCCATTGACGGCAATAATGGGCTTGTAACCACTGGTTTCCAAAAGGGTGGAGATGAAGATTCGCATGTCCATCTCATCATCCACGATCAGTACTTTGTTGTTCTGCATCAACGAGCACCTCCGCTCAGTTAATCTCTTTTCATCTCCTTGTTGGCAACTCCATTATGGCAAATGGTGCGATGGGGTTGTAGTGGTGCTCCTACGAAAATTCTTTCCGCAGAAATGTATCAGGATTACCTCCAAGCAACAACCTTTTTGAGATTTTCCGGGGCCATATTTATAGTTTTAGGACTATGTGCCTCTGTCCTTAGACTGGGCGCGAAATTTGCAAAGATATCCTGGGGTGAAGTTCTCTTTTGGCATCCACTTCTCCTGTGGGAGGCGAACCAAGCTACATTCTCATTTGTCCAATCGTTGCTAAGTGGAGTAAGAGGGTGAAAAGATTTTATTTAGGGCTGAAGAGGGAAAAATTGCAGAAAAGTGTCTATCCCCTCGAAGGTTCTATTAGCATAGGCCGCAGTCCGGAAAATGACATAGCCCTGGCCGACTATAATGTCTCCCGCACCCACGCCAGAGTTAGCTTTCAGAACGGTTCCTGGGTCATTGATGATCTCGGCAGTGCCAATGGAATAATTTTTGCCGGGGAGCGGGTAGTTTCTCGGGTGTTGAGACCGGGGGATGTCTTTCAAATCGGTGAATCAACTCTAACGTTTGTGGAAGAGGGGACTTCGGACAAGGCAGAAGAACTCTCCGAGACCATGCAGATGTTCATGGGGTTAATTAACTATCAGTCTCCTTTTGTCGATCCCACTCGAACCAATCCAGGATCTATGCGTCTGCAAGGAGCTCTCCTGTCTACCCCCATTTTTAGGTCATTGGGGAAAAAAGAGCTAAGGGGGTTGGAAGATATTTCCAATCTGCACTATTTTAGCGCCAACCAGTTAATCCTCCGTGAGGGTGAGCCTGGTCGGTCTATTTACATAATTCTGGATGGTCGGGTGAAAGTGTTCACCAAAGACCGTGAAGGGAAGGAGTTTCCATTAGCAACGCTGGAGCCGTATCAGTTCTTCGGAGAAATGGCTCTTTTGACCGGCAAACCACGGGCTGGCTCTATTGCAACCCTAGAAGAAACCTTGCTGGGCGAAATTAGCTATAATAACATGAATAGGCTCATGATGCGGTATCCCCAGATTAAAGGGGTATTACTGAAGTATTATAGTGAACGAGTTGAGGATTCTCGCCAGAAAAGGGCAAAGGCAAACATTGCAGAACGGAGGGAGCAACCCCGACTCAAAGAGAGGCTACTGGTTAACTTTGGAGTTTGGCCAACCGAGAGCCTGCCAGAGGAGATGATCAACCACAGTTATAAGGCAACATCATCGGATATTTCCCTCTCTGGCATGATGCTAGATGCTATGGGGCCAGCTATGGAAGCATTTCGTGAAGGCTGTCGATTGCAGCTGGAGATACAATTGCCTAATCACCATGGAAGAGTCGAAACTCAAGGCCTGGTGCGTCACGTGAGTCGAGAGAAAAATACGGTAAAACTCGGGATTGTCTTTGTTGATACCTCTACCCAAGACAAAGAGAAGCTCCAGCGCTTTCTCTATGGACAGACTCAGACCATAGAGTGAGATCCCGGCGATTCGCCAGCCGGACATCTGCCCCAGTTACCAATCCTCTCTTGTACGTGCACCCCTGAGTGTATAAGTGTTTAGCCCGGATGTTTTATGAATAACCTGCTGCGACCACGAAACTGGGAACCCGCTTGCGGGACTGAGCGGAGCGCAGCGAGCGCGAACAATATGTCCGTTCTTCCTGGCGTCCTCGGGTGCCGGTTCCAGCGACGTACCGTTCAGGTACGCCTCGGAACCAACACCCTGTGGTTGCCAGGTGGCATGCTCATCTTCGCGGTCTCGCGACAGTGATTCATAAAACATCCGAGCTAGGCCGGTGAAACTAAACAGGATATGATAAGGGGGTGAGGGCAAACACACATTTGTTTCTGTCATCACCAGAACCA
>JAJDNB010000246.1 GCA_022340905.1 Deltaproteobacteria bacterium | reverse complement strand
GTGTTGTTGCTTCTTGGGCTCTTCACCGAGTCAGCCGTAGCCGTGCCGGTGACCCTTTATGGCGGTAAGGTGGTCGCATTAGATCAACGTCAGGTCGAGCTGTTGAAACGCCAGCCCGCTGTTTATTACCTCAAAACCGCTCCAGATAAATTGTTTGAACATTATATTCTCGTTGCTTTGCCGGATGAGCTCGGGGGTGGATTCTTCATTGCTAAGCCAGCTGATATGGCGTCAGCGCTGGAGAAAGTTGGTGCCATTGAAGAGACAGAGGTGGCAACAATGACCGCTACCGCTCCTAGCAAAGAGACCTGGTTTGTGGACCTCTACTTGGGAGGGGTTGTGCCAGAAGACGGCGATGTCCATGGGAAAGCCTCTCCCTTTGGTGTAAACATGAGTGACTCTGGCAAAGCCGTTTATGACAACACCTACACGGTTGGGGGCAGGGTAGGATTTTGGTCCCCGTCCACCCCCTGGATAGGTTGCGCCCTGGATGTATCGTATTTGGAACTGAAAGCAGACGGGACAGAGACTAAAGTCTTGCCAGTATCAGCGTTAGCAGTGCTGCGCTACCCTGGAGATAGGCTGCAGCCCTACATTGGCATTGGCGCTAGTGTTTTCTTTACCGACACAGAGGTTGATATCCAGTTAGCTGGCGAGAATAAAAACTTTTCGGACGGCGCAGCCGATTTCGGACTGGATACCCGTGCCGGTCTGGCATGGACGGTATTTAGACATTTTGCCCTATTCGGCGAGTATCGCTTTACTTACTTTGAGGCTGAATACAACGACAAAATTAGCACCAGCGGCACGGAAACGAACGTGGATATAAAGACTAAAAACAAAATTCATTATTTCCTCTTGGGAGTGTCGTACAGGTTTTAGGAAGGCTAGAATGGGGCAGTTAGAAGCAGGAGCGAGTTTGGTTTTTGCCTGCTCCTTAGCAAGGGCAAAGTTCCTTACTTTACTCATACCAGTTTTTCTCCTGGTCACAACCTCAGATGTCAGCGCTGGAACAAGCAAGAAGAAATGGAAAGTACTGAGATGGAGCGAGGGGAAATACCTTCGCAAGACCCCACACTCCTACAAAATCAGCCCTCTCATTAAAGCGGTGAAAAAGAAGATGGAAGATCGGGGGATTACGGCACAAAGTGCAAGAGCTTTCGGGGTTTCCGCTCTGTCGAACCCCCTGGTCAACGTTGATGAGGATGGAAACATTCATACCTACATTCGTGTCCTTGCCTCTGGAGATGCAGAGAGATCTCGGCTGGAGTCCTATGGCGTCAGCATAGAAGCAGTCAATGAGGAGCATGAGATTATCCAGGCCTGGATTCCCTTTGATATGGTGGATGAGGTGGCAAAGCTTCCCTTTGTCTGGCTGATCACCCCTCCCGGATACAGAGTCACCCGGATCGGCAGCGTTACCACAGAGGGCGACGTCATTCTAAAGGCAGATCAGGTAAGGGGTCTTGGCTTCGACGGCACCGGAATAAGAGTCGGTGTAATTTCCGATGGGGTGGACAGCATGGCAGCCGCCCAAGGAACTGGAGATCTTCCCGGGTCCGTTGCCATGCAGACGTATTTGGGAAGCGGCGATGAAGGAACCGCTATGTTGGAGATCGTCCACGACCTGGCACCTGGAGCGGAGTTGGGATTCTGTGGACCCTCGACAAGCCTGGAAATGGTCCAGTGTGTGAACGATCTGGCCAACCTTTTTGGTGCTGACATTATTGTAGATGATCTCGGTTTTTTTGATCAGGCATTTTTTGAGGACGATTTTGTGGCCCAGGCAGTAGCAAATGTTGTGGCAGGAGGAGTTTTTTACACCTCATCTGCGGGAAACAGTGGCTTAACCCACTACCAGGGAGATTATGTGGACAGCGGGCAGGACTTCGGAAGCCATCTGATCGCCAGCGGTAACTACGTATTCAATGTCACCAGTCCAGGTAATGTCCGAATTTTCTTGCAATGGTCTGATCCTTTTGACGGCACTGCCAGTGACGACTACGATCTCTGTCTGCAGGCAGAAGACGAAGTGAATTGTAAGACTTCGAATTTCACTCAAGATGGGCTGGATAACGATGATTTGCCCTGGGAGTGGAGATTTGAAGATTGCTCTGGTGGTTGCAACTTCCAAGTGCGTTTGGTAAACGGAAGCCCTCAGACATTAGAACTGTACGTTTTGGATGGGGGAGTTCTGGACGGTGCTGACCGGATTTCGGCAGACTCTATTTTTGGCCATCCTGCTGTTCCCGGTGCAATTGCTGCTGCTGCCGTGGACCAGTCTAGGCCAAACACCATTGAATCCTTTAGTTCCCGAGGCCCTGTGACCATTCTGTACCCTGCACCAGAAATTCGCCAGAAGCCGGACCTGACTGCAACAGAAGGCGTGGCCGTAACCGGGGCAGGCGGATTTTCCAACCCCTTCTATGGCACCTCGGCCTCAGCACCTCATATTGCCGGTGTTGCAGCCCTTTTGATGAGTGGAGGAAGAACGTCATCGGCCGCTATGACAGCCTTGAGGCAGACCGGAGTAGATCTGGGTCCAGCCGGGAGAGATACTACTTATGGTTACGGGCGTATAGACGCTTTTGCGGCATACGGCTTTTTGCAGGGGGCACTCCAGTTCGAAGTCCGGGTAGATGATGATGGGGGCAGTGGGAACGACAATTTCTGTTTCATCTCCACAGCAGCATCTGACCTCTGACCTCTACTCTATGCCCCATGCTCTATGCCTTATGCTTTTTCAAATCCGCAATCCCCATTCCGCAATCCGAAATCCACCTCAATCGTTTTTGGCCTCTATAGTCAGTGGGTCCTTGCAAACCTGAGTATCTCACCTTATCATAAGGTTACTGATGCTTTTTGAGTGGATTTACTTAATGCATTGCATTTTGAAAAAATAGGCAGGAGGAGGGAGTTTACCATGAGGAGGTATGGTAAGAACTTGGCAATGGGGGTGGCCATGGTCTTGGCGTTGTGCACATTGAGTGCAGGGGTTGTTTGGGGTGGTGAAAAAAGCGGCATCGAAGGCTGGGAAACAAACAGCGCCTACAACAAGCATTACAACCTTGACGAGTGGGACAGTTTTAAGGGCAATCTAGTGGGCTTTCAAAAAATCACTCCCCTTCCAGGGATGTCTCCGGGGATAGCTATCCTGGTAAGAGATCGAGATAGCGATGAGGTTGTCACCGTGCACCTGGGTCCAAGTTCGTTTGTGGACCCCAACGCCATCTCCTTAAGGAAGGGGGATAAGGTGACGGTCAAGGGAGTATGGGCGGAGATCAGTGGCCAAGAGGTATTTATGGCTTCCAAAGTCAAAAAGGGCGACTATTATGAATACAAAGTGCGGCTGACAAAAGACGGAACCCCCTTTTGGACCATGAGTCCGGAGGAACTGGCCAGGGAGACGAGAGGTAACTAATTGACAAAATTTGGGATTGACTAAGGCAGAGTTTGTAATGGCTCTGCCTTTTTCTTTTCTCTGATCCAACAAACCAGAAATACTATTACTAGATCATAACCAACACCAAGATCAATCACACAGATAGGTTTGCTGGGTTTTTCATGGTTAGCTAACTGGTTGAAAACCATTGACTATGATCAAGTTACAGCGTATTTGGCATTCCTTTTGCTTAATATCTTTTGTCTAGAAAAGATCGGCACAGTTTCATTGTCCATGGCAGCAAGGAGCGGGATCTTCAAGTGGTCCACAAGAGCCTCAGCTAAAGGCCAAGCTGCCAGTTTAATCTAGTCTGGAAGATTAAAAATGGCGAAAACCTCCTCGAGTAACGACCTCAAGGAAAGCGAAAACAAGAAAGTGGCGACAAAGAAGCTCGACTTCCTGCTGGATACTATTGATACCGAAGTAGCCAACCTGGCGGACGTGGTAAATGTTGAGGGACCCATTTTAGATGACAAGACGTCCGGGGGAGACGGAGGAGCGGTTAGCCTCAGCGACGGGGGTTCGGGTCTTGACAGTCTTGAGCTGGACATGGACTTTCTTAAAGAGACGGAAACGGTCCCAGCGGAGGAACAATCTGTGGGCAACGGGGCTCAAGCTGCGCTTGATGCCATGAGTGACGCTGAAGGTGAAGTTGAAGCCATCTTGTCAAGGGAAGAGACATCTCAGGACGCTGCAGTCGATTCTACGCCTGTGATGGACGAGAACAAGGTAGATTCTGACCTGGCTAAGGCGCTGGACGAACTTCTTGCAACCCGCGAAGTGGATGCG
>JAJDNB010000229.1 GCA_022340905.1 Deltaproteobacteria bacterium | reverse complement strand
CTCTTGAGCGATTGCTACTTTCAGATATTCTCCTGGTTCTGAACTTTCGAGACTGTTGGACATTTCGCAGACTATTTGCATGAGCGGAAAGGTTTAACGAGCAGTTTGCGGATGAAAATCAGCGAGCTCATTATCATCCGTAAACTGCTCTACTTTGAACCCGATGTCTCGGGTTCATCCTCTCTGCGGAGTGCCCGTCCGTCATCGGCTTCGCCTCAGGCGATTGCCGGGCGGGCTTCCGGGTAATCATTCAGATCATCTAACTCGGCGAAAACCACTTGAACATTACGAGAGCCATTTGGGTGGAGGGGTGAGGAGGAATTCCTCTACTGGAATCCCTTGGGCCCCTACCAACAACTTCTTCTCTACTCGAAATTCCTTCGAGAACGCCTCAATGCCCGGCAAAGTGACTTTTCTGCGTCCACTTTTAACTTCCAAGGCCACCAAAGATTTTCCTCGGGAGAGTACGAAGTCCACTTCTCGATTACGGCTGGACCAGTAGAAAAGCTCAATATTCTCCCCTCTCAGACCATTCATTAAGGCTGCCCCAATGGCTGATTCAACCAACCTGCCCCAGAACTCGGTATCCTGCTTTGCTTCCCCCAGACTTAGCTGAGATTGAGCTGTCATCAACGCTGTGTTTAGCACCAAAAGTTTAGGGCTTGACGCCCTTTGGCGAACGCGCTGACCAGCATATTTAGACAATCCTGCAAGAAGACCGGCACCCTCGATTAAATTTAGATAGTGAGCAAGTGTGGTGGTGTTACCGGCATCCTGAAGCTGGCCGAGCATCTTCTGATACGAGAGAATCTGGCCCGAGTAAGAACAGCCTAGTTCGAATAAGCGACGGAGAAGTGCCGGTTTGTCAACCCGGGTCATCAGCAAAATATCTCGTGAGATTGTAGTCTCTATAAGGGCGTCCCTGATGTAGTTAGACCATCTTTTTTGATCATTGACCAGATCGGCGCCACCGGGATAGCCTCCAAAGAATATATATTCATCCAAACCCCAATCGAAAGCCTCGCGCATTTCCCCAAATGACCAGTGCGTCACCGGGATTACTTCGAATCGTCCCGCAAGGCTTTCAGTCAAGCCCCGTTGCACCAATAAGGGGGATGATCCCAACAGCATCACGTGTAATGAAAGACCTTTGGCGGTATCGCCGTCCCACAACCTTTTCACCGTTTCCGACCAGCCGTCGATTTTTTGGGCTTCGTCCATGACAAATAATGAGTTCTTTTCAGATTCCACCTTAAGCCGGGCGACTTCCCACTGCTGCTCAATCCAGGTTCGATCCTTCAAGGTAGGTTCGTCGGCGGAGGCGTAGTGGCTGGGGATCTCAAGATCAGCCATAACCTGATGTGCCAGAGTGGTCTTGCCCGATTGTCTTGGTCCGTAGAGTACTTGTATGAACCGTCTGGGCTCAGACATTCTTTCCATTAGCTTTCCGTGAATTGGTCTTTTAAACATTTGGATTTCGTTGATTTTACAATTTACTCAATATATTGAGTAAATTTACTCAAGACGTTGAGTAAATGTCAACCATAAATTCGGTCCACTACTACAGACGGATAATGGAGAGCGAGAAAGGGAAAAATTAACCGCGGAGAACACGGAGTCAGACGACAGACAACAGACGACAGAGGACAGGAAAAAAAAGTTAACCGCAGACCCTTGCCAGCTGGCTGGAGGCAGCTGACAGCTGGCAGTATTTTTGGCACGGGTCCCGCCTATGGCGGAACACACGGATTACACGGCTAAAAGATAAAACCGCGAAGGACATAGAGTCAGACGACAGACAACAGACGACAGAGGACAGCAAAAAAATATTAACCGCAGACGGACCCGCCCGCCTCGCCTTGCTCGCATGGCGGGCAGGCGCAGACAAACGCAGACCATCAGGATTCCCTGGAAGCTTTACGACGAGCTGTTAGCGGCTAAGAACAAGCGAGCTTCTTCTTACCCACCAACAGACCTCTTCTCCACCCAAATTCTTGGGTGCCTCCGCTCTGCGGAGTGCTTCCAGGTAATCCTTCATACCTTGCTTCCAACAATAATGTTTGAATGACTTTAGACGCACACTGACTATTCGGCAGCAGCTTCGCTGCACCTTTAAGCGATCTAATTAACACTACATTCTTGAACTTAGTTCCAACTTAAATTGTTGACATGCGCAGACTGAATGGATCGTCAAGAGTCCTCTGATCTCTTGCTTTTCTTGTTGCATTATATAGGATTGTCAGATATATTTAATTAACAAAAATGTTCAATAAATATATTTGATATGTCCTACTCTGAATTGCTAAAAATCGAAAAGCCCTTTTTTTCTCTAGACGACGTAGCACACGCTCTTGGGATTCAACCAGCTTCTGCGGCCGTTTTGTGCAGTAGATACGTAAAAAAAGGCCTCTTAGTCCGATTGAAAAGGGGGCTTTACGCCAGGACGGAGCAAGTGCGAAACTTCGGTCAACTGGACCTTTTTCGACTCGCCAACTTTCTGCAAGTGCCATCCTACATATCTCTGACCACAGCTCTGTCTTACTATGGTTTGACAACACAGGTGCAAAGAGGTTTCTTTGAATCCATCTCCTTGAAACGAACCAGGAAATTTGAGGTTGCTCAGTTTGCCTTCCATTACTCGAAGATCAGTACAGATCTTTACAAAGGATTTGAGAGGGTGGAGGGGTTTTTTATCGCTCTGCCGGAGAAGGCTCTGCTGGATTCTCTCTATCTTGCTTCCCTTGGGCGATACTCATTAGATACTACTGCTCTTGCTCTCAGTAAAGTCAATGGTGAAGTCCTGGAGAATCTGCTTTTGCTTTTCCCTTCAAGAGTAAGAACATTTATGGAGAATTGTTGTGGAGAGATTAGCTAATCATGAGACCTTTGAAATGGAAGCTTTGCAGTGGCTCAGATCAAAGGGATTTTTGCGTTCTTTGGTGTTCGGAGGCGGCACAATGCTGAGGCTGTGCCATGAGATGCCGAGATATTCGCTTGATATGGATTTTTGGTTCTATAAAGAAGTTGAATATGATGCCTTCTATAATCAACTGGAGAATTTGATTGGTCAAGAGTATGACGTAACCGATATGCAAAACAAATTCTATTCAATCTTGGCGGAGTTTCGAAAAGGTGCGGGAATGCAGAGGCTGAAGATCGAGATCCGAAAGACCCTTGCACCTGGCGGCAGCACTGAGGAAAAAATTGCCTTTTCTCCACATTTTCCCACTCAGGTACTCGTCAGGGGTTTCACCCTGGGCCAAATGTTCAGAAATAAGGTATCAGCCCTTTTAGACAGAGGTGAGATCCGGGACGGTTTTGATCTGGAATTCCTTGCCCGCAGCGGTGTGACCCTTGATTTGAGTGAAGAGGAAAAGGAGGGAATTATTAAGAGACTTCGGGGATTTAAAAAAAGGGATTTTTCTGTAAAGCTTGGCAGTCTCCTTTTGTCTGAACTGAGAGAGTATTACAATCAGAAAAGATTCGCGTATCTAGAAGAGAAGCTTTCCTTTGATAAATGGTCTACTTAATAAGGGTAAGCGGTGAGCAGCAGGCAAGAAAAGCGAGAAAGGAAAAAAGAACTTACCGCGAAGGACGCGAAGGACATAGGGTCAGACGACAGACAACAGACGACAGAGGACAGCAAAAAAATATTAACCGCAGACGGACCCGCCTCGCCTTGCTCGCATGGCGGGCAGGCGCAGACAAACGCAGACCATCAGGATTCCCTGGAAGCACTCCGCAGAGCGGAGTGCTTCCAGGGAATCCTGATGGTCTTCGTTTGTCTGCGCCTGCCCGCCATGCGAGCAAGGCGAGGCGGGCGGGTCCGTCTGCGGTTAATATTTTTTTGCTGTCCTCTGTCGTCTGTTGTCTGTCGTCTGACCCTATGTCCTTCGCGTCCTTCGCGGTAAGTTCTT
>JAJDNB010000228.1 GCA_022340905.1 Deltaproteobacteria bacterium | reverse complement strand
GAGAACTTTTCGATAAGAAGGACAGGAGATACCTCTACCCTTTTATCAACTGCACCAATTGCGGGCCACGCTACACCATAATTAACGACATACCTTACGATAGGCCGAAAACCTCCATGGCCGTCTTTACCATGTGTGATGTATGTTCCCGCGAATATTATGATCCCCTTGACCGACGGTTTCATGCTCAGCCCAACGCCTGTTGGACGTGTGGTCCTCGAGTGTGGTTGGCAAACAGCGAGGGAAAAGACCAGTGCGTAAACGATCCCATATCCGAAGCAGCTAAACTGCTCAGCCAGGGTGCTATTCTTGCAGTGAAGGGCTTGGGCGGGTTTCACTTGGCTGTTGATGCAACTCAGGAGGAGCCCGTAGAAAGGCTTCGCCGGAGAAAGGGTAGGGAAGAGAAGCCTCTGGCCCTAATGTCAGCCACCCTAGAGCAAATCGAGGCGTATGCTTTTGTTGGAGAAAATGAACGGCAACTCCTCACTTCGACAAAACGCCCCATCGTTTTGGCTCCAAAGCGGCCGGGTAATATCATTGCCTCACAGGTGGCTCCAAGGAACCGCCACTTTGGGGTAATGTTACCCTACACACCCCTCCACCACCTGCTCCTTGCCCATCCCTTTGTAGCTTTGGTCATGACCAGCGGCAACATTAGTGAAGAGCCAATTGCTATTGACAATAACGAGTCGATAAAAAGGTTAGGCCACATTGCTGACTATTTTCTTCTTCACAACAGGGATATCATTTTGCGCAGCGATGACTCGGTGCTGAGAATTGCAGGGGGCCGCCCCAGACAGCTACGGCGATCGAGAGGCTATGTGCCGGTGCCCATTTTCCTGCGGAAATCCATTCCTCCAGTCCTGGCCTTAGGTGGAGAACTTAAAGCAACCATCTGCTTAACCAAAGAAAACCGGGCTTTTGTCGGACAGCACATTGGTGACCTTGAAAATTTGGAGACCCTGGAGTTTCTCGAGCAATCAGTAGGTCACCTGCAAAGAATCCTCGAGGTACGCCCCCGTCTATTAATTCATGATCTCCACCCTGATTATCTGACCACTCAAATGGCCGAGGCTCAGGATAAGCTGCCCACCCTGGCAGTTCAGCACCATCACGCCCACGTGGTTAGTTGTATGGCTGAACACGGATTGGAGGGTAAGGTACTAGGTCTCGCCCTTGATGGAACCGGTTATGGGGATGATGGCACTGTCTGGGGTGGGGAAATTCTCCTTGCGGATGAGAAGAGCTATGAAAGGGTGGCCCATTTCGAGTACGTGCCTATGCCCGGGGGTGCCAAAGCCATAAAAGATCCTTGGCGGATGGCGGTGGCTTATTTATGGGCTACTTTTGGTGAAGAGATTTTTCGGGATGATCTTCTATCACTGAGAAAGTGGGACCGGAACCAAACAGACGTACTCATTCAGATGATGAAACAGCAGATAAACAGCCCGCTCACCTCGAGCTGTGGAAGGCTTTTTGATGGTGTTGCTGCCCTTATAGGGATGAGGGACTACATTGCTTACGAGGGGCAGGCGGCCATCGAATTGGAACAGTGCCTGGAGCCGACCACAGAAAGATACCAGTATGAATTCAGGGAAGTGGGGGGGAAAATCCTTTTGAGTCCAACAGCAATCTTCAGACAGGTCTATGAGGACACAGTCTCAGGAGTGGGACCACCAGTTATTAGCGGCAAATTTCATCAAACCCTCGTTGAGATGTTTGCCCACGCGTCTCTGAATTTGTGCCAGCAATATGGGCTCAACAGGGTTGTTTGTTCCGGGGGAGTGTTCCAAAATGTCTTTCTCCTGGAGAACCTAGAGGAACGACTAGGCGGTTTGGGAATGGAGGTTTATACGCCCGAACTAATTCCGGCCAATGACGCCTGTATATCCCTGGGACAAGCGGTGATTGGAGCCATGTCATTAGAGGATTAAAGAAAAAAAATCTACGATGTGAGATGAAGGATTTCGGATTGCGGATTTCGCATTTGAGAAAACATAAAGCATAGAGTAAGCAATTTTTTCTACTCCATGCTTCGTTAGGCATTTGGCGCTGCGGATTTGAGGAATCATACAACAGCAAAAGATACGTTTGAATTTTAAAAAACGGGTTTCAGGTAGGGAGACGCTCGCGAATGAAATACCAGGATGAATACAGGGACCCAGAACTGGCAGAAAGTATATTCTTGGCTATTAAACAGAAATCTCGCAGGCAGGTGCGGTTTATGGAAGTCTGCGGCACGCATACTGTGGCTATTTTTCGCTCCGGGCTGAAAGAGCTACTTCCCGAAACCATCACTTTGATTTCCGGCCCTGGCTGTCCTGTCTGTGTAACAGCGCCCGAGGATATAGATAGAGCCATTTTGCTTTGTCGACAGCCCGATGTAATTGTGGCCACTTTCGGAGATCTCATGCGGGTGCCGGGCTCGGATTCCTCATTACAGCAAGAGAAAGCCCGAGGGGCTGATGTCCGTATGGTGTACGCTAGTTTTGATGCACTGGAACTGGCTCGGCAATATCGTGATCGAACCGTAGTCATGCTTGGCATCGGATTCGAGACCACTATTCCGACAATTGCAGCTGCAGTGCACCAGGCGCGAAAAGAGGGACTCGACAATTTCCTCATATTCTCAGCCCACAAGCTACTGCCTCCTGCAATGGATGGACTCTTGTCTGCTGAGGAGGTGCATATAGACGGTTTTCTCTGTCCGGGGCATGTGACTACCATTATTGGCACCAGATCTTATCAATCCGTGGTGGATCGGTACGCTAAATCCTGCGTTGTCAGCGGTTTTGAACCGGTGGACGTTTTACAGTCCATTCACATGCTTGTGAGCCAACTTGAAGAGGCCCGCTGCGAGGTAGAAATACAGTACACTCGCGGAGTGAGTCCGGAAGGGAATCCCAAAGCTCGTCAGATTATAGAGGAAGTGTTTGAGCCGACAGATGCTACATGGCGAGGGCTAGGCTCCATCCCCAACAGCGGGCTGGGGTTGAGGGACAAATATCTTCCCCATGCAGCCGAGAGCCATTATGATCTCAGGGTACCCCCTGGACAGGAGATGCCAGGGTGCCGCTGTGGCGAGGTACTCCGAGGGGTATGCACCCCGCCAGAATGTGCACTCTTTCGAAAGCGCTGCAGTCCGGCAAATCCCTATGGTCCCTGCATGGTTTCCAGCGAAGGCACCTGTGCCGCATATTATAAGTACCACCAAAGCTAAAAGATTGCTGATTTGTGAAGGCATGGAGCATGGAGCTTAGGGCATAGGGAAAACAGCAGCTAGCAGCGAGCAACTGGCAGCTGGCAGCAAAAAGATATCCCGGATACAGAATTATCACGGCATGCCGCGAGCTGACTGCTGCCCGCTGTCAGCTGCAAGCTGGTGCCTGACACCTGCCGAAGATCCTGTCTGAACCGATGGGGCAGCGGGGAAACCTGACACCTTGAGATTTGGTGCTTGGAATTTGAGATTTTAGATTCTGGGTACTCTTGTCTATTTTAGCGAATTTACTTCACCTGACTTTCGGCACACTGAGGAAATAACGCATGAAGACAGAGCGAATTCAAATGGACCACGGTGCAGGAGGCCGGGCGTCCCATGACCTCGTAGCAGACACGTTTATGCCCGCCTTAGCAAATCCCATTCTCAGAGAACTTAACGACAGCGCTCTCCTAAATTTTCAAGATGTGCGCTTGGCCATCAGTACCGACTCCTATGTGGTGGATCCGATCTTCTTCCCGGGGGGAGATATAGGTAGTCTTGCGGTGCACGGCACCGTAAACGACTTGGCCATGCGCGGTGCCCAGGCTCGTTATCTCAGCGTCGGTTTTATTTTGGAGGAAGGACTGGAGATATCCGATCTAGAAAAACTCTTGACTTCCATGGGCCAAGCGGCCAGAGAGGCCGGCGTGCAAATAGTGGCAGCCGACACCAAGGTGGTGGAGCGAGGGAAAGCAGATCGAATCTTCATCAATACAGCCGGGGTGGGTATCATTGCACCCGGTGTGGACATTGCCGGCCAAAACGCAAAACCAGGAGATTTTGTCCTAATAAATGGGCCGGTGGGAGACCACGGCATCGCGGTACTGTCAACTAGGGAAGGCCTTTCTTTCCAGACAGACATTGTGAGCGACTCGGCTCCTCTCAACGGGCTGGTGAGTGACATGTTGGAGGTGAGCCGAAATATTCACGTACTCCGAGATCCCACCAGAGGTGGGGTCGCTACTGCCCTCAATGAGGTGGCAAAGCAGTCGAGGGTTGGGATAGAGTTGGAAGAAGCAAAACTGCCGGTTAGGTCCGAGGTGGATGCGGCTTGTGAAATGCTGGGGCTTGATCCTTTGTACGTGGCCAATGAAGGAAAGGTACTCGTCGTGGTAGCGCCAGAGGATGCTGATCAGGTTTTGCATAATATGCGACAGCATCAGCTGGGAAGGGAGAGCTGCGTAATTGGGAGGATTGTCTCTGAGCACCCGGATAGGGTGGTTTTGCAAACGGGTATCGGTGGCCGCCGAATTGTGGATATGCTTAGTGGAGAACAACTGCCGAGAATATGCTGAGAGCCGAGAAGTGCCCAGCCACCAGATTCGAAACTCATTCTGAATACGGGGGCCTATTCAATAAATTCGAAATCCTAAATCCGAAGCACGAAACAAAGCCGAAATACTAATGCTCAAATGTTCAAAATGGAATTGTTCGAGGTGACTCATTCTCCCTTTTGGTCATTGGGATTTTGGTAATTTGAATTTGTTTCGGATTTCGATATTCGAATTTCGGATTTAATGTAGTTCTAAGTTCAGAATTGAACTCCAAATTAGCTTTAATCTTTCTCTAAAGCGAGTTCAATCAGTCGGTCCAGGAGTTCAGAAAAACCAAAACCCGCAGCGGCTGCCGCTTGAGGATAAAGACTGGTGGCAGTCATGCCGGGGATGGTATTGGTTTCAAGAATATAGGCTTCATTGTCACTGACAATCATATCTGTCCGGCTGTAGCCCCTGCATTTCAAGGCCTGGTGGGCCCTAACTGCATAGTCCTGTGCTTTTTTAGTGAGGTCTTCGCTGAGTCGAGCCGGGCAGATCTCTTCAGTTGCCCCTGGTTTGTACTTGGCCTCGTAATCGAAGAACTCATACTGATCACCTGGAACAATCTCAACCAAGGGGAGGGGCTCGGGATTCAGATTGCCCAAAACCGCGCCGGTTATCTCGGTACCCTCCAGGTATTTTTCCACCAGGACGAGGCGATCATACTCACCCGCCAGTTTCAGCGCCGCCTTGAGTTTGTCAGCCTTAGCCACTATACTGAGGCCTATACTCGAGCCTTCATGCTCGGGTTTGACTACCACCGGAAAACCCAGCACTTCTTGAACTTTGGCTTGCCCATCCGGGTCGTCACGATCAAGGATGAGGTAGGGAGAAACCGGAAGGCCGGCGTGCTCGTAAAGATGCTTGGAAACTATCTTGTTTATGCCAATAGCGCTACCGAGGACACCACTACCGTGATAGGGGATACCCAGTAACTCCAGGAGCCCCTGGATTGTCCCGTCTTCACCGTAACGGCCATGGAGTATTATCAGGGCCACATCGATCTCTCCAGCTTCCCCTACTAGGCGAGCTAAGTCATCTTTGGGGTCGTAGCGGCGGATATTGTATTTGTCTTTGTTTAAAGCCTGGTATACTTGTTCTCCACTGTTTAATGATACCTCGCGCTCGGCAGAGCGCCCGCCACTGAGCAGTGCCACAGTGAGTTTTTCCATGGTGGTCTCCTCTTGTTGCAGGTCGGCCTGCAGTTATGAGACGTTGGTCAGCAGCAAAACATTGATGAAAAAGGCCTAGTGTACTAGTCGGCAACAATGTAGATATTTCGTCAATGTCAGTGGTGGAAAGAAATGTATTAAGTATATTGGCAAAATCTGATTTTGAATTCAATGCCCAACTTGATGTTTGTGAGGAAAAAAAATGAGGATAAAAAAAAGCAGAAAATCGGCGAAATCAGCAGATCATGAATGTTGATAAAGGAAAAGGAAGAAAAAATGGTTGCGTAAGCCCTTGAATATCAGATAAATTTCGTGAAAAGAAGAAAAAATGACTGT
Source organism: Deltaproteobacteria bacterium (assembly GCA_022340905.1). Lineage (GTDB taxonomy): Bacteria > Desulfobacterota > Syntrophobacteria > BM002 > BM002 > BM002. Next base: position 1,053 of record JAJDNB010000228.1, on the reverse strand, counting down.
TGCCGCACCCTTATCTAAATATACTTCAACAACGTCCGGAAATCTGGATGAAATTTAATTGTTAACAATTGGGGGATGATTAGAGTAAAATACGGCTATACAGAGTTTGACAGCAGAATTCGGATAGATTACAAGACTACCCCATGTGAGGAAACGTCTCCGCTTAGCCAGGATGAAGCAGCGCCCATTTGACTACTGCTTTACTCCCAAGTAAAAGCCGACAAGTCGAAAACTCCGGAGACGGACTTAAATGAAGTGTTTCTCTGGTTTTCCGCTCCAGAGTAAACCAACCAGCGGAATCTAAGCGAGAAAAAGAGTTGTCACAACCGGCCGGGCTTTCCTTGCGCTTTAAACGCGAGAGTCATCTTGTTTCCGTGGTTTTGCCCTAGTTGTTCAAGTTAAAATCCTTGTGCACGAATTGAATGGGCCGAACTGCAGAGGACTCAAACATATCTGTAGAGGGTGTTTTATGGAAGATATCTGGAGGCGGACCAAGGATGACCTGCAAAGTCGCATCTCCAGCAACTGCTTCAAAATGTGGATTGATCCCTTAGACCTGGCCGTTTCTGATGAAGGTAAGGTGTCCCTTGCTTGTCCCAACCGCTTCTTTCTTAACTGGGTTCGGGAAAATTATCTGGGCGAAATTAAAAGTAGTTGGAAAAAATATAGCGATACTCCTGTGGAAATACATTTGCGGCTTGCATCCACTCCCCGAAGACTTCCAACAGGTGATGACGATTCCAGCCAACTGCCCCTTCCTTTGCCGCCCCAAGAGAACGGAAATCTTTACCGCCTGAATCGCAGATTCACCTTTGATCAATTCGTAGTTGGCTCGGGCAACAGCTTTGCTTTTCAAGCCTCCTATGCTATCGCCAACGGCGACCGCGGCCTCAGCAGTTCTCTTTATCTGTTGGCCGATACCGGACTGGGCAAAAGTCACCTTTCTCATGCTATTGGCAATTACATCCTATCCCACAACAGAAGTACCCGTGTTCTCTATCTCACCGCCGAGGAATTCACCAATGAGATGGTCGTTGCCATCAAGCAAAAGCG
>JAJDNB010000069.1 GCA_022340905.1 Deltaproteobacteria bacterium | reverse complement strand
ACTCCCGGCTAAACGGCCGGGGATGTTGACATAGTTAAAAATCCCCTCGGGGAGCTCTGCTGCCAAAAAGCATTCTTCCATGGTCCGTCCAACCCACTGAGTCTCTGAGGCAGTCTTGAGAACTACCCCATTTCCGGCCAGCAGCGCCATCACTACCTCTGAGAAAGGTATGGCAAAGGGGTAATTCCACGGGGAGATTACTCCAACCACTCCATAGGGCATTCGCACTACTTTTGAGAGTTTGTTTAGAAGCAGGATATTCCCGGGGCAAATGTATCGTGTTTTCAAAAACTTCTTGGCATGCTTGGTGTAATAGTTCATTGCCATTGCCGCAGGGAGCACTTCTGTTGCCAGGGCGTCCACCCGGGTCTTGCCATTGTCCTTAGATATAACCTCTGATATTCTCTCGGCATGCTGCACCAAATAGTTCCGAACCTGAAGCATATATCTAGCCCGTTCTTTAACGTCCAGTTGGGACCAAGACTTCTGGGCAAGTTTGGCCCTAGAGATAATGTGTTCAAGCTCTAGCAGGTCGATCAAGGGAGAATATCCTAAGATCTCGCCTGTAGCGGGATTGCGGCACACGGTCTGTTCAACCTTCTGCTTCGATTGTTGGTCAGTCATAGTACTAATCCTTATTTCTTCAGTCATCACGGAGCAAACATATAGCATAGGGCAAAGAGCATGGGGAAAATAGAAACATTATCTTTTGCTCCATGCCCCACGCTGTTTTCCTCCTGCCAGCTGCACCCTCAGGATCGGCGCCCCTGGAATTCGCTCATCGCATCGTTGATCCCCAAAAAAGAAGCCAACTTGTCAAAAATGGACACGGGTAACAGCCGAAGGGGCCAGGTAGCATAGACCAGCGGGGGCATTATAACCCGCTGTTTTCTCATGATAATGGCGTCAACTATCCGTTGACTCACCCTCTCTGCATCCAAAATGGGCAACAAAAAGGGAAACCGTGTCTTGACCCCAGCAAACATCTCGCTTTTTATAAAAAATGGACAAACAACTGTGGTGTGGATTTTTAGGTTCTGCTTTTTCAACTCGGCTCGCAAGGCCTCGTGGAAGCCGAAAGCACCAAACTTGCTGGCAGAATAATCAACCAAGCCTGAACTACCCACAATACCTCCTGCAGAAGCGACGGTGACAATGTGTCCACTATTTGTCTCTACCATATGAGGAAGGAAAGCCTTCACCGTCCAAAAGTGCGCCAGCAAATTGACTTCCACGGTTCGTTCCAATTGTTGGTCACTGCATTCCAAGAAAGGTCCTCCCGAGACAATCCCGGCGTTATTAATAAGGATATCTACTTTGCCAACATCTTGTTTCACCTTATTTGCAATACCATAAACCATCTCACGGTTAGATACATCACAGTGATACGTGGTCACCTTGTGGCCAACTGCAGAGATTTCTCTGGCTGTGTTTGCGAGGCTCTCATCAGCCATATCCCAAAGGACGAGGTGAGATCCCTTTGCAGCCATTTTGTGAGCAACCAACCGCCCGAGACCTCGAGCGCCACCAGTGATCAAAGTTACTTTGTTAGTCAAGTCTGTCATATCTTCTCCTATGGCTTAAGGGCATCGAGCATAGAGCATGGAGCATGGAGAAAAAAAAGTAAATGATAAATGGTAATGTCGTCTTGAGTTCTGATCTCGAAAATAACCAATTGGGGACTAATTACTTTGGGGTTAAAAAGGGAAGCCCCCACCAGCTATCGCGCCCGATTCTGATGGGGGCAAGGGCCATAAAGAGTTGAGCAAGAAAAGGAGTTTTGGAGTCTGATTTGTTAACAGAGGCAGGAAAGATGCCAAGAACCAAAAAATGACATTTAATATAATAAAATCATATAGTTAAAGCCAAACACATAACCATGGTAAAGCTGGCCAAATAACCAAATCTGGCCAAGTTGATAAATTGGTTTGGTCAAAGAGCCAAAAACAAAAGTCAGAAGTCAGGCTTCAGGTGTCAGGGAAGAGAAACACAAAAGCTGAAAGCTGAAACCTGAACACTGAAACCTGAATTCTGCCTCCTTACGCTGCAAGCTAAGCGCCTCGTTTCAGTAACAACGGACTACGGTCAACTGACAACTGACTATGCGAGATCCAATCCCCACTTCTTCAGGCACGCCACTCCCCCTTGAAGGTTACAACTATCCGTTATGCCCATCTCGTCCAGGGTCACCTGAGCCTCGTAAGAACGCACACCGGTGTTGCATATTAGCACGAGCTTTTTGTCGCGGGGCACCTCGGCCATCCTAGCCCTTAGCTCGTCCTGAGGAATGCTCTTCCAGTGCTGAGCATATTTGTTGACGAAAGGCTCTGCATTGCCCCAGCCCCTGCAATCAAGAAAGACCACATCGCCTCTCTCTCTCTGCTTCCAGAGTTCGTCGAACTCGTCTACATCCACAACTCTGTTCTTCCCTGCCAAAATGTTCTCCGCCGTATTCCCAAGAGCATTGAGAATATCCATTGCCGCAGAAAACGGAGGAGAGTAGGCCAATTCCAAATTACCGATATCTTCTACCGTCGGTTTGTATTTCAGAATCGAAGCCACCGCATTGATACGGCCCACTGTCCCTTCACCCATGGGACCCACACCCTGAATTCCTAAAACCCTTCCGCTGGTTTTTTCAACTACCAGCTCTAGGGTCATCAAGTCTTTCTCCGGATAGAAATGGGCTCGATCGAACTGGATCACCAAAGCGCTTATGGCGTCCAAACCTTCCCGGCGCGCCGTCTCTATACTCAAGCCAGTTGCGGCTATAGACAAATCGAATACTTTGACAACGAGGCTTCCTACGGCACCAGGAAATTCTGCATGTCCTCCGGCCAAATTGGTACCTATGATCCGCCCTTGACGATTAGCCATAGAGCCCAGGGGATAGTAACCGGGCTTGCCGCTTATGAGATTGATCACTTCCACACAGTCTCCGCCAGCATATATGTCCTGATCGGATGTCTGCATCTTACTATTCACCACTATGGCCCCCTTGGGTGAAACGTCCAGCCCGGCTGCCCTAGCCAAGTCCGAGTTCGGCTCCACTCCTACAGAGACAATTACCAGATCGGCATCAAGGGTGCCGCTGGCTGTGACCGCCCGCTCAACCCTGTCACTGCCCTCCAAACGCTCAACCCTTTCCTCTAACAGAATAGAAACCTCCTTTTCCTCCATGTGATGCTTTACAATCTGAGCCAGGTTGCGACTTATGAGACCGGGGAGAAGTTGGTCGGTGATTTCAACCACGGTGGTCTCTATTCCCCACATATCAGTGAGGGCCTCTGCCATCTCCAAACCGATAAACCCCCCGCCTATGACGAGTGCTTTTTCCACCTGACCAGAGGAAATTCTATCCTTAATGGCAATGGCCGCGTTCATGTTGCTCACAGCGAAAACTCCGTCTAGGTCGATGCCCGGTATATCCAAGCGTTTCGGACGGCTTCCAGTGGCAAGCACCAGTTTGTCGTAGGGCAGGGTGCTCTCCTCCCGTGTGTCGAGATTCTTGATAACAACATATTTCTCCCGTCGATTAATGTTTAGAGCCTCTGTCTTGGTCAAAATATCGATATCTTTTGCGTCCTTGAAGAATGTCTTATCACGAAGCATGTGGAAGCTGGTTTCCTGGAGATGACTAGGATCACTCACGTCACCAGAAATAAAATAGGGAATACCGCACCCTCCATAAGAGATAATGTCATCCCTATCCACCATAACCACCTTGGACTCTGGCTCCAACCGTTTAAATCGACAAGCAGCTTTTGGCCCGAGGGCAACAGCACCAATGACTACAATGTTCTGTGGCATTTCTGGTTCCTCCCAATGTTCTGCAAAGATTCGGACTTTATAGACAGACCCACTCAAGATTTCAACAGTTTATTATACCTGGTCTGGGAGCGATTTTGGAGTTCTTGTAATTGTGGATTTCAGATTGCAGAAGTTCGGTTTAAAACCATCCTAGCAAATCTGGAAAGCAACAGACATGATGCCAGTATGTAAATCCGCAATCTGCAATCCGCATTCTTGAATACCTTTGGTACAGATCTTGCTGCAACGTTCACCTAACTATCTTTTTGTTCGCAAGGAGGAGTAACTCTGGAGGGGGGAGACAATTTTACCTGCACATATGGGTTCAACAAAGTTGATTTAAAGGTGCTAAAATCCTGTGAATTCAGCCTATGACAGGGTTTGGCTAAAATTGGCTGGCGCTGAATCGAACTGTGCATAGGAAAGTACAAAAAAAGACACAGGGGCTCATCGGGCCCATCATTGAATCTTAGTTAAGTTCTATCCCACTAAAGGTAGAGCCACGGGTCTGCTGCCAAGGCAGAATGACCGGTAAAAAAGAGGAGGTTCCAATGTCCTTGACGAAATTACTCATAATTTGGCCGGGATCCCCAATCATATCCATGCTTATATGGATTGTGGTCATGGTGGTTTTGCTCTATTTGGCGCGAACGCCAGCGCACAGGGCAATCTACTCCCTGGCTCGGGTTTTTCACAATGGTTTTCGCCTCATGTCTCGCTCGGTGATGTTGGCTGAGCAGAAGCTAGTGCAGCGCAACAAGGAAGTATTGCTCAGTGCTGGAATCGAATCAGTAGAGCGTCTGATCGAAAGGGAATTCCACCGCGTCAATTCCGTGGTAAAGCGTGACCTTAGCGGCTATCCCACTCTCCACCGCGCCTTGTCCGACCAGGCCACCAAGATTGATGAAGATTACAGGGAAAGTTCCGAGACACCACCTCCTCCACCGGCGTGGGTATCTGCGGTGGAGGCAGTTGCCAATATTCCCTCTCAAGGTGATGGAACGGTGGCCAATATTTTAAGCGAAATACAGAAAACCTCCGTTGGCCAGTACAAGAGCACTATGGAAGAGTACCGCAAGTCTGTGGGGGAACGTCACAATCTGCTGAAGAAAATGATGCCCTATTGGCGCCGGATGGCTCAGACCCTGGAGCAAGTGGGCAAGACTATAACCGGCCTGCACGAGCGAGCCAATGTGATCGACAACCGCATGGCCGAATATGAAGGAATCCGGGATAAGACGGATAAGGCGGCACGGATGTTGACTGCTTCATCCCTTACCCAGTTCTTTATTTCCGGTTTTGTTCTGCTTATCGCCATAGGGGGAGCGGTGATAAACTTCAACCTCATTGCCCTTCCCATGTCAGAGATGGTGGGAGGAGGCAGCTACATCGGCAGCTTCAAGACCGCCAACGTCGCCGCAATGGTCATTATTCTAGTCGAGGTGGCCATGGGCCTTTATTTGATGGAATCTCTCCGCATCACCAGATTGTTTCCCATTATAGGACATATGGATGACAAGATGCGCACCAGGATGATTTGGATCACTTTCAGCATTCTCCTCGTCCTGGCCAGCGTTGAGGCGGCCTTGGCTTACATGCGAGATCAGATCGCTGCTGATATACAGGCCTTGCGCCAATCCCTCGCGGCTGTAGAAGCAACCGGTATTGCCATTAATAGCTGGATTCCCACAGTTGGACAGATGGTAATGGGCTTTGTTTTACCCTTTGCTCTTACATTCGTTGCCATACCGCTCGAGTCCTTTGTTCATTCTTCACGTACTGTAATAGGCGTTGCTGGTACAGCTGTCCTGCGGTGGCTTGCCTTTTTCTTCCGTCTTTTGGGAAATGTAAGCCGTTATTTGGGTGAATTGATGGTTAATATTTACGACCTTTTCATCTTCCCACCGCTGTGGGTGGAGAATCTAATCAGGGACAAAAGGCGGCATCGACCTGAGATTATCGTAGAAGAGGAGGCATCGTGATGAAAAAGTATCTGGCCTTAGCCTTAATAATCTTTTCGGCATTCCTCTGGGGCTGTCCTAACACGACAAGTTACTCTAGGGGAGTTTACATGCTGCTGGACACCTCTGGTACCTACAAAAAGGAGCTCAAGCGTGCTGAGGCAATTATCAGCTACCTTCTGGGGACTCTGCAGCCCGGGGACAGCCTGGCGGTGGCACGCATCGACAGTGGTAGCTTCAGTGAAAAGGATATAGTAGCGAAAATGACCTTTGACAAGCGCCCATCGGTAGCCAATCAGCAAAAAAGATTATTTAAACAGAAAATAGATGATTTCGTCCGCACCGCAAAGGGCAGTGCTTACACGGACATTACTGGAGGGGTACTGCAGTCGGTGGAGTTTTTGAATGAAGCTGGTGCCGGTCAGAAATACATCCTTATCTTCTCTGATCTCAAAGAGGATTTGGTCAAGGGTCAAGTCCGTGACTTCCCCATACAGGTAGATGGTTGCAATGTAGTTGCTCTTAACGTCACAAAACTGCGCAGCGACAATGTTGACCCCAGAGACTACTATCAAAGGGTCGAAGAATGGAGAAGTCGCGTCGAGGCTGGTGGCGGTACTTGGCGAGTGGTCAATGATCTCGAGCGGTTAGAAAATATATTTCAAGGGTAAGCTGTATCTTTTCCGAGTCTTCTTGGAAGTGTAACCTTGGAGAAGATAAACTTGCCCTCTGGGGGCACAAAGATTTATGGAAACCAACAAAAATAAGTTAACTGGGCCCATAGTTATGGGCCTTTTCCTTCTTTTGACTCTCAGCGGATGTGCTGCGGCACTAGGCGCTTTAAGCACTTTGGGATCCGGGGTTGTCAGTGGCGCAGATTACCTTGCTTCAGAACCTGTGTCCAAATCGGTTTGTTACAACTATGATCGGGTGAAAAAAGCCCTATTAGTGACTTTATGCAAAATGGTGATTGATGTTGAGAAGGTAAAAGAGGTGAAGGACGGTGAAAAAATCTATGCTAAGGCAGAAGATTTAGAAATTGTCATCGAACTGAAAAGAGTCACTCCCATCGTAACCCGCATCAAGATAAAAGCCGGAGAAGGTATCGTAAAACGAGACAAGGCTACGGCAACTGAAATTGTCCGAAGAACTGCTGAGGCAGCTGAAACTCTGATGACCTAATCCACCGATCTCTTACGCTGCTTTACCGCTATATCCCCGAATACCCATCCCTTTTGCTTGAGAGGGGGCACCCACACTTGGAACCAGCCCTTGTTCTCATCTAGCATTACGAACTCCTGACGCTGTCTGGCCTTAAAGATAATTCTGCTCCTGGTAGAGGGTCTTGTTCTAATGTTTACCCTTGGCTTGAGGATATTGAGGACGGTGAGATATTCCGTGGGCACAGTATCCTCATCCGAGGTTTTTGCTTTGACACGATAGACCTGATTTTTCCGCACCCAACCAGAAACCCTCAGCCTCGGAATCCAGATCAAGGTCCAGAGGCTTGTACCATCAACTCTTTTTACCAGCTCTCCTCCATCCAAAGGACCAAAAAAGGGCGAATCTCCATCAGGCTGCAGGAATACGTAGCATGATTCCAGGCCTACGGCGAGGGTGGGCAGCAAACTGGCAGAAATCTTGTCTGGCAGGGTGACGGGACCGCTCTTTGGCCTATATCTTGCGCTCTTTCCCTGCTTACTCCCTCCACAGCTTAGCACAATGAGAGCTGCCAGTATGAGCACTGAATATAATCTCATCCTCGGCCCCATATACTATTCTGCTCCCAAAAACGATTGATTACAGTAATCAGAAACTAGAGCGGTAAATTAACGTCCTTGAAGTTTTTACCCAAACAGATGAAGTAAGGATTATGCAGGTCCTGCTTATTGTAGGTAAGAGGGGTTCTCTCACTCATCTGCACCACTGCTCCACCACTCTGTTCCACCACGCAATGACCGGCTGCAGTGTCCCACTCCATAGTTGGTCCGAATCTGGGGTACAGATCTGCCTTGCCTTCTGCCACGAGACAAAACTTGAGGGCACTACCAGCTGGAACAAATCCCACCTCGTCATAACTATCCTTCATTTTGTCGACAAAATCAGACAAAGCTTCTATGCCGTGGGATCGACTGCCGACCAGATTTATCTGCTTTGAGGGTCTCCCTGTGGCGTCATGGCTCGGTAATCTCCGAGCCCCAGCCATTACAGTAGATAGATCTAAGGTTTTTCCCGACCCATTCCCTGAGTCATCCAAGAGGGAGCCGAGTGTTTCGATATTATCGAGCTTATAGGAGCCCAATCCCTCCGCGGCGAAATACAAAGATTCTGCCGCCGGGAGGAGGACAACTCCCACAACCGGTCTGTTGTTCTGGATCAAGGCTATATTTACGGTGAATTCGTCCCGTCGTTTGACAAACTCCTTGGTCCCGTCCAGAGGATCTACGAGCCAGAGATATTTCCAGTCCGCCCTTTTTTCGTAAGGAATATCTTTTCCTTCTTCACTGAGAATGGGAATGTCATCCTGAGAAAATGCGGGCAGAATTTTTAGGATGGCTCGATGAGCTCTTTGATCAGCGAGGGTCAGGGGTGTATTGTCCTCTTTATAGGTGACGTCGATGTCACCAAAATATACCTCGAGTATTTCATCCCCTGCCTTTTTTGCAGCTACAAGAGCAGAGGCCAAACAATTCTCTGTAAAACTAGGCAAGATATTATCTCCTTTCAAACACCTCAACTTAAATACAGGGTGAGAAAAGTTTGTATAACCGATTTCCTTGCAACCATGGTAACCTATCTAAGCTTGGGACATTTCGCAAGAAAAAGATTGCCCATAGGCAAATCTTATACCCCCAAGACTAAATTATCTCAGGAGCATTGAAAGAGCGCATTCACCTCTTTACTTTTAAATTCCCCCGGTTGGTTGGCTCATTGTAATCCAAAGTCGGCACTGCCAAAATACCATGCTTGGGAGGAGACAATGAAGAATGCAATCAAGAAGGCAGCCCAGGCAATTTTCTACTCAACAAAGACTATAGCTCTCACCGGAGCGGGTATCTCAGTTGAATCTGGCATTCCCGACTTTCGCAGTCCAGGTGGGCTTTGGGAGCGATACAACCCTATAGAATACGGCACCATCGGAGCGTTTCAAACAAATCCGGAAAAAGTGTGGCAGATGCTCCAAGAGGTATCTTATTTACTCGCCAGGGCACGTCCCAACCCAGCTCACACAGGGCTAGGCAAGCTCCAGGAGCTGGGATTGCTCCAGGCCATCATCACTCAAAACGTAGACAACCTGCACCGGGAAGGAGGTGCCACCAGTGTTATCGAATATCACGGTAACGCCAAAACCCTCTCTTGCCTCTGGTGTGAACAGCGATACAACTCAGATGAACTGGGGGCACAAATACCCCCACGGTGCAGTTGCGGCAAAATCCTCAAACCAGATGTGGTTTTCTTTGGAGAACCAATTCCAATACGAGCCTTACAGGAGTCCTACGAGCTAGCCTCAAGCTGCCGAGCCCTCTTGATAGTGGGCACCTCAGGAGAGGTAACTCCTGCAAATACCATTCCTGAGACTGCCAAAAGAGCTGGGGCTACGATCATAGAGGTTAATGTAGAGCCAACCATACTCACCGGGTATGTAACAGACATCTTCCTTCAAGGTAAGGCCAGCGAGCTGATTACCGAATTGGTCAGTGAAGTCGAAACTATAATGCCAAACAATTAGGAAAGGTTTCAAGCTCTGAGCAAATCTTTGGGAGGTTAGTCTTCCGCGATTACAGTGGATTACTGAGCCTACTGAGATTCTTCTTTCGCTCCTCAGTAATCAATCCTTTCTCAAAAAGGATACGAAGAGCATCATCTTTTTCCCTGGGGGGCAAATTGAGAACATCATGTAGCACTCGTTCTATTCCCTGCTCTCGCACCATTTCAACATCGTGGAGCATTTTTAGAGTGTAGTAACGGATGAGACTTTTATAACTCTCTCCTAGGTCTATAAATTTTACTCCTGAAAAATGAACCCTTTCCTGCTTTGCTGCGGCATTTTTGTCAAAGCGGTACCACACTACTTCCCCACCCAACCGGACAGAATTAAGGGTATTAGGCAGCAAAAACTCTGCTCTTATCTCTTCCCTGGCGAAAATGGGATCGTCCGTTTCTATGCAAATGCCCTCGGTACTCAGGTTTATGACCTTACCCTTCACTACGGTGCCATCTTTGAGATCAACCCGTACGTCCACGTACACCGGTATTCGCAGGCACTTCCGTTTGGCTCGCCCCTCTTCCATAACCCTATCCTCGGACTAATTAATACAGACGCTTACAAGTGAACGGTGAGTCTTCGAAACCAATTCGAGCATGAGGCTTGACCAGAGAAATCTCTCGACTTTATATAGTACAATTCAGCATTCATAATGTAAATCCAAAAACCAAGATATAAATCTAAGGGTTTCAGGTGTCTGGTGTCAGGAAAAAGAGAGATAGAAGCTGAAACCTGAAGCCTTGGTCAAAGACTGACATACTGGCACTGGTTGTTCAGAAGGTCTGCGAAGAGGACGATGTTTTCCTTTTCCTTTTTTCCTAGCAATAGTTTTATTCCCTCACTCACCATGAAAGTAGCAACGAGGGCGGGAGTAAACGGCGGGTTGCCAAGCGTCTTTTCGATGCCCTCCCGCTTTGTCCCGTAGACATTACTCAGTAGTTTACTGCCTGGCCAGACAATTGCCACTTGCCCGTACCAGCCTCCTATAGCACCGTGAACAATGGGAATATCGAGACGTTCTCCCACTCCCTCTAGATGAAGCCTGAAGGCTATGGCGTCGAGGCAGTCGAAAATCAGATCTACACCATGGTAGACACTATCCTCAAGGTCTTCCACCCTGTGAAAAAAGGAATGAAACTCCACCGCGTTATTCGTTGCTTCAACTCTTCTTTGGGTCACGTCTGTCTTTCTTTGACCGATTGTTTTGGGCTCAGAGTAGAGTTGCCGGTTAAGATTGGTCTCATCGAACAGATCTGCATCTACACCGAGCAAAATACCCACACCACACCTTACTAACTGCTCCACAACATGACCACCAAGACCACCTAAGCCGACAACCATGACTTTAGAGCGCAATAGATTTTTCTGACCCTCATGACCAAAAGTGCCTGCATTCAACGCATAACGTTTCGGAAAAATACCGAGACCGCAAGCCAGTGACTCTGCGATCCTCTTCGGAATACCCTCTTGGGATACTAACAGGTCTATGGCTTCCTCCACTACTCCTGTGAGTTCCAGTTGTTGTTTGAGCATTCGCGATAAGTACTCTTCATTTTCGGTGATCTTGACCACGTCATCCTCCTTCGTTAGATGGGAAAGCTACAGTGGAGTATAGCAGCTTCTTCACACAATAAGAATATACCCACTCCCCCCTTGCCCCATTACCTAACATATTGATACATTGGGCCTTGATTAATGCAGGAGCTCAATGAGATGGATTTTGAGGCGGTACTGTTTGATCTAGACGGAACCCTCCTAGACACCATAGCTGATCTCACTGACTCTATGAACATCGCGCTAAAACGGTTCGGCTTCCCCGGCCACGATGTTAATGCATGCAAGATGTTCGTAGGTGATGGCGTGGAAATGTTCGCCCTTCGTGCACTACCCGAAAACAGCCGAGACCAGGACATGGTTGAGAAGTGCGCCTTGCTTATGCGCCAAGAGTACAGAAAACGTTGGGCGAGAAAAACCCGTCCTTATGAAGGCGTCCCTGAGCTGCTGGACGAATTGACCTGCAGGAACCTCAAAATGGCCATCCTTTCCAACAAGCCGGATGACGCCGCCAAGGAGATGGTGGCTGAACTCCTCGCCAAATGGCGCTTCCATCCCGTTACTGGTGCGCAAAGGTCCATGCCCAAAAAACCCGATCCAACTTCAGCAATAGAAATATCACGACAGCTCCGGATCTCCCCTGAGCGGTTCCTCTACTTGGGTGACACCTCCACTGACATGAGAACAGCTCGAGGTGCAGGCATGTTTGCCGTAGGCGTCCTATGGGGATTCCGCTCTGCAGAGGAACTTGAAGATGCAGGAGCGGAAGTACTCGTCAAACATCCACCAGACGTTTTGGAGCTTTTATAATTCTCAAACCAGGCACTAAGCACCGAGGGAAAGGGGGTAAATGATAAGACAACAGGTAGTCCTTTCTGCCTAGTGCCTGGTTCGAACTATGGTTGAAAGTTTATCAGAGAGTTACGACATGAACGGGCCCTCTTTTGAAGAAAACCAGGTCCTCTTCGGCTCTGACCCCACCGAGGGTATAGTGGCAGTCGAGCCCTCTGGGGATAATGCAATGCGCATTTTCATTCGGTCAGAGGACCGGCTGGAAATACGTGATGAGCCCTTCATCTCATTTATCTTGCTCAAGGAAGAATCGTTGCTCCGAGATTTCAACAAGACAGCAAGATATGAATCCCTTTCATCCACAAATGAATTCAAGGTTTTGGCTCTCTTCGAAAGTTGGCAAGACTGTACCAAGGCCAAAATTCATCTCCATGGGACTACTGGAACTCCGCCATCCTCTCCTGAAGCTCCCTACCTTTTCCTTTCAGATCCCGTGCACCAGCACCTACTCCTCACCGGCAAAACCCTCTTTAAGGGACTTGCATTCAAAAAGCTTCATAGACTAGCCCTTGATATAGAGACAGCAACCGCTCCCGGCTACTCATTTTCTAATCCTTCGCGCCCAGAAGACCGCATTCTTTCTGTGGCTTTGATGGATAATCGAGGGTATGAAGAAGTCCTTTTCGCAACGGAATATGGAGAAAAGGAACTACTTGAAACCCTGAGAGCCAAAATACAAAGCCTCGATCCAGATGTTCTGGAAGGGCATAACCTATTCAATTTCGATCTAGAGTATATAGTCACTCGGGCCCGAATGCACGGGGTCAAGCTCTTGTGGGGTAGGGACGGAAGTGAGCCTCATACGAGACGTTCTCGCTTCAGCGTAGCAGAGCGAGTAATAGACTACACCCGAATGGATATTTCTGGTCGACACGTGGTCGATACCTTATTTCTGCTGCAATATTATGACACTGTGGCCAGGGAATTGGAAAGCTACGCACTGAAGACCGCTGCCCGCCACTTTGGGCTGGCAGCACCAGATAGGACTTACATAGAGCCAGAGGAAATCCAGTGGTATTATGAGAATAGACCCGAGGAATTGAAACAATACAATCTCGACGATGTCAGGGAAACTTTAGCCCTGTCTGAGCTCCTATCCTATCCTTTCTTCCTGCAAACCCGCATCTTTCCTTTCTCATACCAGAACATGTTCGTACGGGGAAATGCTACAAAAATAAATGCCCTATTCATGCGCGAGTACCTCAGGCAGAGGACCTCAGTGCCCAAACCGGGCGAGGCGGGAGCGTTTGCTGGCGGCTACACCGATGTTTTCCGCCATGGTATTGTTAGACCCGTAATCTCGTGCGACGTGGCTTCGCTTTATCCTTCTATCCTGATCTCCAACAAACTCAAGCCTCAAGCAGATACTCTAGATATCTTCCTGCCATTACTGCGAAGCCTGCGAAATTTTCGCATGGAAGCGAAAAAAAGAGCAATGACAGTTGAAGAACCACACCAAAAAGACTACTACGAAGCCCTGCAGCAAACCTTTAAGATCTTGATCAACTCATTTTATGGCTACCTCGGCACCAGGCTCCATAACTTTTCCGATCCCCAACTTGCAGGTGAGGTTACCCGTCGAGGTCGAGAAATCATTGTTCAGATGGTTGCGTGGCTGAGAAAAGAGGGCGCTGAACCTATCGAGATAGATACTGATGGCATTTATTTTGTTCCACCTCCAGGAGTGAGGACCGATAAGGAGGTACAAGATCTTATTCAGCAGTTGTCAGACAACTTGCCATCAGGAATAGAGGTGGAAATGGCTGGAATATACCAGGCCATGTTCTCTTATAAGAAAAAAAACTATGCTCTCATGGATGACAAAGGTAATGTAACTGTAAAAGGAAGCGGGCTGCGCTCCCGAGGGATGGAAAAATACCTGCGAGAGTTTCTCTCCAACATGATTAGACTCCTGTTGGAGGGAAAAGAACAAGAAATTCACTCATTATTTAGAGACTACTTGGATAGGATCGAGGAACACCAACTGGGAATCTCCTGGCTGGCTAAGACCGAAACTCTCAGCGAATCCTTGGATACCTACCGTGAAAAGGTAGCAGCCAAAAAGCGCAATCCTGCAGCGACCTATGAATTGGCCATTGCCTCAGGTCGGCCCTATCGGGCCGGAGATCAAGTCTCATATTACGTAACGGGCAAGGCCAAGACAGTACGGGTGTATGAAAATTCCAAACTCACTTCGGACTATGATCCGACCTGTCCTGATGAAAACGTGGCATACTATCAGGCGAAACTTCATAACCTTTTGAAAAAGTTTAAGAAGTTTCTTCCTGGCGAACTCTTTTAATCAAGCAGTTGAAGGTCCTGGTCCACCTCTAGCGGAATTAAAACGGTATTTGGAAGAGATGAGTCGAAGAAAGCCGTTTTCTGTTATTATCCTCTCACTGCTGTGCGCTATCCCTGCTCTAATTCTGGGGTGCGCCCACCTCGGTAAACCTCCTGAAGAAATAGATAATATTTGCCGGATCTTTCGGCAAAACCGTGACTGGTACCGGAGTGCCTATCGGTCATCGGAAAAATGGTCGGTTTCCATTCCCGTGCTCATGGCCATCGTGCATCAGGAGTCAAAATTCAATTCCGAGGCAAAACCGCCGCGCACAAGCTGCCTTTGTTTTCTACCAGGCCCTCGACCTTCCTCTGCTTATGGCTATGCGCAGGCTGTGGACGAAACCTGGGACAAGTATAAGAGTTCTACTGGCAACTGGGGAGCTGATAGAAACAACTTCGCTGATGCCATCGATTTCATTGGCTGGTATTGCAATCTCAGCTATTCAGTCTGTGGGATTTCTCAAGACGATGCCTACAATCTCTATCTTGCCTATCATGAGGGCCACAGTGGATTCAGGCGGGGAACCTATGGTAAGAAAAAATGGTTGCAAAGGGTGGCATGGAAAGTTCAAAAGCGCGCCAAGAGCTACGCAAATCAGCTGGCTTCCTGCGAAAAGGAATTCGAAAAACCACGGCCTTGTTGCCTCTGGCCATTTTAACAACCAGGAGACAGGAGCCAAAGTCTAGAATCAACTTACGATAGAGCAACGGCCATAACAAAATGCGAGCCCACAGGCAATAAGTCACTTGCCTTCGACGTCATTAGGTCACTACGCTCCGCTGTCATTTGTTGTAACAGGTAAGAGCCAGCGATCGGAGATCAGAGGAAAGACGGCAGAGGACAGACGACAGAAGGCAGTGTGGTTATACGTTATTAGTTATTCGGGATTCTTGCCCCTTATAGCTGTGAGCTAAATTGACGTTTTCTACCATTCTTACGACTTGAACGGCTTGAACGACCCATGATTGACACTCACGCCCATCTGAACGAGATTGAAGATGTCCACCGGGCAATCCTGAAGGCCAAAGATGTAGGCATCAAGGGCATTGTGGCGGTGGGAATGGATTTGCTCTCTAACCAAGAAACTCTCGATCTCGCGAGAAAATTCCCCGCAATGGTTCATCCGGCAATTGGTTATCACCCCTGGTCAATAAGCCGGGAAACCATGGAGGAAAACTTACGTTTCATCGACAAAAACCTGACTAAGTGCATTGCTTTGGGTGAGGTGGGAATCGACTACAAGACAAGGGTAAAGAAGCCGCTTCAGTGGGAGATTTTTTCACAATTACTTTCAATAGCCCTGCACCACAAGCGACCGGTTATTGTCCATTCCCGGTTCTCGCACCAAAGATCCCATCGAATGGTAAAGGATTCGGGAATCAAGAAGGCCGTGTTCCACTGGTATAGCGGCCCACTGGAGATTCTCGTAAAAATCATTGACGACGGCTTCTATGTCTCCGCCACCCCCGCTCTCGCTTACAGCCCACCGCACCAGGCGGCCATGAAAAGTGCACCCCTCGAACGAATATTAGTTGAGACTGATTGCCCGGTTGAATACCAGGGAAAAATCTCTCAGCCTGCCGACCTAGTGATTACCCTGAAAGAACTCTCTAGAGTGAAAACCATACCGCTCGAAGATGTTCGCTCGATCACTTCCAACAATGCCAAGCTTTTCTTTGGGATTTGAGGGTGATCTGAAGAATTGCCTCTTTGCAATACTGAAAGGCGCCTGTTCACTTTGCTCAGCAACAACTCTTGAGGGCTGGGCCATTCCCTCCGCTAACGCTCGGCCTGCTGACCTTACAAAGGGGAGATCCTTCGGAGCAGAGGCGGTTGCAGCCCGAGCTGCGGATGTGCCAGCATTTGCTATTTTACTTGGGTAGAGTTGTCTCTCTCAGGAGGCAAATACTGACCACATACGCCGCTTCGAGAAAATCCCAGCCCTCAATCGTAATGTATGCGGAGTCAAGTGTATGGTCGCTACTCAGATATTGGAAGGATGGAATATTGGGTTCAAAAGTACTAAACTATATGTGAGATGTATTGAAATGTGTCAGGCTTTGATTGTTACTGCCCTACGAGGACAAACGAAAAAGTTGGAGGAGGTTATTTCTATTGAGAGTCCTGCTTTATGCCGGCAAAGGGGGGGTGGGAAAGACCTGCGTGGCCGGTGCTACCGGGATTATCAGTGCCAGGAGAGGCCTTAAGACTCTGGTCATGTCATTGGACCCGGCTCACAGCCTGAGCGACGCCTTCGACTTAGATCTCTCCCTCATGGATAAGAATCGCGGTCAACCAATTGAAGTCGGGCAGGGGCTTTGGATTCAGGAACTCGATGTTCATGAGGAAATCGGTAATTACTGGGGGGATGTACATAAGTATATTTCTCTCTTACTCAATACGTCGGGAATCGATGACGTCTTAGCTGAGGAACTAGCGGTTTTTCCAGGCATGGAGGAACTGAGCGCCCTCCTTTATATAAACAAATATGTGAATGAAGAAAGTTACGATCTCATCATTCTCGACTGCGCACCCACCGCAGAATCCATTCGCTTCATCAGCATGCCCACTGCCTTAGAATGGTACATGAAAAAGATCTTTCGATTGGAGCGGAGAATTTTTGGTGTGGTTCGGCCAGTGGCCCGCAGGGTGGTAGATATTCCCTTACCGGAAGACGATTATTTTGCCAATATTGAGAGTCTTTACAGCCGTCTCAAGGGAGTGGACCATTTGCTCACCGATCCCGAGGTTACCTCGGTGAGACTTGTTACCAACCCTGAGAAGATGGTGCTGCGAGAAACTCAGCGGGCCTTTATGTTTTTCAGCCTCCATCAAACTTCCATCGATGCTATTGTTATTAACAGAGTCTTTCCTTCCCAAGGAGATGAGAATCATTTAAAAGTCTGGGGCAAAAACCAACAGAAATACATGGAGTTGGCTGAGACCTATTTCTATCCGCTGCCCATCTTCAAGGCACCGTTGTATGACACTGAGATCCTTGGTTATGAGAAGCTTGCCAAATTTGGAGAAAACCTTTATGGGGGTGAAGATCCAACTCAAGTATTGTTCAAACAGAAGCCCTACCAGTTTGCTAAGATGGACGGCCAGAGTGTGGTAAAACTTCATCTTCCCTTCGTCAACAAACAGGAGGTCGATCTACGCAAAATTGGTGACGAACTCATAATCAAGATAGGAAACTTCAAAAAAAACATCGTCCTTCCAAGAGCCTATGCCGTTCTGGAACCAACGAGGGCTAGACTCGAGGAAGACCATCTGGTGATTGAATTCGGAGGAAGCAGTGAGCAAGCCCAAGAAAGAGGACAAGGGTAAAGGCGCAGAGGAGCACAAAACGTGTCATTGTCCTTTTTGCCTTTCCAGCAGAATGATGGAGGAGGCGAAGGAGCAATATAGCGGCTTCTTCACGCACCTAAGCAAGGCCAGGATCGAGGTCCTTCGAGCTTTTAAAATTCTCATAGATGAGAGAATCTCATCGCTGGAAAAAAGCAATAAAAAGGTCACAAAGGTCAAGGTTGAATAAGAGAAGCATTCCTTTTACAGCAATCTTGCCAACAGCTAGTACCTTTCTGCTTTTCGAGGCTGATGAGCGGGGGAAAAATCATCAGCAGGCATGGTGGGAGCATCGATTGGACCTGACCCGAAGGGTTACCCGAATATCGAACATGGGGCCCTGGGGGACTAAAATGTCATCTTTTTCAACTCGAGCCATGATTCAGTTCTTTCCCTGCTTTCCACCAGCCGGCCAAGTTCTTCGAGCACATCCATCACGTAGGCTTCCCTACGCATTCCCACGAGAACCGTAGTTATTCCAGTGGTGGATCGCAGCGCCCGGATTGCCATCTGACTCAAAGTCGCAGCCTCAGACCATTCCCTGTCCACTGAGGAGAGATTTTCTTTGATTCGAGTGCTTCTCTTGGCTGCTTGTTCCCCATACCTCGAGCCCACGGCTTCAAGGAGTTCTTCAAGTTTCTCCCGGTGTGAGTTCATCCACGAGAAAATGTCTTCTGCTGAAGGTACTCCTTGTTGCAAAAACTGAAACACTCCCATGACCCGAGGCGAGAAATAATACTCTCGGAGCTCTTGCCAGCGTTCATAGGTACCGAAGCTTTGCCAGTGTTGTTTGAGGACTGTACCGGTGGTAAGCTGCTCCATCACCTGGGATTGAATGGCCGGCGACAGACCGAGTTGGGGAAGAATGGTATCCCTCAACACTTTTTCTGACGAAATAAGCCTATCAACAAGGTCGCTAACCTCATTATCGCTAGTTCGGCCCGCCACCCTGACCTCAGCCAAACGAAGGAGTGTATCATTTATGATTGCATTCAGCGGTCGGTTGATCAGCATGCCCAGGTTTTTGGAACGAGCAAATTCGAGAACGCTCTGTCCATTTGCTTGATTTTTTTCGGTAATTCCCCCGGTTTCCAGGAGATTCATGGGAAGCTGGATGAGACGGAAATGATGGTGGGAAGACAAGGAATCTGCTATTTCCCAGACCTGCCCTAACGAGGTAAATTCAGGATCTGCAGCGGGGGAGGGGAAAGTGTTCGAACTAATGCCGTAATACCTGATCCTCCCTTTCTCCACTTCAGTTTCCAGGTGCTGGAAGGCCTGTTGTATGCGATTGTAGTATTCCTGCCTGGCTTTCTCTAAAGAAACACCAGTTTTACTCGCCCAGCTGAGATAATATTCGGGGTTGTGAAGCAAGTAGAAATCAAGGGTGTCGAGTCTTAGCCGTTCCAGACTCCGAGTAAGTTGATCATCTATGAACTCTGGATGGATACAGTGTTCGAGACCATCTGCGTAGAGAACCAAATCCTCAAAGGGTTTTCCTTGCCCTTTGCGCTCCTGGCTGATCTGATAATTCTGCCCCTGAAGATAGCCCACCTTCGAAACCACTATTGTTGACTCTCGGGTAATTTTTCCTGATGAAGCCAAATCTTCCAGAACCTTTCCAACCAGTTCTTCCGCCTTACCA
The DNA here is from genome assembly GCA_022340905.1 of Deltaproteobacteria bacterium. Classification (GTDB taxonomy): domain Bacteria; phylum Desulfobacterota; class Syntrophobacteria; order BM002; family BM002; genus BM002. Next base: position 5,484 of record JAJDNB010000069.1, on the reverse strand, counting down.
TCTCCATAGTTTGAGCTTGTATCTATGAGATTGATGCCGGAGAGCAATGCTTTGCGCAAAGATTTTTCGTGCTCGGGATCAGTAAGGTCCACCCGGTAGCAGCCAAAGCCCGCTTGGCTGGCCAGCAATCCGGTTCCACCTAATTCACCATAGCCTAATGAACTGTTCTGGACTGCATATGACTTCGTACCCTTCTGGGTGGCAAATCCCTGAAGCAAAGCAACCTCCTCAGAATTAGATTGATCCTTATGAGGGTACTATAATCACGGCCGGAGTATTCTCAAGCTGGCACGAGAGATTGACGAGAGATAGAGACCAAAAAGGCGGGGTAAGTGACTCCGCCTAAAAAAGTGAAAGAGTAACCAAAATAAAAGGGCAGGGCCCTCTGGGCCCTGCCCGGATCTCTGGTTCACTGAAACCTACCTATTTTTATCGGTTGTGGTCCCAACCTTTATGGTGTCCCCGATCGTGCCTTGAATGTGAGTCAAACGACCGTTTGCTACCTTTTCTTTTACTCTCTTTCACAGGCTTGCCTTTTACACTAACTGGCTCATCAGCATAAATTGCTGTACCATCAAAGAGACTTCCAGTTAAATGTAAGACCGGCAAGTCGTCATTTTCCAAAGTTACTCCTTTAGCCACGGCAGAAGCTTCCATGGCATCCGCGAGTTCCTTGGTATCGAATTTCAGCGTCAGATCCCAATATCCATCAGATCCTGAGTTGTTGCAATAGGGAGCGTCTTCTATGGCAGAACGCACTGGTGCCACGCCATGCAACAGGATGGAGGCCGGATCGATCATGGTCACATCGAAGTCTTCGCTGCCGGCTATGACCACTGGCGTCACACCCTTGCTCTTCATATTTATGAAAGCACCTGAGCAGCTGGGTGGATTCACATTCATTGTTACTTCAATTTCAGTGGGACCGGTTTCGGGGGGACCGGTTTCAGGGGTGCCTCCGATTCTAAGGTTGTCAATAAGGAAATTGTTTATGAGATTATCATAATTCGGAACAACTGCTTCTGCACTAATCTCAATGGCATCGATTCCCTTCAGATCTTCAATGCCAAAAAAAGGATTTAACCATTTAAAAATACTCTCATCCCAATTCGAGTAATGATAGAAAGTCTCTGGCTCTGAACCCTCCCGGTAAATTGTGACGGTAATGGGATCCCCGTAGGCCGATCCAACATCGAATCCCACCCGAGTTACCGGCTCAACAAAATCCATCCGAAGGGGTACCCGAGTTGTCTGAAAAGTTAGTAGATCGATATTACCCACTGAGTATGGCATACCCCAGAGAGTGCCCAAATAAGAATCATTAAAACGCCATCCCCCGTCTGTTCCCTCTTCTGCGAACACGACGTTATAAGATGTATATTCTATGGTAAGTGGGACATCATAAGAAAGCACAACATCTGCCTCCTCGAAAGTAATTACTGGGTCTCCCACAAAGGCGTCCACAGTAACTACATGTGGTTCCTGGTCCTGCGCACCCGCCTGCACTACCAATCCAAAAACAAAGAAAGTTGCCAATAAAAGTATGCTGAACTTTTTCATTGTACACCCCTCACAACCAATATTTATGATGCCAAGGTTTCCTTAAGACAATAAGCTCCCGTTCTTCTTCAGAGCTCTAAAAAGCACAGATGATGCCACATTTCACTTTTCCTAATTTATCTTGTGGTTTTAAGTACTTACATTATTTAATCTAAGGAGTGGCGACCGACTATTTAGCAAAAAAGTTTAGAGTTAGGGCCCATAATTGTCAGATTTCACCAAGAAATCAAACCACAGCCCACCTCACTGTGGATGTCCTTTGCAATAACAATACACAAAAGAGATATAAATAAAATTATATAGATTACAAATAGTTATATCTTATTCTCTCTTAAGCGCTTGTGGTCAAATGGTCAAAAATGACTATATGGCCAAAAGGAAATTGGTCATCTGGCAAACCATTCAGAGGAACACCTCTAAATGTTAATTTTTAATATTGACTAGCGAAGCTACATCTACTATTAAAGTAGTAAATATTAAAGGGAGGCACAAAATGAGGGACTCAGCCTATACTATTAGACCCTTTCCAGGAGATCTCCACCGAAAGGCAAAAGCCACTGCAGCGCTGGAGGGAATCACCTTAAGAGAGCTTATCTTGAAATCACTTGCCGAATATGTCGACAGGCAACAGAAGCACCTTACGGGAGACAAGCCGACTCTGGAGGAACTTCTCTACAAGTGCGAGGAGGACACTGAGAGAATCATCGGCTCAGTCGAAGCAAAAAGGATTGCAAAATGGAGGGAATTTGAAGGCAATTATCTGAGGGTCATCCCCTTTGTCCAGTGGCGACTGCGAGTAGGCAATGAGGAAATTGCCACGAAACTGGACCGTGAGGGTGGATTGAGCTTGGAGAGAATCGCCCTGGATTACTATCCGGAGTTCTTCAATGCCAGTGACATCCAGCAAGCCAGGAAAAATTTGCGAATCGAGGAATAAGCACGGATTAAGTTAAAGTATGTTATCATCTTATAGATTATTTTTATATATAATTCAATATGTTAAATATATCACAAGAGGAGAACCAAGGAATGGCCAGTGTACAGGTGGCCCCCTATGGATCATGGAGATCCCCTGTTACCTCGGAACTAATTGTCGCCGAGACCATAAAACTGGGAGAGATTTTTCTCCATGGCAGTGAGGTATTCTGGAGCGAGTCCCGGCCGGCAGAAGGTGGTCGCAATGTCATTGTGAAATGGACTCCTGATGGCACAATAACAGACCTCACCCCAGATCCCTTTGACGTGCGTACCCGTGTCCATGAATATGGAGGCGGTGCCTTCGCCGTCGCCCATGAGACTATTTTTTTCTCCAACTATGCCGACCAGAGATTATACGCGCAAAAATCGTCATTAGTGCCGGAATCCTTAACCTCCTCGCAGACCAAACGGTATGGGGACATTATTGTGGACGAATTTCGAAACCGGCTGATTTGTGTGAGGGAAGACCACAGCGGGAAACAAGGCGAGCCGATCAACACCATAGTTGCTCTGGACCTAACAAACGATCAAAAGGAAGATGTTTTGGTTGCCGGAAATGATTTTTACAGTTCTCCTCAGATTAGTCCTGACGGTTCATCTTTGGCTTGGCTCACCTGGAACCACCCCAATCTTCCTTGGGACGGAACCGAGCTGTGGGTGGGAGAGATTGGACCCGATGGTTCAATTGGAGAGAGCTTCAAAGTTGCAGGCGGCACCCGGGAATCAGTCTTCCAACCGGAATGGTCGCAAGAGGGTGTACTATATTTCATCTCAGACAAAAGCGAGTGGTGGAACCTGTATCGTTACGGACACAATCAGATTGAGCCAGTTTGTCAGAGGGACTGCGAATTCGGCAGACCGCAGTGGCTGCTTGCCATGTCTACCTATGGATTCGAGTCCTCAGACGGCATCATTTGTACGTATACCAACAAAGGTGTCTGGCATCTGGCGATCCTTAGCTGTGCTTCCGGTGATCTAGAAGAAATTGAAACTCCTTTCACCGAAGTGTGGAACCTGCGGGTCTCCGCAAAACAAGCAGTATTCTGCGCCGGGTCTCCAACTCAAGCAGCCTCTATTATAAGACTTGATCTTGAGAGTAGGCAGTTTGACCTTTTGCGATCTTCCAGCGATATCAAGGTAGACACCAGCTATATTTCTATTCCACAACCAATTGAATTTCCAACAGAAGATGGAAAGACTTCACACGCTTTCTTCTATCCCCCCCAAAACCCCGAATATGGAGCGGACGGGGATGAGCTGCCACCAATGCTGACCAAGATTCATGGCGGCCCTACCGCTGCTACCTCGACTTCTCTCGCCTGGGATATTCAGTACTGGACCAGCAGGGGTTTTGCGGTCTTGGATGTAAACTACGGCGGCAGCAGCGGTTACGGTCGCTCTTATCGGCAGCGATTGGAAGGGAAATGGGGAATTGTCGATGTTGACGATTGCGTTAATGGGGCACTTTTTTTGGTAAAGCAGGGCTGGGTCGATGGTGAACGGCTTGCCATTCGCGGAAGCAGTGCCGGAGGATATACCACCCTTTGCGCTCTCACCTTCCGCCACAGTTTCAAAGCCGGGGCCAGTTATTATGGAATCAGTGATCTCGAGGCGCTTGCACGAGAGACCCATAAATTCGAGGCCAGATACCTAGATCGACTCGTGGGGCCATATCCAGACAGGCTGGACATCTATCGGCAACGTTCACCCATATATCACACTCATCTGCTCTCCTGTCCCTTGATACTGTTTCAAGGCCTTGAGGATGAGGTGGTCCCGCCAAATCAGGCAGAAATGATGCTCGAGGCTCTAAAATCAAAGGGACTACCAGTGGCTTACATTCCCTTTGAAGGTGAACAGCATGGTTTTCGGCGGGCTGGAACGATTAAACGTGCTTTGGACAGTGAATTATATTTTTATTCGAAAGTTTTCCATTTTGAGCTCGCGGAACCAGTGGAACCAGTAAAAATCTACAACCTCTAAGAAGCCTGTGCCCTATGCTCCATGCCCTATGCTCCATGCCCTATGCTCCATGCCCTATGCTCCATGCCCTATGCGCTTGCGGTACCATTCCCAGGTGAGTTTTAGTCCCTCCTGGAGACTGGAGGTAGGCTCGAAACCCAGCAGCTCCTGGGCCCGGGAAATCTCAGCAACCGACTGTCGAATGTCCCCGGGACGCGAATCAGCTCTCTCTGGCTCACCTTTGACACCTGCAAGTTCGGCGATATTTTTCCAAAGATCGTTTACTGTCGCTGCTTTGCCAGTGCCCACATTAATAGTCACGCCGGAAATATTCTTCCCTTGAGCAGCCAAGATATTGGCCCGGACTACATCGTCCACGTAGATGAAATCCCGGCACTGTTCCCCATCTCCATAAATGGTGACTTTTTCGCTCCGAGCACCCTTGTCCATAAAAATAGATATTACCCCAGAATAGGGGGAACTGGGATCTTGTCTTGGTCCATAAACGTTGAAATATCTAAGGCAGACAGTTTCGAGCCCATATATTTCGGCATACAACCTAGCATAACTCTCTCCGTGTAATTTGCTGGCTGCGTAAGGGCTCAACAACTTTGTGTCCATATCTTCTCTTTTGGGAAGTTGGGGCAAATCACCGTAGACCGCGCACGAACTGGCAAATACTACTCTTCTAACGCCGCTTTGACGGGCAGCTTCCAAAACATTGAGCGTGCCAAGATCATTTACCATAGCTGTTTCAATGGGATCTTCGATAGATTGAGGAACTGATACTAGCGCAGCTTGATGAAAGACCACCTCAACGCCAGACATCATTTCCTGCAAGGTGGCGAGATCCCGCACGTCTCCTTGTTTGAAGTCAATATATTCCCGGAATGGCTCTAGATTCTGCAACAACCCCGAACTCAGGTTGTCCAGAACCTGAACTTGAAAGGATGCACCGAGCAAACGCTCCACCAGATTTGAACC
>JAJDNB010000068.1 GCA_022340905.1 Deltaproteobacteria bacterium | reverse complement strand
TTTCGCCATCTCCACAAATTGGCTAATTGCCTGAAAATACAGTTCACCGCTCCGTTGCAGAATATCATTGTGGCCGCAGCCAGTAGCAACTAGGAGTTGCTTTCTCATAGTTCCTGAGTTGGCCATGAGAATATCAGCCTCTTTGGAAGGAATAATCTCATCATTTTGGCCGTGGATAATAAGAGTGGGTTTGCCTATGTCTCTAATCTTGCCGAAATTGGTAAAACCGTCTGCCTCCGAAATCCCAAGGCTTTCTGTGGCCACTCCAAGACGATCGAGCAGCGGCATCGTCCTGGCAAAACCGCTGTCTAAGATCAGTCCGCAAATCTCATCTTGGTACGAAGATGCGACCTCGAGAGCTGGCACACTACCTAGGGATCTTCCCATAATGATCAAGAGGCCATTTCGATTTTGTTCCTGAAGCCAAGCCGATACTTCCCTGAAAATCGTGTGAGAGTCAGCAAGCAGGTTGCTGGCGGTGGGTGATCCCGTGCTCTGTCCATATCCCCTGTAGTCGACTATTAGAAAGCTTATGCCATACTTATTGTAGATCGGGCCGATGGTATCATAGTCGCTGGCAATCTCGCCGTTGCCGTGAAAAAAAAGAAGGTGCGGTTCTTTCGGTTCCGCAGGATAGAAGCGAGCACCAAGTCTTACTCCTTCTTCGACAGGTATGAAAAAATCAATGGCACCCTGGGGTGGGGATGGACAGTGATCCTTCCTTGGATGAAACAAATGCTGTAATACCTCTTTTCTATCCAAGGCGGAAACGTCATGACGTGTGAACATTATGTTCGCTCTCTTTCCCCCTTGCTGAGCCGAGGCTTGAGAATAAGCTAGCAGCTGACAGCGGGCAGCTGGCAGCAAAAGATTTCCTTTATGCCATTGTCATTACTGCTTGCTGCGAGATGCCTCCTACCTGCTGGGCCTAGGCTTCTGCGCGGACAACTTATATCTCTTCAACACCGGCCGCTGGCGCAACCGAACCCATTGTAGCCCAAGCCAGCCGGTCAAGTTATAGAAAAATAACCCCCAGGGGAGCGTCTTTTCGGTCAAGGGAGTTAGATAGCAGAGTCTAATTAGGTTTCTGTAGAGTTCATGGAAGTCTAGAGCTTCGATAAAGATTCGACCACCCTCCTGAACAAAACCCCACCTCTGAGCAAGTTTTCGAGCCGATCTTTCCCCATCCCACATTGTTACCTCTGCCCTAAAAGGGCCGGATACCGCATATGGTTCAGTTTCTAAATTGTTGAGGGATTGCACTGCTGCATTTGCCAGCCCGGATCTCCACAAATGAGCGTCAAATAGGGCAGGTCCGTGGGACTTGTCAATGGGATAAGAGTGTATCCCCGCGATTGTTGCTTGTGCCTGTGCACAGGCAGTAGGGCAGCCGGAAAAGAAAATGGGCCTTATCCCATAGGGGGCTAATGATGCAGAGAAAAGTTCTACTTCAGCCAAGGGTTTTCTATTCACCTCCAACCAGATTATTCGTGAGGTAAGGGTGTGCGCCATGAAGCCTTCCGTGCCGGAAGCGGCGTGCATCCCCAAGAACATAACAGCTTCGATGTCGCCTGGATCTCCCAGGCCTGCTACCGGACCCTGCTGGTAACCTGGGACAAGACGAGTCGGAGGATCGATCATTTGCGGAAGTAGATTGTAGCCGGTCCGGTGGAAGTCCTTTACGGTGACCTGTTTCACTCCCGCATCAAATAGTGCTCTGACCACAGCGTTAACATCCAGGGTCATTTCTACACACGCACGACTCCACTCCTCGGTCATAAATTTTGAGGCGCGGTAATCCCAACATCCGGAACTCCCCTCAATGTCGGCGATTATAAGGATGTGGTCGAAGTTGGTGGCCATAGCTTATTGCTCATGTGCTACTTCGTAGCGGGCTGCCAACAGATGAGCATAGGGCATAGAGCAAAGGGCATAGAGCGAGAAGACAGGAGCCAGAATCCAAGAGAAAAAACCAATCAAGATTCACTCCATATGAGCTGCCATCTCTTTGAACCGCAGAATATCGAACAAGGAATTTCGAATATCGAAGTGATTACTTCGTCATTCTGCGGTTCCTTGTTCTGCGGTTCGATATTCAGTAGTTTGAAACACCTGTCGTCTGTCCTCCGTCGTCTGACTTCTGACTTCTGACCTCTGACCTCTGATCCTTACCCGGTTCGTGGTCCGCCATCTGCTAAGGCAGAACGATGACCATTTTGCCTCGGGAATGTCCGGACTCGCTCAGTTGGTGTGCCTTTCTGGCTTCGTCTACGGTAAAATCAAAAACCTGGGAGAGATGAGTCTTTAGACGTCCTTGCTCTACCATCCTGGCCAGTTCAGTCAATTGGCCACTGTTGGGGGCCACAAAGACAAATTCTTTCTGTATATCGCTTCTTGGCAAATCAGTGGGATCATCGACAATTGTTACCAGCCGCCCGCCCCCTTTAACTATCTCTGCGCTCTTCCTAAGAACTTCGCCTCCAACGCAATCAAACACCACATCAACCCCATCCGGATATTGGGATCGGACCGCCTCGCTAAAGTCCTCTTTGGTATAGTCCACTACCTGAGACGCCCCTAGATCTTTGACGTATTTTTTGTTGCCTTCACTCGCCGTTGCCCAGACGACAGCACCGTGATCTTTAGCTAGCTGTACCCCGAAGCCACCTACTCCACCAGCTGCAGCATGGATCAAGAGGGTTTCTCCTGGGTTGATCTTAGCAGCATCAAACAGAGATTGGTAGGCTGTTAGTGCAGCAAGCGGAATTGAGGCTGCCTCTTCAAAGGAGATATTTTTTGGTTTTGTGGCTGCATGCTCTTCTTCCAACGCAATGTATTCCGCATACGCACCCCCATGGACAATGGGTTTGCGGCAGTAGGCAAAAATCTCATCCCCTTGTTTAAATCTCCCTACACCATTGCCCACTTCTTCCACAACCCCGGCTGCATCCCACCCCATAATTACAGGAAATTCATGGGCAAAAAGATCTTTGAGATAGCCCTCCCGGATTTTCCAATCCACAGGATTGACCCCGGCGGCCTTTACTTTGACCAAGATTTCACCCTCCTTAACCTTGGGCAGCGGCAGGTCCATAAGCTGCAATGTATCTTCTCCGCCAAATTCGTTAATTGCTATGGCTTTCATGGCTACTTCTCCTTTTCCCCTATGACAATTCAATTAGTATCTAGTATTCTCTGGTAACTTGATACGGATGATCAAAGACTGGAATTTTGCAGCAGTCTTTGATCTGACCGTTAATAAACCAAGATAGACTCATAAAACCTTTTAAGCACTAACAGCAGTGCAGTCAAACATCATAGGTGTCGGCCCGGGAAAGAAAGTATGGATGATTCTTTCATAGAAGCACTGGTGAAACCCAAACCTGTCCCAGGAGGCGGAGCGGCTGCAGCCCATGGGGCATTTGTGGGTTTGGCGCTCCTCGAGAAAATAGTTACGGTAGAATTTCAGCGTAGCAGCGTCCCCTCAGAACCTGCTTGGAAGAACTTGCTCCAAGAGGTGAAAGAAGCATCGAGGACCATTTTGCAGCTCCGTGATGAAGACGGTAAAGCCTATATACGTTTTGCCCAGGCCAAAATATTCGGGAAAGGCAAGAAAGAGGTTTTGGAGGCGCTGCATCAGGCAATCGAATCTCCCACAAAAATAATGGAAGAGGCCAATGAGGCCCTTAATCTAGTGGCGAGAGCGGGGACGCACTGTAAGGGCCACCTAACTTCAGATCTTCTGGTTGTATGTGAGCTTCTCAGGGCGGCGATATATGGTGCCCACGGAATTGCCCAAGCCAATGTCAGTCTCATGAAGACATCTGTGGAGAAGAAGGAGCATCAAAGCAGACTAGAGCAGCTTCTCACTGGCAGTAAAGAACTCTATGAATCCGTGGTAAATGAATTGGGGAAAAGGACTGGTGCAGACGGCTCATAAGCAATCTCAACACGCTGTGTAGAATTACATTCCAGCCGAGTCTAGATTGAGGGATGTTGTCCGCAGTTTGCTCTTTTTTTTGTAAGAAATTCCTACTGGACTGGTTGTTTTTCCTATTGACTTGATCTGCTCTCATTGTTATCAGGGATGAAACTCTTACTTTTCTGTGTCACTGCCATACCTGCGATCTGTGAGGTAACATAGATGAACCCCAAGATGCCTTTTGTAAGCTCCCGATAACACTATTTTTTGTGTCGGGAGCCAAAAGAGAGAAATTGTCCTAGACGAGTTGTACCCTTACGCTGGAGAGACCTCCTCAAGTACTAATTTCCCATTTCGCTTTAAGTATGCTCCTGCCACCGGTTCTTCTTTCTCCCGAGGTGCCTTCCTTCCACCAACTTCAGCTAAGAAAGAGCACCACCCTCCCAGAAATTTCTAGGGGACGGTGGAGGTCGACAGTCAAGGAATCCAGCTAATTTGCGGACGGAAATGGAGGAATAAACCATGAGTCGAGAAGAAATATATAAGGAAATCGAGGAGATGTTTGGTCTTGTCCCAAGCATGTTCAAAGTAGTTCCAGATTCATCTCTGGAGCTAGAGTGGCAACTCTTCAAGCGGGTTCAGTTTGACGAAGGGCCAATTCCAAACAAGTACCGTGAACTCATTGGTGTCGCCATCTCGGCGATCAGTAAGTGTCATTACTGCGCAGTGTATCACACGGAGATTGCTAAGTTGTACGGAGCGACTGATGCAGAGATTGAGGATGCTGTTCACTATGCCAAGTCAAGTGCAGGCTGGAGCACTTACATCAACGGTTTGCAACTAGACTTTGACCAGTTCAAAGAAGAAGTCTTAAGGGCGTGCGAGCACGTACGTTCGAGCCAGGCAAAGACGAAAGTTGCATAAAAAGGGTGCGGCGGACATCCAGAGGGTGCCGCCGCACTCCAGGTTTTGTGGCCATTTTTGCTGTTACACCAAAGAGGAGACGTTCTTCGCTGCAGGGGCAAGACTCTCGCTTTGAGATAAAGACTAACCCCTTTTGATATGGAGGTCCCAATGAATCAGGGAATTTTGGCGACAAACTTAGCCACCGTTCAGATTCACTTTGATGCCGAAAAGGCCGGCAACTGGGAAAAAATTAAGACAATGTACACCGATGACATAGTCTGGGAGCGCGCCTGCATGAACCAAAGTGTCAAGGGTAAAGAAGCGGTAGCCGCAGCTTATGAGGAAGTATTCTCTGCCCTTAGAAATTGGGATTTCCAGTGTCTTGACCGGTTCGCCACGGAGGACCGTGTTGTTGATGAAACTATCTTTACTTTCGAGGTGAAGAAGGATGGGATTATGCCTCTGCCAGTTGGTACGAGAGCCAAGCTGAGGCTGGTCCACATTTTCGAGATGCGCGATGGCAAGGTCTCAAGAGAACTTGTAATGGAAACCCCGCCCGAGCCAATTTAGGGAGGCTTGGCGCGACTATGTTGAAGACAATATCGCAGCATCCTAAAACATCATCCGGAGTTTCCCATCGCTTTGGTGGGTCTTCATAAAGGATAGTTTAGTCTAAACTTTGTCCTGCCAAATCTCGCCACCATTTATGGTAGGGATTCTAACTCGGACGGCAAACTACTTCTTTAGGGAACGATGAGTAAATTTGCGAGTACCCCCTGCATAGTCCTTGACAATCTGTCCGGAACCCCTGATGTGCCACTTGTAGATTACCAGTCCTTCCAATCCCACGGGGCCGCGAGCATGGATCTTGCTGGTGCTGATGCCCACCTCTGCGCCCAACCCGTAGCGAAAGCCGTCGCTAAAACGAGTGCTGCAGTTCCAGAACACGTTGCTTGAATCCAGCAGTTTCATGAACTGCTCTGCAGTGGATTGGTTTGCAGTGACGATGGTATCCGTGTGGCCTGAACCGTAGGCATTGATGTGCTCTATGGCCTCCTCCGTGCTGGCTACGACCTTGACTGAAAGGATAGTATCCAAATATTCAGTGCGCCAGTCTTCCTCTGTGGCAGTGTTAACCTTGATTATCGCCCTCGTCTTCGGACAACCCCTCAGTTCCACCTCGTATTGGGAAAGGGCTTCCTGCACCATGGGCAGAAATTCTCCAGCCACTGCTTCGTGGACGAGAAGAGTCTCAGCCGCGTTGCAGACGGCAACGTACTGACATTTGGCATCCACCACTATGTTTTTTGCCATGGTCAAGTCTGCATCTCTGTCCACATAGACGTGACAAATCCCGTCAGCATGTCCAAGGACGGGAATGTTGGAATTGTCCATGATAAACTTGACGAACTCGTTTGAGCCTCGGGGAACGAGGAGATCGATACTTTCGTCCATTTTGAGCATTTGCTTTACGTCCTCCCGGGTTTCTAACAATTGCAGCCAGCCCACAGGAATACCTGCCGATTCGCTCGCTGTAACGATAACATCAGCCAGAGCGCGGTTGGTGTGGGCAGCTTCACTTCCGCCTTTGAGCAGCACCCCGTTGCCGCTCTTTAGGCACAGAGTTGAAATCTGAACCAGGGCATCAGGCCGCGACTCAAAAATCACCCCGATCACGCCAATTGGACAGGTTATTTGGTACAACTCCAGGCCCTCATCCAGTTCCCGGGCACTGAGAGTTACACCCACCGGATCCGGCAAGCCGATGAGGCTCTCGATCCCCCTGATCGTTTCAGCAAGTTTTTTCTCATCAAATTTCAGCCGCTTCAAAAGAGGCAGGGCCAGGTTATTTTGCCGGCTGAAATCGAGGTCTTTCTCGTTGGCTTCGAGAATTTTTGTTTTATGGGCCCACATTTCGTCGGCGATTGCTTGAAGCGCATTGTTTTTTAGATCAGTCTCGATTGCGGCCAATTGAATTGCAGCCCTTTTTGCGGCTTTTGCAGCTGTCCTGATATCCATGATATATCTTCCTCTCAAATCAAAAAATCATGACCAAAGTCACGATCATTTGATCAATACCTGATTCAACCACCCGAGTCAACAGAACACTGTGTTACCGGAGGGGGTCCTCGATTGACTCTTGCTTTTTCCCCACCCCTTAATGCCAAGCGGTAAACCGATGGAAAAGCATGGCTCAAACCGTTTACCGTTCACGGATTACTGTTTACTTTTTACCAATGGAGTAGTGAGGCTGCCCAAGTGAAGCCTGCTCCAAAGGCGGTGAGAAGCACGAGATCGTTGTCTTTCAACTTTTCTTGTCTGAGGGCTTCGTACATGCAAATGGGGATAGTGGCTGCCGTGGTGTTGCCGGTCCATGAAATGGTATTCACCATCAAATCTTCGGGAATGCCCAGTTGAGACGCCACCATCTGATTGATGCGGATGTTGGCTTGGTGGGGAAGCAAAAGATCGACCTCTTGAACGCTTTTACCTGCTTTAGCCAGGACCTCGCGACTTACCTCGACCATGCGTGTAACCGCATGTTTGAAGACCATTCTCCCGTTCATCTGCGGATACTGTCTCCCTTGATCAAGGGCTTCATGACTGACTCTCGGATTGTGAGCACTGGCAGGATACTCTGTCCAAAGTTCCTTGGCATACTTGCCTTCTGAATGGAGGGCGTGGGCAAGAATGCCTGCGTGTCCCTCGGGAGCAGGGCCAACTACTATCGCCCCAGCCCCGTCCCCGAAAAGTACGGTTACGTCGCGACCTGCAAAGGTAAAGTCCAGGGCCGTGGACTGAACCTCAGCACCGACAATGAGTATATGCTTATACTGGCCGGTCTTTATCAAACTGTCGGCCATGGAAAGGCTGTAAATAAAACCTGAGCATTGAGTGCGTACATCCAGCGCCCCAATGGTTCGATCCCCAAAGAGTCTATCCTGGACAAAGCAGCCATTACCTGGGAAGAAGTAATCTGGACTGAGGGTAGCATAGATAAGGAAGTCGATGTCATCAGGGCTCAAATTAGCATTCTTTATAGCTTCATTGGAAGCTTCCACGGCAAGATCGGTGCCCGATTGGCCTTCAGAAACAAAACGTCGCGTCAGAATGCCGGTTCTCTGTCTGATCCATTCGTCGGAGGTCTGCAATGCTTCCATGGCCTCGAGGTCCTGGTTGGTGATTTCTCTCTCAGGCAAATACATTCCCACCCCGAGAATTCGTGTTCGTCTCATGCATTCCCCTTCTTAATCCCTCGATTACACCTTCAAATTCTTTCTACAGAAGCCCTAATATAAACTCCGTCATCTCCTGGGCAACTCTATCCTTAGCCTCCTTATGAGGTATATGAGCACAGTTCGGGATGATTAGAACCTTAGACTGGCCAGTTACCTGATTGCTTATGGCCTCTACTTGGGCTGCAGTACCATATTGATCATCTTCTCCCTGTATCACCAATATGGGGCAGATAATCTTTGCGAGACAATCCTGTATGTCCCAACTCTTGAACTCCGGCTGCAGCCAGGTTTCATGCCAAGCCCTGAAGATTTTTTCCGTATTGTCCCCGTGATATCGCGCCAGCTTTTGGTTCAGATCTGTAGAGTTGTAAATTTCGAGTGCTTCCCTGATCCCTTGTAAGGTTATCTCCTCCACAAATACATGGGCTGCTTCGGTAATCATTCCCCGGACTCTTTCAGGATATTCTGCGGCAAATATGAGAGCAATAGAACCGCCGTCGCTGTGACCAATAAGGATCGCCCCATCCACATGGAAGTGATCGAGAACCTCCGGCAAGCTGTCCAAAGCTTCATCATGCACATAGCGGAGCGTTCTCTTGACATCGAGTGGATCGGACCTGCCGTGACCCCAACGGTCGTAGATTAAGCAATCGCATCCAGTGGTCTTCGCTAGGATTGCTGGGAAGTCATGCCACATTTCAATGGAACCCAGACCCTCATGGAGAAACACCAACGTGGAACGAGGATTCCCCCCTTCCGAGTTGGGGTGTATAAGCTTTCTCACTCTAAGCCTGTGGCCAGCCGCAATGATATAGGAATCATCTATGAACAAGCTATCCTTGGTAATCATATGCGTCTCTAAGTTACCAATCGGATGGCAGAGCAAAAGTCATAACACTTCGCGCCAGGGCGCTTCGTTGTCATTTGGGCTGGGCGCCCGTCATTTTGGGGCAAAGGGCATGGGGCATAGAGCATGGGGTAAAATAACAATTTTGCTTGCCCCATGCTAATTGACAGCGCAGCGTAATGACTTATTGATTATGAGTGATTTTCTGCAATAGCGTCCGATAGTAGACGTAATTTTCATATGGGACATCGGCGCGCACCCGTCCGTCTGCGAGGGGTACGTAACCGCCGTCGGCCAGCAAGGGTGGGACCTTCTCCTCCACCTCCCGCCGTATTGCTTCTCTATCCCGCCTGAGGGCATCGAGATCTATGCCGCCGATTAGCCGCAAATCACGACCGAATTCACGGCGGAGATTCCTATAATCCATTGCCTCTATGTTGACCTCGCAAGCCCACAAACAATTGAATCCCCACTTGAGCATGCTTGGAATTAGGGCGTGAGCATTAGCATATGTCACTAAAGCTATATTCTCCACTTTATGTTTTTGCAGGACAGCAAGAACCGGCTCATAACTACTGAGTACCGTGTCCTCGTACATTTGAGGCGATATGAGAGGCCCGTAATTGCCACCAATAGGTTCACTGAAAAGTGCCGCGTCCACAGCCACATCCTTTAGTACCCGTTCGGCTAATCCGGCTGCAAACTGACCCTGGATCGCCATGGCCTCACGGACAAATTCGGGATCATCGATAAGAAGATCCATCAATTCGGAAAATCTGCGCCAGTCGTAAACGCCCATGGACAGAAAAAAGCCCCGGTGGATTCTCAACATGAGCGGATAATCTCGTTTTTTCCATCTGCGGACCTTTTTTGCCCATCCCCTGGGCAACCGATCCCGTCCATAGGGGAGCAAACGGCGAAAGAGTTCCTTTAGGTCGGAGCGCGATGTCGGCCATTTCTTGAATTTAGGATGGGGCTCCAGGTCTACTTCAATCACCTCGCGATGATCAGAGGGAAAGATCCGGGCAATATCAGCACCCTTCGGTAATCCCTGCTTGCGCCATTCCCTTAGCACTTCTCGCCGGATACCCTCCTCGAAGTATGGGACTCGGTCGGGTTTGCCGTAACGCATGGTTTCAAGGAATCTTTCCCGGCTGTTCATGAAAAAATCCTCTCGCCCTCTCCTCTATCAGCCAGCAGCTGGCAGCAGACAGTGGGCAGCCATTCCTACTAGGCACTAGGGACCACAAGACGACGCGGTGAAACGGCGAGACGGAGAGGCGGCGTAGACGCCAGAAATTAAGAGAAACTTATTCCTGATTGTTTTCTTCTGGATTCTGAATTCTGGCTCCTAGATTCTTACTGACCTCTGATCTCCGATCTCTGACGTCTGACGCTATGCGCCATGCTCTTTGCGCTACGCGCTTAAGACCTGAAATAGAACATCTCTTTGACTCGTTGTCTGTACCTTTTGATTTCAGCTCTGCGACGGGTGCGGCTCCAACCCAAGGGTTTGGCCATAAGTTTGGCAACCACCTTCTCCAACTTTCCCTTACCATTGAAATGCAGTAGATCAGTTCTTCTGCTCATAAAGTCCTCTAGGGTGAGAGCCATTTCGTCCTCCACGCCATAGATTACCTGAGCTCTAATTGCGCTGCAGTTGGGGCCGAGCGGTTTTAACAGCTCAGGGTCATAGAGACCTAGAGCCAATATTTGCATGTGATTTCTGCCATAACTGTGGATCAGGTGCTCCACGGTGGTTGCAGACAGGCCCCATCTGCCTTCGAGACCCAGAGACTGGGCCCTGAAATAGGAAGGAAAGTCGTTCATTTCCCCTCCTGTAAGAGGGACATCAGCTGTGGAGCAGGGTTTGAAATCACCATTGAAAAGATGGTCATAGCGCACCAACACTTGATCGATGATACTCGCTGCCATAGTGCGATGAGTGGTCAGTTTACCCCCGGCGATGACTGCGATTCCCTCGTCGTACAGGGCAATATAATAGTCACGGCTTACCTTGGAAGGGTCACCCTCCTCCATGATCAGAGGTC
The DNA here is from genome assembly GCA_022340905.1 of Deltaproteobacteria bacterium. Lineage (GTDB taxonomy): Bacteria > Desulfobacterota > Syntrophobacteria > BM002 > BM002 > BM002. The sequence continues at coordinate 2,236 of JAJDNB010000068.1, read as the reverse complement.
TGAGTCCTGCCCAGGTAGATACGATGTCTCCTGGACCAAGGTTCAGGGATGGGAAGCACTTGTTCAGTGCATCCAGAAGATAGGATACATCGTCAGACTCCACCAGAACGTTATCGAGTGAGCCCGAGTAGTCGGTATCCGTCGTGCCAACATAGGTAAACTGGCCCAAGGGGACCACGAAAATCATACGTTTGTCCGCGGTAGGCACAAGTACGATTTTATTCACCTGAAGTCGATTCCTGGGAAAAACCAAATGGACACCTTTTGTTGGACGGATAGGAGGACCTGAGAGGCGGTGAAGTTCGAAAAGTTCGCTGGTCCAAGTTCCCACAGCAGCTAAAATCACTCGGGCTCGAATGATCCCCTCCCCGCCTGTGAGTACCTCTCGAAACCGTACTTCCTTATAGTCCTCTCTGTCTGTGTTCAAGCCAATGGCCTGCGTATAGTTTGCCACCAAGGCTCCGTGTTCGTGGGCGGATTTTAATAAGGCCAAGGTCAGCCGTGCATCATCCACCAGACAGTCGTAATAGATAAATCCTCCAGACAGGTTCTCTTCTCTCAACAGGGGCTCTTCTTCCAAAGTCTTTTCCCTAGACAGATCGCTATGGCGGGGGAGAGAACTGCCGCCTGCTAAGAGATCATAGCCGAAGAGGCCGATTTGGTGTTCAAGCCTTCCCTTCCAACCTGAATACATAGGTATCAAATAGGGAGCTGCACGAACCAGGTGGGGAGCAAGATGAAGAAGTTTCTCCCTTTCGGATAACGATTCTTTTACCAGACCAATGTCCAGCTGTTTGAGGTAGCGCAACCCGCCGTGGACCATTTTCGAGGACTTGCTGCTCGTGCCACTGGCAAAGTCACCCTTTTCAATAAGAGCCACTTTCATGCCTCGCAATGCACCGTCGCGAGCTATAGCAGCGCCGGTCACCCCGCCGCCGATAACCACAAAATCAAATTCCTCCCGCTGCATCCTGCTGAGGTTGATCCCTCTGGTCCTGTGGGAAAAAGACCCCTGGTGGTAATGAGCTTTAGCTTTGAATCGAAACATTTAGCACCTTACCCGGGTTCATAATGTTCTGGGGATCGATCTTCTTTTTTAACTCTGCCAGGAGTTCCGAGCCTTCCTTGCCGAGATAGGCGGTTGTCCAAGGTCTATGCATAGTGCCTATTCCGTGGTGATGGCTAAGAGCTCCTCCATGTCTAAGGATTGCCTCGGTTGCTGCGATTTTGATTTTTCGCCATTGTTCAAATTCTTTCCCTGGTTCTTGCCTGGCCATAAAAGTGAAATACAAAGAAGCGCCATCGGGGTATCCATGGGAAAGATGGCAAAAGACCAAGGCTCCTGGGGCAGTGGCCAGGACGGCCTCATAAAGCGCCTGGCGAGTAGCTGCATATAATTGCGGAAGTTTTTGCCAAGAAGCAGCAGTCTCTAGAGTGTCGACCATTACAGAACGGTCCAGAAGTTCGTCCCGAATATAGGGGTGGCGAAAACGCTCCTTCATCCAGTTGTGGGCAGGAAGACCTCCCAAATAAAGCCCGGAGCGAGCATGTCTGCGGGCCTCTCTTTTTGACACCGAGACGAGCTTTTCCGGTCCCTCAAAGACCAATAGCAGAAGTGCACTATTTCGGAGATCAAAGCCCCTAAGTCTTACATATAAATGGCCCAGTCTTTCTTTGAGTGATGGCCGAGGAGATTGAGCGAGCAAGAGAGCCATGGCAGTTTCCTCGGGATCGGAAAGCCTCAGCACTGCCGGGCGAAGATCTGCTTGCAACATGCTTTTTACAGCATCCAGGCCAGTAGTGAAATCGGGAAACAGGTAGGAGGCAAAGGCCCGGCACTGGGGTAAGGGGTGAAGTCGCACCACAGCCTGAGTAATTACTCCCAATGCACCTTCGGAGCCTACCAAGCATTGAAGTAAAGAGGGTCCCGTAGAATCCGCCGGCACTGGGGGAGAGTCCAGCACACCGGTAGGACTCACCAAGTGAAGGCCAACCACCATATGTTCTATCTTGCCATACTTGGTTGAGTTTTGCCCTGCAGAACGGGTGGCAATCCACCCTCCCAGGGTGGAGAATTCAACAGATTGGGGAAAATGCCCAAGAGTCAAGCCATTGGCGTTGAGTTCTTCCTCCAAGGCCGGTCCTAGGATTCCACTCTGAACCACAGCAGTATGGGAAGTGCGATCAATGTCCAGAACTCTATTCATCCTCCGGAGATCAAGGGTTACCGTCGGTT